>DGIT01000078.1:2469-5484 GCA_002386465.1 Burkholderiales bacterium UBA4615 | reverse complement strand
TCGGAGCCTTAGCCATGCGCATCCTGATCGTGCTTGACCCGGTCGACACCATCAAGACCTACAAGGACTCCACCTACGCCATCATGCAGTCGGCCGTTGCCCGCGGACACACGCTGCATGTATGCGAACTGGGCGGGTTGTGGCTGGGGGGCGGTCATGCCTGGGCCGATGCGCAGTCGCTGGCGCTGTCCGGCCCGCAACTCGGTGAAGCCGGACACGATCCCCATCAGTGGTGCCAATTGGGTGAGCCGGTGAGCGAGCGCATGAGTGCGTTTGATGCCGTGCTTATGCGCAAGGACCCGCCTTTCGATCAGGAATATGTCTACGCGACCTGGTTGCTCGAGCATGCGGTGCGAGAAGGCGCGCGCGTGTTCAACCATCCGCGGGCGATTCGCGATCATGGCGAAAAATACTCGATCGCCGAGTTCCCGCAGTTCACCTCCGACACCATCGTGAGCCGCAGCCCGCACCGCTTGCGTGAATTTGTGAAGCATCACGGCGAGGCGGTGTTCAAGTTGCTCGACGGCATGGGCGGGGCGTCCATCTTTCGTGCGCGTGCCGATGACCCCAATCTCTCGGTCATCATCGAAACGCTCAATCAGTTCGGTGCCCGTAGCGTGATGGCGCAGCGCTATTTGCCCGCCATTGCTGATGGCGACAAGCGCGTGCTGATCATTGGCGGCCAGGTGGTGCCATTCGCCCTGGCGCGTATTCCCAAGCTGGGCGAAGCCCGCGGGAATCTGGCTGCAGGCGGGACGGCGCGAGCACAGCCCCTGACGGCCCGTGATCTTGAGATCGCGCAGACGCTTGCCCCGGTGCTCGCGGCGCGCGGCCTTTTTCTGGTGGGCCTCGATGTCATTGGAGACTGTCTGACCGAAATCAATGTCACCAGTCCCACGTGCTTCAGGGAAATTGCGGTGCAGGCCGGTTTTGACGTGGCCAGGCTGTACGTCGAAGGCCTTGAGCGCGAGGTAGCGCGGCCCGCATGATCGGCATCCTGGTCGTGTCGCACGAGCCGCTCGGTACGGCTCTGCTGCATTGCACGCGCCATATCTTCGGGCGCTTGCCAGTGCAGCTCGCCGCACTGGATGTGATCCCGGATGAAGATCCCGAGGCTGCATTGCAGGCGGCACGGCATCTGCTTATGCGCATCAATGACGGATCAGGTGCGATCGTACTCACCGATTTGTATGGTGCGACGCCTGCGCGAATCGCTGCGCGCCTGGCTGAGCCGCATCGCACCGTGGTCATGGCAGGCGTGAACCTGCCGATGCTGGTCAAGGCGCTGACCTATCGCCAGGGCCCGCTCGAAGAGGTGGCGGCGCATCTTCTGGAAGGCATGCGCGACACGATCATCCGCATCGAGCCCGAACCCAATGGAACACAGACATGAAGCAGATTCAGGTGACCATCGTGAACAAGCTCGGCCTGCATGCGCGGCCGTCGGCGGCACTCACACAGACGGCCACCCGCTTCAAGTCGGAGGTGTGGCTTACAAAAGGTACCCGCCGCGTTAACGGAAAGAGCATCATGGGAGTCATGATGCTGGCTGCAGCGTGTGGCGCTCAACTAACCGTTGAAGCCAGCGGTCCTGATGAAGACGAGGCCCTGGCGGCCCTGAGTACGCTGGTGGCGGGCGGATTTGGCGAAGGGCCCGCCGCGCGTTCAGACGGCTGACGATCTGCCCGGGCACTCACCTCACACCCATCGCATCATGTTCAGTTTGCATGGCACCGGAATTGGCGGAGGCATCGCGGTCGGGCGAGCGGTGGTGCTCGAGTCACGTCTGATCGATGTGCCGCGCTATCGAATCGATGCGCCCGGGCGCGCAGCGGAGATTGCGCGTCTTGAGCGTGCCGTTGACACGGTGCGCGCTGAGCTGCACAGCATCGGCGAGCATTTGCCTGCCGATGCACCCACCGAAGCGCAGGCACTCTTGCAAGTGCATGCCATGATCCTCGATGACCCTGCACTCTTCGAGCAGGCCCGCACCGTCATTGCGAACAGCGGGCACAACGCCGAATGGTCCTTTGCATCGCAGGCAGAGCAGCTGGCGGTGCAGTTTGAGCAATTTGAAGATGCGTACCTGCGCGAGCGCGGCCGCGATGTGACGCAAGTGGCCGACCGTGTGCTCAAGGCGCTATCCGGATCGGTGCGCCCCTTGGCCGAACGCACGGCTCACAGTCACGATCCACTCATCTTCGTGGCCCATGACATTGCGCCGGCCGACATGCTCCAGCTGAAGCGAGCCGGCGGATTTGCCATCGACCTGGGCGGCACGGCATCGCACACGGCCATTTTGGCGCGCAGCATGAACGTGCCTGCCGTGGTCGGACTGGGCAAGGCGGCGCAGATCGTGCGCGACGACGACTGGCTCATCCTCGATGGTGAGGCGGGCGTGGTGATCGTGGCGCCCGATGATGCCGTGCTGCAGGAATATCGCGACCGCATCGCGCTCGAGCAGCTTGAGCGCAAGCAGCTCGAGCGCCTCGTGCATGTGCCCTCGGCCACGCTGGATCAGGTGCCGATCGAGCTGCTGGCCAATATCGAATTGCCTGCCGAAGCCGCTCAGGCGCTCGATGCTGGTGCCGCCGGGGTGGGCCTGTTTCGTACCGAGTTCCTCTTCATGAACCGCAGCGAGATGCCAGGTGAGGATGAGCAGTACGAGGCTTACCGTGAAGCAGTGCTGGGTATGAAGGGGCGGCCGGTCACCATCCGCACGATCGATGTCGGTTCCGACAAGGCGCTCGATGCGTCGCATGAAGGCCCTGAACCGGCGATATCGACCAATCCGGCACTCGGGCAACGGGCGATCCGATACAGCCTCGCCGAACCCGATATTTTCCTCGTGCAGCTGCGGGCCATTTTGCGGGCGGCAGCGCATGGGCCGGTGCGTCTGCTGATCCCCATGCTCGCGCACGGCCATGAGGTCGATCAGTCACTGCGCCTGATCGCTCAGGCACGTGGCCAGCTCATCGATCGTGGCCTGTCCGAACCCCCGCGTGTGCCTGTGGG
>DGIT01000078.1:0-2354 GCA_002386465.1 Burkholderiales bacterium UBA4615 | reverse complement strand
GATCATGCCGTGTCGGCGCTCTACGATCCCTTCCATCCGGCGGTGCTGCAACTGGTGGCAATGACCATCCGTGCCGCCGAGCGGGCGGGCAAGCCTGTGGCGGTCTGCGGCGAAATGGCAGGCGATCTCGATGCGACCGCCTTGCTCATCGGTATGGGTTTGCGCGGCTTTTCCATGCATCCGGCCAGCCTGTTGCGGGTCAAGCGCGAAATCCTGAAGTGCGACGCCGCACGGCTCAAACCGCGGGTCAGCCGCCTGCTTCAGTCCGACGATCCTGTGCGGGTACAGGCGGGACTGACCCGATTGCGTGAAGCCTGAGACGGGCACCACGCCGCAGTGGAGGTCTCTGAAGGGTCTGCGTTGACAGCCTGCAGGCTGGCCGCTAAGGTTGCGCCTCGCGCCGATTTGAACCAGCTTGCGGGCGCGTAAAAAATACGGCTAAAGCGGGCGCACCGTGATGCCGTGCCCGACCGCCGCAGCCCAAGCCGGTCGGGTTTTTTATTTCTGCACGAATGCAGACGCACGGACACACTGCAATGACCGCTTCGGTCGGCACCATTACATCGCAACGCCTGTGCTTTGATGAGCCGCTCGCGCTATCGAGTGGCGCATCCATTGCCGGCTACGAACTGGTCTACGAGACCTACGGGCAACTGTCCGTGGCGCGGGACAATGCCGTGCTGGTGTGTCACGCGCTCAATGCCTCCCACCATGTCGCCGGCCTGTCTGCCGATGATCCTTCGGACATCGGCTGGTGGGACAACATGGTCGGTCCGGGCAAGCCGCTGGACACCAACCGGTTCTTCGTGGTCGGTGTGAACAATCTGGGTTCGTGTTTTGGCTCCACCGGCCCGATGTCGCTCAATCCCGCCACGGGCAAACCCTATGGCCCTGACTTCCCGGTCGTCACGGTCGAGGACTGGGTGCGGGCACAGGCAAGGCTCGCCGATGCCCTGGGTATCGAGCGCTTCGCCGCCGTGATGGGCGGCTCGCTTGGCGGCATGCAGGCGCTTGCCTGGAGCACGCTGTTTCCCGATCGGCTGGCCCATTGCATTGCGATTGCCACCGCCCCCAAACTCTCTGCACAGAACATTGCCTTCAACGAAGTCGCGCGACGCGCCATCGTCACCGACCCGGATTTCCATGGTGGGCGCTTCTACGACCATGGGACGGTCCCGGCGCGCGGCTTGCAGGTCGCCCGAATGATCGGTCACATCACTTATCTGTCGGATGATGTGATGGCCGAGAAATTCGGCCGAACGCTGCGCCGCCATGCACAGGACACCTCGCTGCGCAGCGATTACCAGTTCACCTTTGATGTTGAGTTCGAGATCGAGTCCTATCTGCGTTATCAGGGCGAGAAGTTCTCGAAGTATTTCGACGCCAATACCTATCTGCTGATCACCCGCGCGCTGGACTACTTCGACCCGGCACGGGAACATGCAGGGCAACTGGCGGCTGCACTGGCCCCGGCCCGGTGCGACTTTCTGCTTGCATCGTTCAGCACCGACTGGCGCTTTGCGCCCGAACGCAGCCGCGAAATCGTGGCGGCACTGCTGGCCAATCGCAGGCGGGTCACGTATGCAGAGATCGACGCGCCTCATGGTCACGATGCGTTCCTGCTTGACGACGCTCGGTACCATGCGCTGCTTGCCGCGTACTTCGATCGTATTGCGGCCGGAGTGAGCCGATGACCACACCCACCCAAGGACTGCGCCCGGACCTGGCGGAAATCGCATCCTGGATTGCGCCCGGCTCTCGAGTGCTGGACCTGGGCTGCGGTGATGGCGCCTTACTTGATCATCTGCAGCAGGCCAAGGGTTGCAGCGGATATGGCGTCGAGATCGACGACACTCAGGTGCTCGCTTGCGCGCGACGCGGTGTCGATGTGATTCAACAGAACATCGAAGCTGGGCTGGACATGTTTGCCGGCAATCGCTTCGATGTGGTGGTGCTGTCCATGGCGATCCAGGCCACGCAGCACACTGAGCGTGTGCTGAGCGAAATGAGTCAGATCGGCACCGAGGGGATCGTTTCCTTTCCCAATTTCGGTCACTGGTCGCATGCCTGGTCGATCCTGCGCGGGCGCATGCCGATGTCGCGCGAGATGCCCTACAAGTGGTATGACACGCCTAATCTGCACCTGTCCACGCCGCAGGATTTCGACGATCTGCTGAACAAGCTGGGCTTGTCGGTCACGCGGCGCGCCTTCATGGCCAACAGCCGACCCGTTGGCTTTCTACCCGCTTTGCGCAGCACGCAGGCGATCTATCGTTTCAAGGTGCGTGCGGCATGACCGACTCTCGCGAGATACCCGCCACACGGCGCTTTGCCTGGATCCTGGGTCTGGCGGG
>DGIT01000133.1:354-6753 GCA_002386465.1 Burkholderiales bacterium UBA4615 | reverse complement strand
CGTCATGGCTAAGCAGGAAATGGTTCTGGACATCGAGGGCCTCACGGTGTCGTTCGATGGCTTCAAGGCGATCGACTCGCTCAATCTGTACGTGGACAAGGGTGAGCTGCGCGTGATCATCGGACCGAACGGCGCCGGCAAGACCACGCTGCTTGACCTGATCTGCGGCAAGACGCGCGCCAGCAGCGGGCGGATCCGGTTCATGGGCAAGGAAGTCACGCGCATGCCCGAGTACGAGATCGTGCGCGAGGGCATCGGACGCAAGTTCCAGACGCCCTCAATCTACGAAAACCTCTCGGTGTGGCAAAACCTGGAAGTGTCCTTTCCGCGCGGGCGCAGCGTGTTCGGTGCGCTGGCGTTCAAGTGCGATGACGAGGTCTCCGAGCGCGTGCGCTCAGTGGCCCAGGAAATCAACCTGGGCGATCAGCTCGACACCGAAGCGGGCCTGCTGTCGCACGGTCAGAAGCAGTGGCTCGAGATCGGCATGCTGCTGATGCAAAACCCCGACCTGCTGATGCTCGATGAACCGATTGCCGGCATGAGCGTGCGTGAGCGCGAGCAGACCGCCGAGCTGCTCAAGCGCATCTGTGTGAACCGCTCGATGATCGTCATCGAACACGACATGGACTTCGTCAAGAAGATTGCCGACAAGGTCACCGTGATGCACCAGGGAAAGATCCTCGCCGAAGGCCCGATGGACCGGGTGCAGGCCGATCCCAAGGTCATCGACGTCTATCTCGGCCACTGAGCCGCGCGCATCCATAGGGGAACACCATGTCGACCAGCATGCTCAAGGTCAACGACCTCTTCACCGCCTACGGCCAGAGCGTGGCGCTGCACGGCATCTCGTTCGAGGCCAACGCCAACGAAACCGTGGCCATCATGGGCCGCAATGGCATGGGCAAGACCACGCTCTTCAAGACGCTCATGGGCGTGTTGCCCGCCAGGTCGGGCGCCATCAGCGTCGATGGTCAGGATGTGACCCGAGACGAGAGCTTCAAGCGCGTCGCCAAGGGCATCGCCTACGTGCCGCAGGGCCGCATGATCTTCCCCACCCTGACCGTGGAAGAGAACATCCAGACCGGCCTGGAAAACGCGAAGGTTCGCAAAATCCCCGACGAGATCTATGCCCTGTTTCCGGTGCTCTTCGAGATGCGGGCACGCAAAGGCGGCAACCTTTCCGGCGGTCAGCAGCAACAGCTGGCCATTGCGCGCGCTCTGGTGACCGATCCCAAGGTGCTGCTGCTGGACGAGCCCACCGAAGGCATCCAGCCCTCGATCATCAAGGACATCGCCAAGGCACTCAACGAGATTCGCAAGATGCGCAAGATCACGATCGTGGTCTCCGAGCAGGTGCTCAGCTTCGCGATGGATGTGGCGGATCGACTGTTCGTGATCGAGGGTGGACGGCTGGTTCACGAAACCTCGCGCGCCGACACCGACACCGCACGCATCAAGCAGTACCTGTCGGTCTGACAGGACCGACACGCCCGCTTCCTCAGACTCTTTCTCCTCATTTTCCAAGCAGAGGTTTGCCATGCCCGAAACGCTCATCAAAGTCGATCTGACTCAGCCCGCGCCATCCAACGACAAGGTGCACAACCGCTGGCACCCCGACATTCCCATGGCCTGCTGGGTCAAGCCGGGCGATGAATTCGTGCTCGAGACCTACGACTGGACGGGCGGCTTCATCAAGAACAATGACAGCGCCGATGATGTGCGCGACATCGACCTGAGCACGGTGCACTACCTGTCGGGCCCGGTTGGCGTGAAGGGTGCCGAGCCTGGCGACCTGCTGGTGGTCGATCTGCTCGACGTCGGCGCCAAGCAGGACAGCCAGTGGGGCTTCAACGGTTTCTTCAGCAAGAAAAACGGCGGTGGCTTCCTGACCGACCACTTCCCGCTTGCGCAAAAGTCGATCTGGGATTTCCACGGCATGTTCACCAGCTCGCGCCATGTGCCGGGTGTGCAGTACGCAGGCCTGATCCACCCCGGTCTGATCGGCTGTCTGCCCGACAAGAAGATGCTCGACATGTGGAACAAGCGGGAGGTGGATTTCATCGCCACCAACCCCACGCGTGTGCCCGGCCTGGCCAACCCGCCTTTCGCCCCCACGGCGCATCTGGGCCAGCTGTCGGGGGATGCGGCCGCGCGCGTGGCCGCCGAAGGCGCACGCACCGTGCCCCCGCGTGAGCATGGTGGCAACTGCGACATCAAGGATCTGTCGCGCGGCTCCAAGATTTTCTTCCCGGTCTATGTGGATGGCGCCGGCCTGAGCGTGGGCGATCTGCACTTCAGCCAGGGCGACGGCGAGATCACTTTCTGCGGTGCGATCGAGATGGCCGGCTGGGTGCACATGCGCGTGAACCTGATCAAGGGTGGCATGGCGAAGTACGGCATCAAGAACCCGATCTTCAAGCCCAGCCCGATCACGCCCACCTACAACGACTACCTGATCTTCGAAGGCATCTCGGTCGACGAGTGGGGCAACCAGCATTACCTGGACGTGCACGTGGCCTACCGTCAGGCCTGCCTGAACGCGATCGAGTACCTCAAGAAATTCGGTTACTCGGGTGCGCAGGCCTACTCCATCCTCGGCACGGCGCCGGTGCAGGGACATATCAGCGGCGTGGTCGACGTACCGAATGCCTGTGCCACGTTGTGGATCCCAACCCAGATCTTCGACTTCGACATCAACCCGAGTGCGGCCGGCCCGATCAAGCATATCGACGGCTCGATCCAGATGCCGCTGTCGCCTGACCTGTAAGCCCTGAGCATTCAACGCACGCATCGACCGGAGCCCCGCCATGCCGACTTATGACTACGCCTGTGCCGACTGCGGGGCCTTCGATGCGCTGCGTTCAATGTCCCGCCGCGATGAACCTGCCGACTGCCCCGGCTGCGGGCAGTCGTCGCCGCGCGTGTTCGCAGCAGCGCCCAATCTGGCCATGCTCGACACCGGCATGCGCACTGCGCTGGAAACCAATGAACGGGCGCGTCACGAGCCCAAGCGATCGGGCGATTACGCGCGCTTGCGCCATCCCTCGGGCTGCGGCTGCTGCAGCTCGCCCAAGCGGGGCGCCACGGTACGGGCGCCCAACGGCAACAAGGCTTTTCCGAGCAAGCGGCCCTGGATGATCAGCCACTGATCCTCAAGGCATGTGACGCGCCAGGCGTCGAACCCTCAACTGATTCCGGAGCCAGCGATGATCCACGGTGATATTTCCAGCAGCAAGGACACGGTCGGCGTGGCCGTGGTCAACTACAAGATGCCTCGTCTGCATACGCATGAAGAGGTGATGAGCAATGCCCGCAACATCGCCAAGATGATCGAGGGCATGAAAGTTGGCCTGCCGGGCCTTGATCTGGTCATCTTCCCCGAGTACAGCACCCACGGGATCATGTATGACAGCAAGGAGATGTACGACACCGCTGCGTCCATCCCGGGGCCTGAAACCGCCGTGTTCGCCGAAGCCTGTCGCAAGGCCAAGGTCTGGGGTGTGTTTTCGCTGACTGGAGAGCGTCACGAGGAACATCCCAACAAGGCGCCTTACAACACGCTCATCCTCATGAACGATCAGGGTGAGATCGTGCAGAAGTACCGCAAGATCATGCCCTGGGTGCCGATCGAAGGCTGGTATCCCGGCGACTGCACCTATGTGAGCGACGGACCCAAGGGCCTGAAGATCAGCCTCATCATCTGCGATGACGGCAACTACCCCGAAATCTGGCGCGACTGTGCCATGAAAGGCGCTGAACTCATCATTCGCTGCCAGGGCTACATGTACCCTGCCAAAGAGCAGCAGATCATCATCTCCAAGGCCATGGCCTTCGCCAACAACTGCTATGTGGCTGTCGCCAATGCTGCAGGCTTTGATGGTGTGTATTCCTACTTCGGGCACTCCGCCCTCATTGGTTTTGATGGCCGCACGCTCGGTGAGTGCGGTGAAGAAGAGATGGGCGTGCAATATGCCGCGCTCTCCAAGAGCCTCATCCGCGATTTCAGGCGCAACGGGCAAAGTGAAAATCACCTCTTCAAGCTGCTGCATCGCGGCTACACCGGTCTGATCAATTCCCGCGAAGGCGATCAGGGCGTGGCCAAGTGTCCGTACGAGTTTTATGGGCAGTGGATCAATGACCCCGAGGGCACGCGCAAGCGCGTCGAAGCGTTCACCCGCACCACGGTGGGCACCGATGAAGCGCCAATCGAGGGGATCCCCAACCAGAGCACCGTCACGCATCGCTGACCTGCCATGCGGATGGAATCGCCGCTGGCGGCCTGGTGCATCGACGAGCAGCCTTACTACCAGCCTGCCGGGCGTGAGGTCGAGCTGTTCCAGGCGGCCTGCCTGCGGCGCATGCCGGTCATGCTTAAGGGTCCGACCGGCTGCGGCAAGACCCGGCTGGTCGAGCACATGGCGTGGCGGCTGGGTAAGCCACTGATCACCGTGGCCTGCAATGACGATCTGAGTGCGAGCGATCTGGTGGGTCGGTGGATCCTCGATGCCGAGGGCACGCGCTGGCAAGACGGCCCCCTGTCTCAGGCCGCGCGTTTCGGAGCCATCTGCTATCTCGACGAGCTGGTCGAGGCACGCTCGGATACGGCGGTAGTGATTCACCCGCTCACCGATTCCCGCCGCATGCTGCCTCTGGCCGCGCGCAACGAACTGCTGCCTGCGCATCCGGATTTCATGCTCGTGGTGTCGTACAACCCGGGCCCGGCGTCGCGCGAGATGAAAGCGTCTACGCGGCAGCGATTCTGTGCGCTGTCGCTTGACTATCCCGCCCCTGAGCTTGAATCCCTGATCGTAGCCCAGGAGGCGGGCATCGATCAGGGTGCCGCCAAGGTGATCGTCGGTTTCGGAGTGCGCACGCGCCGACTGCAGGGGGAGGGGCTGGATGAAGGCGCCTCCACCCGCATGCTGGTACGAGCGGGTGAGCTGGTGGCCCAGGGGTTGCGCGCCAGCGACGCGTGTCGCATGGCGCTGGTTGAGCCATTGACCGACGACGCCGATACCCGCGCAGCGCTCGAGGCACTGCTCAACTCCGCCTTCTGAGGCGACCGGCTCTGCGTGCCCCGTCTGCGCCATCGGTCTATCGCTATCTGAGGTTGCTCTGGGCGCAGGCGCCGCAAGGCGTAGCACTTTCGGGTTCCCGGGATGCGCCGCCGCACCTGATCGCTCGCGGATTGCATCTGCCTGCGTCTGCACCGGCGCGGGCCGCACATCACGACCTGCGCTGGTACCAGGCTGCAGCAGCCCATGCGGCGGCCCACCTTGCCTTCTCGCCGCCTGTGTTCGATGGCCGCGGCCTGGGCCCAATCGTGCGCGCATTGATGGGCGTGCTGGAAGATGCGCGCGTGGAGTCCCTGGCGGGTCAGGAATTTCCAGGGCTGACGCGTGTGTGGCAATCACTGCATACCGTGCACCCGAGTGACGGCAACGGCTTCGAGACCTTGCTGTTGCGCCTGGCGCGCGCGCTGATCGACCCGGCTTACGACGATCCGCATGCCTGGATCGCGAAGGGCCGGGCCCTGTGTCTGGATGACGCGGGGCAGGTGGTGTCGCAGCTGAATGATCCGGTGCAATTGCGCCGCGTGGCGACGCTGCTGGGCAATGACATTGGCTAGATGCGCCTGCGCTTCAATTCGAAGACCTATTTGCCAGGCCCTGATTACCGCGACGACCTGCGCTGGATGTGGCCGTCCGGCGCACCGCAAGAAATGCCTGCCCTTGCGCAGCCGCAGGCCGGGGCCGCTGATCGATCGACTGATCCGCCGCCCCGCGTCACACAGGCTCCGGGTGTTCGCCTTTGCCGGTATCCCGAATGGGATCGTCTGATCGGCACTGTGCGGCCCGGATGGACGGTGGTGCACGAATGGCCACCAGATCATCTGGGGGCACATCAGGCCGAGACGCAGCGCAGCGGCATGACTGACGCGCATCTGCAACCCGCGCTCGATGCCAATCGCCTTGCGCGCATCGTGCAGGCCTTGCGCAGGCGTGGGCTGCGGCGTCTGCGAGCCGGTCCGTTGAATGATGAGGGCGAAGTGCTCGACCTCGACGCCGCCGTGCGCGCTGCGACTGCGCACGGGCAGCCCATACGTCTGGACGGACGCGTGTGGCGACGGCTTGCGCCGCAGCGCCGCGGCGAACGCACGATGCTGGTCATCGACGCATCGGCCTCCAGCGCCGATCGCTGGCTCACGCGCAGCGCTGAGTCCCTCAGTGAGCCGATCAGCCTGCTGCAGGCATCCTGTCAGGTGGCCATCCTTCTGGCGCGGGCGCTGCATGCCTGTGGCGTGTCGGTGGCCATCGTCGCCTTCAGCTCCGAAGGCCGACAGGCCGTGAGCGTGCAACGTGTGCTCGATTTCGGCGAGCCGTGCAGCGCCCGCGCGAT
>DGIT01000133.1:0-305 GCA_002386465.1 Burkholderiales bacterium UBA4615 | reverse complement strand
GCTCATTCCACGAGACTGGGTGCGAGCTTGCGACATGCTGCGCAGCGCACGCTGGAGGCGCCCGGCACTGGTGCCGCACGCGTCGTGCTCATTGGTGATGCGCAGCCCTGGGACATCGACATCCATGATCCGCGCTACCTGAGCGCCGATGCCCGCATGGCGGTGCTGCGCGCGAGCCGATCGGGTGTGCGTGCCTCAGCGATCGTGCTCGATCCTTCATCTGCGTCAGCAGCGGTGCGGATCTTCGGTGCCGGTCACTGCGCGGTGCTGCGCAGCCTGCACGACTTGCCTGCCACGGTGCGGCA
>DGIT01000089.1:25897-26541 GCA_002386465.1 Burkholderiales bacterium UBA4615 | reverse complement strand
CGACGCCAATCTGCTCGATCGGACCGAATGCACCGCCCACACCCGCGTTCAGGAAAGCATGATCCAGGCGACCGAATTGCTGCATGGCCGCCGCTGCCATCGCCGCGTTGTCACGCTCCTGCGCCACGTCGGCCCTCACGGCCAGCGCACGCGGCGCATCGGGCAATGCGCTGAGCTGCAGCACGGTGTCTTCCGCGGCGGGCAGGTTGTAGTCCACAACGACCACCGAAGCGCCTTCGGCTGCGAATCGCAACGCGGCCGCACGTCCGATGCCGCTGCCCGCCCCGGTCACAAGCACAGTCTTGCCGGCGAATCGCCGGGTGGATGGCAAAGCCTGGATGGGGGTGGTCATGGAGCGGCTCCTGAAGGTGCAATCGATAAGCGGCGCATGCAATGATCCTGCACGCAGTGAGCTAGGATAGCCGCCAAGACGGCGCAGGACCCCACGGATCCGGCTATCAGCTCTCAATCGAATACACGCACACAGGGAGACTCCTCATGAAGGTCAAGGGCAAGGTCGCGGTCATCACAGGGGCCGCTAGCGGCATCGGGCGGGCGACCGCACTGAAATTCCACGCTGAAGGCGCCGCCGGAGTTGTGGTCGCCGACCTGAACGAGGCCGGGCTGCAACCCGTCGCCCAGGC
>DGIT01000089.1:24676-25740 GCA_002386465.1 Burkholderiales bacterium UBA4615 | reverse complement strand
GACACCTGGGACCTCATGTGGAAGATCCACGGCATGGCGCATGTATGGGCTGCGCGGGCCGTTGTTGAGAAGATGCTTGCACGCGGTGAGGGCTATTTTCTGGTCACCGCATCGGCTGCTGGTTTGCTCAATATCGTGGAGACTGCCGCGTATGGCGTAACCAAACACGCAGCGGTGGCGATCGCCGAATGGCTGGCCATCGCCTATGGCCGGCGCGGGTTGCATGTCTCGTGCCTGTGCCCGCAGGCCGTGCGCACTGGCATGGTCCCCGACGACGGCGGGTCGGCCGGCGGCGATGGCATTCTGAGTGCCGAAGTGGTGGCCGATGAAATCGTGAAGGTGATGGGCGAAGAGAAGTTCCTGATCCTGCCGCACCCCGAGGTCCTCGACTACATGCGGCGCAAGACCTCGGACTACGACCGCTGGTTGGGCGGCATGCAAAAGCTCTACATGAAGTCACAGGATATGCAGGGTTAAGCCGATCGGGCTGCTGCGCATCTGGCAACAATCCGAGACTGAAGTTCCAAATAAGGCGTGCGCACTGCGCATCACACTAAGGAGACGCTTCAAATGACTGACTCATCTCGTCGCAACCTTCTTTTGGCAGGCGCTGCAGCCGGTTCCGGCCTCGTCACACCAGCGGCTTACGGTCAGGCCGGGGCTTATCCGAACCGCCAGGTCAAGATCGTGGTGGGCGCGCAAACGGGGGGGCTGAGCGATGCCTATGCACGCCTGTTCGCCGAGCAGTTCACGGCAAAGTTCAACATTCCCTGCGTCGTGGAAAACAAGGCTGGCGCGGGCGGCATCATCGCCATCGACACGATGGTCAAATCCCCGCCCGATGGCTACACCCTGCTGTCAACCACCACAGGGCAACTGTGGCAGACGCGGGTGATGTACAAGAAGTTGCCCTTTGATCTGGCCAAGGACATCGCCCCGATCGCCGTATTTCCGTCTGGCCCGCTCATTGTTGCCGTGCAGGAAAAGATGGGCGTGAAGAACCTCGACGAGCTGATCGAATACGCACGCAAGAATGAGTGTTCCAGCGGCTCGTACGCGCCGGC
>DGIT01000089.1:23998-24548 GCA_002386465.1 Burkholderiales bacterium UBA4615 | reverse complement strand
TGCAGATGTGCGTCGGCAGTTACCAGGCCTTCAACACCGTAGCCAGCAAGGGGGTGCGCCCGATTGCCACCACCGGCCCCATCCGCAGCCCCAAGCTGCCCGACCTGCCATTGCTCACCGAGCAGGGGCTGAAGGCACCCATTGCACGACTGGAAGGCGGGCTGGCGCTCACCACGCATTCGTCTGTGCCAATCGAGATCGTGGAAATGCTTTCAAAAGTGGCCATCGAAGGCAACGACATGCCGCGTGCCAAAGCTCTGCGCGAAAATTTCGGTATTCCCAACGCCACCAAAGGCCGGCCTGAAGCACTGCGCCTGTGGCGCGAAGATGCGCCCGTCTGGATTAAGGAAGTGGCCGCACTCGGGGTGACCCTCGACTGAAGTACTCGGCTTTCGATTGCACCCTCACCACCGAGCGGATTCGACAGCAGGATCCGCCACAACCCCAACGGAGATTGACCAATGACCGATACCACCCGCCGTTCGTTGCTGCTGGCGACAGCCGGCCTGGCTGCCTCTTCGAGCCAGGTCTTTGCACAGACCGGGCCCTA
>DGIT01000089.1:0-23847 GCA_002386465.1 Burkholderiales bacterium UBA4615 | reverse complement strand
GCCAATATCGCCATCGATGCCGTGGTCAAGTCCCCAGCAGACGGCTACACCTTGTTGGCCACGACCACCGGCGCGGTCTGGCAGAACCGGGTGCTGTATCGCAAGCTGCCCTTCGATCTGGCCAAGGACATTGATCCGATCACGGTCTTTCCCTCCGGGCCGCTGATCGTCGCGGTGCAGGACAAACTGCCGATCCGCAACTACAACGACCTGGTCGATTACGCGCGCAAAAACCCGATGATCATGGGCTCGTATGCCCCCGCCTCCTACCCGCACATGTTCGCCGAAGCCCTGAACAAGCTGGGCGGCAAGGTGGAGACCGTGCACTACAAGGGCGAAGGCCCGATGTGGGTCGAGTTCGCCACCGGCGCTCAGCAAGTCGCCATTGGCAGCTACCAGGCCTTCAATACCGTATCAGCCAAAGGAGCGCGTGCGATCGCCGCCACCTCGGCGACGCGCTGCCCGAAGTTGCCGGATGTGCCCACGCTATCGGAACAGGGCATGAAAAATGAGTTGGCTACGCTCGATGGCGGTCTGGCGCTCACAGCGCGCAGTGGCACGCCAGTTGAAATTCTGGAGCTGCTCTCCAAAGTGGCTGTCGACAACAATGAGTCGCCGCGAGCCAGGGCGCTGCGCGAAAATTTCGCCATCCCCACGGCCACCAAAGGACGGGCCGACGCGCTGCGTATGTGGCGCGAACAGGCTCCAGTGTGGATCCGCGAAGCTGATGCGCTAGGTGTGAAACTGGACTAAGCTCCGCACACACGACCCGCCTCGACGCGGGTCGCTTGGCCTGCACAAGGCCCGCTCACGCGGGCCTTTCTTTTTCCGGGAGCATGAGGACTTAGGGCGTGGCTACCGCGTGCCGCTGCACGAAGCCCTCGTCAATGGTCACACCCAGGCCGGGCCGATCAGGAATCTCAATCCTCCCGTCCTTCACGGTGAACTTCTCGAGTGCCATCTCGTGCAGCAACGGGTTGGCGCCCAGCGAATACTCCAGAATCCAGCCGGCAGGCGAAGCCGCACTGACATGCAAGCCTGCTGCAAAAGCAAGTGCGCCGGTCCACAGGTGCGGGGCTAAGCGCAGGTTGTAGGCCGAGGCAATCGCCCCGATCCGCATCGCCTCACTGATGCCGCCGCATATCGCCAGGTCGGGCTGGAAAAAGTCTGCGCCGCCGCGCTGGGCAATATCCAGAAAGTCGTGGCGCGTGAACTCGCTCTCACCCACGGCAATCGGCACCGTGGTCGATGCGCGCACCTCGGCCAGGCCGCGATGGTCATCACCGGTCACAGGTTCCTCGAACCAGGTCAGATCAAAGTCTTCGACCAGCTGGCAAAAGCGCTTGGCGTCGGCTACGGTGTACGTGCCATGCGCATCGCACATCAGGCCGATGTCCGGCCCCAGCGCCTCACGCGCCGCCTTCACACGCGCCACCGAGTTCCTGACCGGGCCATCAATCACACCCACCCGCATCTTCACCGCCTTGAATCCGCCGCGCTCCACATAGCCCATGAGTTGCTTGCCGATGTTGGCTGCATCGGCCCAGCCACCCGATGCATAGGCCGGCATTGAGCTCGCCTTGCGCCCACCTAGCAGGCGCCAGACCGGCGCACCCAGCGATTTGCCGAGGATGTCCCACAGCGCCATGTCGATGCCGCTGATGGCAGACACCGTGATGCCACGTCGACCCAAAATAGGAAAGACGTGCGCATCGCGCAATGCATAGTGGTCGCGCACACCGTTGTACATCACCTCCCACAGCCGATTGATGTCTCGGGGATCCTCACCGATGAGCATCGGTGCGAACTTGTGGCGGATGATCGCTGTGAGCCCATGGTTGTTACCCGAGCTGCCCACCTCCTCCTTGGCCTCGCCATAGCCCACCAGCCCGCAGGCGGTTTCGATGCGCAGGATGGTGGCGTCAAACGAGCTCACGCGCCCGAAGTCGCTCACATGCTGTTGTGCTTCGGGAATGGGCACGCGCACCCAGTGCGCAGTGATCGATTTGATTTTCATGAAGTCCCCTCGGTCGATTCGGGCGATAACGGACGCGCGGCCCGCAACGTGGTCAGTTAGGATGCACGAAACAGCAAGGAGACTCCATGACCGCACCCGTGCACATCCTGATCGATACCCCCGCAGCAGGCGTTCGACGCATCACGCTTAATCGGCCTGAAAAGCGCAACGCCCTGAACAACACCCTGCGCGGCGAGATTTTTTCCACGCTGGAAGCGCATGACCGCGATCCCGAAGTCAAGGTCACCATCATTCGCGGTGCCGGTCCGGCGTTCTGCTCAGGCTACGACCTGTCGGCCAATAATCGCGAGGGTCAGCCGTATCACACGTCCGACGGCCTGGGGAACTGGTCGCGCCATGTGGTCGATGGCTGGTTTCGCGTGTGGGATCTGGCCAAACCGGTGATCGCCCAGGTGCATGGGTTTTGTCTGGCAGGCGGCACTGAGCTGGCCACCGCCTGCGACCTGGTCTACGTGGCCGACGATGCGCAGATCGGCTATCCGCCAGTGCGCCTCATGAGCCCTCCCGACATGCAGTTTCACCCGTGGATGATGGGCATGCGACAGGCGATGGAGTCGATGCTGACCGGCGACTCCCTGAGCGGGCGCGAAGCCGCCGAGCGCGGTTGGGCCAATCGATCGTATCCGCTCGCCGAGCTTGAATCGAATGTGCTGGCGATTGCCGAACGTGTGACCCTCTTGCCCTCGGAGCTTGCCGCCATCAACAAGCGCAGCGTGCACCGGGCCATGGAGATCATGGGCATGCGCGCAGCCATCCGGGCTGGCACCGAGATTCAGGCGCTGGCTTTCCAGACTGAAGCGAGCAAGGCCTACATGACCCGCTTTCGGCGCGATGGCGCCAGCGTGTCCAAGCTGCTGAGTGAGCGCGATGCGAACTTTGGCGATTACCGCGAGCGTGGCAAGGACTGAGCGGTGCGCATGCGACCGCCAATGTTCACCTCGTCACCTCAGGCCGTCGCATCAGATCGTTAGAGCAGGCGGCGCGCCAACAGTGCTCAGCGCTTGGCCTCGATCTCGATCTCGATGAGGCGCGGCCCGCCTGCTGCGAACGCCGCAGCCACGGCCCCGGCCACTGCGTCGGGGTCACTCACCCGCACGCCCGGCACACCCATGCCTGCCGCCAGCTCCACGAAGCCCAGCTGCGGACCCGCCAGATCCATCTGCGGATAGGGCTTCTCGGACATCGCATCGAATCGCTGACGGTAAATGTCCAGGTTGTGCTTGAGCACCCGGTATTCACGGTTCACGAGGATTGCGAAGACGATGGGCAGGCGATGGTGCGCGGCACTCCACAGGGCCTGAATCGAATACATCGCCGAACCGTCTCCCGAGACGCACAGCACTGGCCGATCAGGCTGGGCCACAGACGCGCCGATGGCACCTGCCAAGCCCTGCCCGATGCCGCCGCCACGCGCGCCCAGATACTGATCGGGCTGGTCGAACGCAAAGGCTGCGGCAAAGTCGACGCTCGCTGTGATTGACTCTTCCACGATCAGGGCTGAGGCCGGTGTGGCGCGGCGCAACTCGGCCATCACACGCGGCATTGACATGGGCGTACGTGCCCAGGCTTTTTCCAGTCGCGCTGTGTAGGCCGCCGTATCGCGTGCCTTGTGCGCAGCCAGTTCGGCACAACGCGCCTGGGCTGCGGCGGTCCAGGCCGCATCTGCGGCCGACCCTAATGCCGCCGTAAGCGCCTGAAGCGCCGCCGACATCCCGGCCACGATGCCCACATCGGGTGCGTGATTGAAGGCCAGCGGCCGTGCGGAGGTTTCGATCTGGACGACTTTGGCGCCCTGCGGGAACGGCGAGCCTTCGGTGAACCAGACCTCTTCAAAGAACGCCCCGCCCACCAGCAGCACGCAATCCGATGCGCCCAGTGTCTTGCGGATGGCCGCTGCATCAAACGGCACACTGCTGCGGGCGTGCGGATGGGCGCTCGGAAACGACGCATGTCCGCGAATGCCTTCGAACCACACGGCCGCCCCCAGGCGTTCAGACAAGGCCACCAGGTCGGCCATGGCGCCGCCTCGGGCCACCTCATCGCCCACCACAATCACAGGCGTCCTGGCGGCGCGTAACAGCGCGCAGGCCTCCTGAATGCCATCCGGGTCCGGCGCCCCGGTGCGATGCGAGCGGCCCGGTGCGATCGCCACGTTCGCGGTGTCCTGCTCCATGACGTCGATGGGCAAGGCCACGAACACCGGGCCATAGGGCGGATCGTTGGCCACCTTGAAGGCGCGGCGCATCACCTCGTCCATCTCGTGCGCATTGCGCACCTCGGTGCTCCACTTGGTCACCGGCGCAGCCATCGCGGCCAGGTCGTGACTGAGAATCGGTTCGCGGCGCAGCATGCGCGAGTCCTGCTGCCCGGCGGTCACCACGAGCGGTGCATTGGCCTTGGTCGCGTTGTACATCATGCCAATGCCATTACCCAGCCCTGGCGCCACATGCAGGCTGACCACGCCGGTACGCCCACTGGCGCGGGCGTAGTAGCTGGCCGCGCCCACTGCCATGCCTTCGTGCAGGGCAACGATGTACTCGATGGCCGGGTAGTCCAGCAGCGCATCGAGCAATGGGCTTTCCGTGGTGCCGGGATTGCCGAAGATATGGCGCACGCCGTGCGCTGTCAGGCTGTTCATGAACACATCGCGGCCGCGCATGGTCGTCTCCTTGTTGGGTGCGTCTGGATTCCGAATCCAGCCATTGATCTGAGCCGGATGATGCCAGCTTCAGTACAGGCCTACCCGGGAGGTTCCGGATTCCCGGCTGCGCGAATCGCGCATGGCATGCTTCGGGTCGATCATCGCAGCCGAACCTTGAGACCGAGTCCACCCGATGGCCGTTGCCGACCGCCCATTCGTCTTTGCCCATCTGCGCGCCGAATCGATCGGCTGGCAGGCCTTGCAGCTCCGGCTAGCCGGCCAATGAGTGCAACCGCACCACGCATGGCGCACGACCCGGTCGATGTGCTGATCATCGGTGCCGGGGCAGCCGGTGGCGCCATCGCATGGAGCCTGGCCGATACCCGTATGCGCATCCTGTGCCTGGAGCAGGGCGACTGGGTCAAGCCCACCGACTACCCCAGCAACGGACGCGACTGGGAAGCAAGGCAGTTGGGTGAGTTCAACTTCAGCCCCAACCGGCGCGCGAGCGCCTGGGACTATCCGGTCAATGACCGCAGCTCACCGATCAAGGTGGCCAACTTCAATGGCGTGGGTGGCGGCACCGTGCTGTATGCCGGGCACTTTCCGCGCTTTCATCCGTCGGACTTCAAGGTGCGCACGCTCGATGGCGTGGCCGACGACTGGCCGATCGACTATCAGACCCTTGAGCCCTTCTATGCGCTGAACGATCGCATGATGGGCATCTCCGGATTGGCAGGCGACCCGGCCTATCCGCCGAAAACCCCCCTGATGCCGCCGGTGCCGCTGGGCAAGGCCGGTACACGCCTGGCGAAAGGCCTGAATCAGTTGGGCTGGCACTGGTGGCCCTCAGACAGCGCTGTGGCCACGCAGGACTATGAAGGGCGTGCTGCCTGCATCAATCTGGGTCACTGCATTGCGGGCTGCGCGCAGGGCGCGAAGGCCAGCACCGACATCACCTACTGGCCCGCCGCCATCCGGGCCGGTGTACAGCTGCGCACCCGCTGCCGGGTGCGCGAGATCACCACCCATACCAACGGCATGGCCAGCGGTGCGATCTACTTCGACGCCGACGGTCGCGAGCACTTTCAGCCCGCTGAAGTGGTGATCGTCGCTTGCAACGGCGTAGGCACGCCGCGCCTACTGCTGAACTCACGCTCAGCCCAGCACCCGGAGGGCCTGGCCAATTCAAGCGGCCTGGTCGGGCGCAACCTGATGTTCCACCCCTACGCCGCATTGAACGGCTATTTCGATGACCCGCTGGATGGCTACCGCGGCCCGGGCAATTGCATCTGGAGCCAGGAGTTCTACGAGACCGACCGGGACCTCGACTTCGTACGCGGCTACACCTTCGAATTCACCCGTGGCCGCGGTCCGGTGCTCACGGCACTGGCGGGCATGAGTGGCGGGCGCATTCCCTGGGGTGAGGGTCACCATGACGCCATGCGACGGCTGTTCAATCGCAGCACAGGCATGGTCGCCATTTGCGAAGACCTGCCCGAAGCCCACAACACCGTCACGCTTGACCCTGATCTGAAAGACCCCGACGGTATCCCGGCCCCGAAGATCACCTATCAGCTGAGTGAGAACAGCCAGCGCATGCTGGCCCATGCAGTGGCCCGCGGCACCGAGATCCTCAAGGCCGCCGGGGCGTGGGACGTGAGCAGTGAAGCACCGCTTGCAGTAGGCGGCTGGCATCTCATGGGCACGGCGCGCATGGGCCGCGACCCGCGTCATTCGGTGGTCAATGAATGGGGACGCAGCCACGACGTCAAAAACCTGTTCATCGTCGACGGCAGCATCTTCGTAACCTCGGCCGGCGTGAACCCGACCTCGACGATCCAGGCACTGGCCCTGTATGTGGCCGACCAGATGAAGCAGCGCCTGACCGATCTGTTCGACTGACGCGTCGCGCATCCACTCACCTTGCAGACAGACCTTTCATGATCCGCTCGAACACACCTCAGGGCACGCATGCAGCGGACGCGAACCCTGCAGCTCACGCCACTGTGATCCCGGTGGCACAGGCACCGTTTCTGGATGAAGCGCAACGCGAGTCGCTGCGCCTGCTGCTGTCCGTCATGATTCCAGCCAGCGCGCGTCATGGCGTTCCGGGTGCAGACGACCCGCTCATCCTGGCGGACGTTCTGGTAACGCTGGGGCGGCAGCCCGAAGCTGCCATGGACGCACTGGCGCGCTTGCATCAAGTCGCAGCAGGTCCGTTGGCTAACCTGGCACCCGAGCAGCGTGCATCAGCCATTCAGGACTTTCGCCAGCAGCACCGCGGCCGCGCCATGCTGCTGGTCAGTGTCGCCGTGCAGTGCTACTACCGCGATGACCGCGTCATGCAATCCCTTGGGATGGAGCCTCGCCCGCCCTTTCCCCAGGGCTTCAGCGTCGAGCAGGGCGACTGGTCGCTACTCGACCCGGTGCGTGCACGCGCACCGATGTGGCGGCCCTAGCGCGCTTCGCCGACCTCACGATTGAACTGAGCACCACCCCAGGAGATCCACACCATGACCGACAAGGCCCTCATCAGCGGGGTGTATGACACGAAAGTCGGTGCGCTGCCCGAGAGCACCTGTATGTCCCTGCACACCGAAGCCGGGCTGGGCGCCATCGCCGACGCCGGGCTTCGAGTGGACGAGATCGATGGGCTGCTCACCGGCTATTCCTTCACTTCGCCTCAGCTGATGCTGGGCAGCGTATTCGCGGAGTACGTCGGGATGCATCCAAAGGTGAGCGCCTCGATTTCCATGGGCGGCGTCACGGGGGGCCTGCTGGTGGCGCATGCCGTGGCCTTGGTCGAATCAGGCATGTGCAGGCATGTGCTGTGCATCACAGGCGACAACCGCCTCACAGGGCTGGGAGACCGCGTACAGTCGACCCTGGCTGATATCGCCCATGCGCAGTACGAGCAGCCTTACGGCTTGTCGGTACCGGCCGCCTTTGCACTGGCGGCTCAGGCCTATATGCATGAGTACGGACTGACCACGGATCACATGGCCGCCGTCGCAGTCAATCAGCGGGCCAATGCGGCGAAGCATCCGAATGCGCACATGACCAAACCCATCACGATGGACGATGTGCGCAACAGTAAACCGATCGCCTCGCCGCTGCGCATGCTGGATTGCGCGCTCGTTTCCGATGGCGCGGCAGCGGTCGTGGTCAGCGCGGGCGAGGTGGCGCGCGACCTGCCCAAAGCCGCAGTGCGCATCCTCGGCGTGGGCGAAGGCCATACCCACGAGCACATCTTCATGGCGCCCTCGCTGACCGACTTCGGATGCAAAGACTCAGCTGAAACCGCGTTTGGCCGCGCAGGCATAGCACGCAGCGATATCGATACCGCGCATGTCTACGACTGCTTCTCCAGCACCGTGCTGATCTGCCTGGAATCCATGGGCTTTTACGAGCGTGGTGCAGCGGGCCCCGCAGCGCTGGCCGGCGAATTCGCCATCGACGGCCGGTTCCCGCTGAACACCAACGGCGGGCTGCTCTCGTATGGCTCCTCGGGCGCCTCCGGTGGCATGTTTCATGTGGTCGAGGCGGTCAGACAACTGCGCCGCGAATGCGGGCCACGACAAGTGCTCGCCCCCGAGCTTGCCTTCGCCCACACGCTAGGCGGCATCTTTTCGGGGCACTGCTCCATCGTGATGGCACGAGACTGACCCCGCGCCTTGTCAGGACCGACAGCACCCTTCAGGACCGCATCATGACCACACCGCTCGCCAAGCCGATCCCCATTCCAGATGCCGACAGCCGCCCCTACTGGGACGGTGCGAATCAGGACCGCTTCATGTTCCAGCGATGCCGAGCCTGTGGCGCAGCGCAGTTCTATTCGCGTTCACTGTGCAGTCATTGCCGCGCCAGCGATCTGGCCTGGGAGCAGGCGCGCGGCACGGGCACGGTGGCGAGCTTCACTGTGGTGAACCGTCCCCCCCTCGCCGCCTTCGCTGCAGACACCCCCTATGTCATTGCGCTGGTGGATCTGGACGAAGGCATCCGATTCCTGTGCAACGTGACCGGCTGCCCACCGCAGGCCGTTCGCATCGGACTGCCAGTTAAGGTGATCTTCGAATCGCGCGCCGGTTCGGACCAAAAGATCCCGCAGGTCAGGCCCGCCTGATCTGCGGCTTTACGCACTTCACAGGACACTGCCATGCACAGTTCTCAGACTGCCCCCGCGACTGCGGCCACACCCGGGTTGCGCATCGCCCGAGAGGGTCGCGTCGCCGTTGTCACGATCAGCAATCCCTCGCAGCGCAATGCGCTCACCCGCGCCATCTTTGACGAGGGTCTTGAAGCGTTTCGTGCATTCAAGCGCGATGCCTCGATCGGCGCCATCGTCCTGTGCGGCGAAGGCGGGCATTTTTGCGGTGGCGGCAATATCAACCGCATGGTGGAGCAGCGCGACAAACCGCCTCATACCCAATCGGAACATGTCGATGCCGCGCATGGCTGGCTTCTGGCAATGCGCGAATGCCCGCAACCCATTCTGGCGGCAGTCGAAGGGGCAGCCGCCGGCGGCGGCTTGGGCGTGGCGCTGGCCTGTGACCTGCTGGTGGCAGCAGAGAACGCAACTCTGGTCATGTCCTACGCCAAGATCGGACTGTCGCCTGACTGCGGCACCTCGCACTGGCTTGCACAGGCCCTGCCACATCAGCTGGCCCTCGAAATGTTCTTCGATGCAAAGCCGATTCCGGTGGCGCGCTTGCACCAGCTCGGCCTGGTGAATCGCATGACGGCTCCTGGTGCAGCCCTGCAGCAGGCTATGGAATGGGCAGCAAGGCTGGCGGACGGCCCGGCGGGTGCACACGGCCGCATCAAGCGGCTGGCCTATGCCGCGCAGCACAACACCTTGCGTGAGCAACTGGATGATGAACGCGACACGCTGATCGAGAGCATGTACAGCGAGGAGTGCGGTGCAGGGATCCGTGCCTTTCTGGACAAGCACCCCCCACGCTTTCGGGAGTGAGGGCCGTCGGCTCCGGGGCGACCAGGCAGCTGATCGGCCCCCCGACGGTCGATTTCGGGCGACGCACGGTTGCGCCCGATTCAGCCTGGGCTAAATGCATCAATTTGGCGGAGTTTATGGCGCATTTCAACGGCTTGAATCAGTTCGAGCCGCGTATCGTCCACTGACCGGACCTTCCACCGTGAGGACGCTTTGAAATTCCTCGTCGTCGACGATTTCTCCACCATGCGCCGGATCGTGCGCGGCCTGCTTAAAGAGATGGGCCATAACGACTGCGATGAAGCCGACGATGGCCGTGTGGCGCTTGGCAAGCTCAAGCTGTCTGCACCCTGCCCGTTCGATTTCGTCGTGACCGACATCAATATGCCCAACATGAACGGCTTCGAGCTGCTCGAGGCGATCCGCAAGGACCCTGACCTCGCTGCATTGCCGGTTCTGATGGTCACTGCCGAAGCGCGCAAGGAGGACATCCTGAAAGCGGCTCAGCTGCGGGCGTCAGGCTATATCGTCAAGCCATTCTCCAAGGCCGTGCTCGAAGAGAAGATCCAGAAAATTCTCGGAACGGCGAAAGCCTGATCGGTTCGGAGTGATGAATATGAGCACCGACCGTATCGAAGAGATTGAAGACCTGGACGCACTGTTCGAATCCGTACGCGCTGAGGCTGAACTGCAGGCGGGCACCGCCGTCGTGGCTGCGCCGGTCGTGGTGCCGCCGCCAGCGGCTGCAGCCCCATCGGTGGCATCGACCGGCTCGGCGCCCGATGGCGAGGTCCCGGTGTGCCAGAACGCAGGCACGAACGGCGTCTGTGAACACTGCACCTGCGGCAATGCGAAGCATCTGCGCGACCGCGTCGGTCAGATCACCCGCAACCTGCATGAAAGCCTCGAGGCGCTCAGCCTCGATCGCTCGCTGGCGGACATTGCGGCAGCCATTCCTGATGCACGCAGCCGCTTGCAGTATGTGACCGAGATGTGCGAGCGCAGCGCCCAGAAAGTGCTCGATACACTGGATGAACTCAGCCCCTTGCAGGACGCCACGCGCGCTGATTCAGCCGGGTTGTTGCGCGAATGGGATGCGCTGATCGAGCGCGGCGATCGGCCCGAACACGGCTACAAGACGCTGTTCGTGCAGACACGTGCCGTACTGGCCGCCACGGTCGAGCGCACCAATCAGACCACCAGCCTGCATACCGACATCATGATGGCGCAGGACTTTCAGGACCTCACCGGTCAGGTGTGCCGCAAAATTGAAGCGATCACGCAAAAGATCGAGGCCGAGCTGGTGTCACTGCTGCTCGAGTCTGCCCCTGAGGACCACCGGTCGCGCCATCAGGAAGTGCTCGAAGGCCCGCAAGTGGTGGCAGGTCGCTCGGACACCGTGAACTCACAGTCTGAAGTCGACGATCTGCTCAAGGAATTGGGTTTCTAAGGCTGCGTGAGCAGCCTGCGGGTGGACGCCTCAGGCACTACAGCCGATGTGCGCGATCGCATCGATCTCGACCATCGTCTGCGGAGTACCCAGACCCGCCACCTGCACCAGAGTGGATGCCGGAAAGTCGCCTGTGAAGAATTCGCGCCTGGCCCGCCAGACCTCCTGGTTGTAGGCGATGTCGGTCACGAAGATGGTGATCTTGACGACATCATCCATGCGTCCGCCAGCAGCCTCCACGCAATGGCGGATCTTGCTGAAGATGATCTTCGCCTGCTCGTAGGCATTGACCCCGTCGATCGTCTTGAGATCGGCAGCGCGGGACGTCATGCCCGAGACATACGCGATGTCACCCACCCTCAGGCAATTCGACCAGTGGCCTGGCGGGTACTCCGCCACATGGGGCGAAACGTGACGCTGTTTGGTTGCTGCCATGCTGATCCTCCGCGGACAAAGTGAATCGGTGTTCAGTGAAACGGGTTCAGATCGCGCCGCTTGCGCGCAATGCCTCAATCCGGTCTGAGCGGCCCAGCTCCCGCAGAATCGCCTCAGTGTGCTCGCCCACACCGGGTACTGGGTCCATGCGGTAGTCGAAACTGTTGTGCACACCCGGCGGGAGCAAAGACTGCAAAGGACCCGCTGTCGAGCCGACCTCAACGAAGCGTCCACGCGCCTGCAACTGCGGATGCGTCCAAAGGTCGGCCATGTTGTTGACCTGCGCGTTGGCAATCTGCGCTGTTTCGAGGCGCTCGATCAACTGTGCTGCACTCAGGGCTGCGAAGGTGTCCAGCACCAGCGCGGAGAGATCGGCCCGGTTGGCATTGCGCAACGCATTGCTGGCAAAACGCGGGTCAGTCACCAGCTGCGGCAGATACAACACCTTTTCGCAAAAAGCGACCCACTCGCGCTCGTTCTGCAAACCCAACATGACCGTGCGCCCATCACCGGTCTGAAACGGGCCGTAGGGATAAATGGTGGCGTGGGATGCGCCATTGCGTGGCGGCGGCGCAGCCCCGTCGTAGGTGTAGTACAGCGGAAAGCTCATCCACTCGCCCAGCGCCTCAAGCATCGATACGTCGATATGTGAACCCAGCCCTGTGCGGCCGCGCTGCAGCAGCGCTGCAAGAATGTTCGAATAGGCATACATCCCTGCGGCAATATCCGCGATGGAATTGCCCGACTTGCAAGGCTCCTCTGGGGTCCCTGTGACTGACAGATAGCCGGCCTCACTCTGGATCAGAAGATCGTAGGCTTTCTTGTCGCGATACGGCCCGTCACTGCCATAGCCAGAGATATCGCACACGATGAGCTTCGGATGCGCCGCGTGCAACGCCTCCCACGACATTCCCATACGCGCTGCAGCGCCTGGAGCGAGGTTCTGCACCAGTACATCGGCGGTCGTGAGCAACTGGCGCAGGATCTCGAGGGCCTCGGGCTGCTTCAGATCCAGCGTCAGGCTTTCCTTTGAACGGTTAACCCAGACGAAATGCGAGGCCAGGCCGCGGGCGCGCTGGTCGTAGTCGCGGGCGAAGTCACCCCGCCCGGGGCGTTCGATCTTGATGACCCGGGCACCCAGGTCGGCCAATTGACGTGTGCAAAAGGGCGCTGCAATGGCGTGTTCAAGCGATATGACGGTGAGGCCGTCAAGGGGGCGTTGGCTGCCGGCAGCGGGCTTTGGAGCGAGTGGATTCGGGTTCATTCCCGCATCCTAAGCCCGAGCGAGAATCGCAGCACAACACAGCGTCTCAAAACGACAAACCCCGCACGTGTGACGGCACCTGCGATGTGAACAGTCGGGTTACGATGCAAGCGTGCGGGTGCCTCATTCGCGGCGCTGCACGCACGTCCAATACATACAGGGAGACACCATGAAACGTATCGTTGCCGCGCTGGCCGTTCTTGGCCTTGCGCTGGCTGCGCCAGCATCGGCGCAAAAAAAATATGACACGGGCGCAAGCGATACCGAGATCAAGATCGGTCAGACCATGCCCTACAGCGGTCCGGCATCCTCGTACGGCACCATCGGGCGAGCGCAGCAGGGCTTTTTCAAGATGATCAACGAGCAAGGCGGCATCAATGGTCGCAAGGTCACGCTGCTGAGCCTGGACGACGGCTACAACCCTGCCAAGACACTGGAGGCCACGCGCAGACTGGTGGAACAGGACGAAGTACTGGCCATCTTTGCGAGCCTGGGTACGCCCACCAACTCTGCGATCCAGGGGTACCTGAATCAGAAGAAGATTCCTCACCTCTTTGTGCAGACAGGTGGCGGCAAGTGGAACGATCCCAAGCGCTTCCCCTGGACCATGGGCTGGGCACCGACCTATCCGCTGGAAGGCCGCATTTTTGCCGAGCACATTCTGCGCACCAACCCGAACGCAAAGATCGCGATCCTGTATCAGAACGACGACTTCGGTAAAGACTACGTCAACGGGATCCGCGCGCGTCTGGGGGACAAGGCTTCAATGGTGATCGCCCAGGTGTCTTACGAGGTGACGGACGCCACCATCGACTCGCAGATCGTATCCCTTAAGGCAAGCGGTGCCGATACGTTCATCAATGCCTGCGCACCGAAGTTCGCGTCACAAGCCATTCGCAAGATCTACGAACTGGGCTGGAAGCCTGCGCACTACGTCACCACGGTATCGTCAACCGTGGGCACGGTGCTCAAACCGGCAGGGCTGGAAAAAAGTGTGGGCGTCATGACCACGCAGTACATGAAAGACGCCACCGACAAGCAGTGGGACAACGATCCGGGCATGCTCGAATACCGGGCCTTCATGAAGAAATATCATCCTGAGGGCGATCCAGGCGACCCGTTCAATGTGCAGGCCTTTGCCTCGGCACAAACGATGGCTTACGTGCTCAAGCAGGCAGGCGATAACCTGACCCGCGAGAACATCTTGCGCATCGCGGCAAATCTCAAAGGTTTGCGGCACGACACGGTTCTGCCGGGCATTCTGATCGGCACAACACCTGACGATTACGGCCCGCTATCCACGGTCGTCATGTCACGCTTCGACGGGCAGAAGTGGGCGAATTTCGGCGAACCGATTTCGGGTAACCGCTGAGTTCGCATCGTGCGCCGAAACGCGGCGCACGTGAAAACGGCCCGCCACCATCACGTGTGCGGGCCGTTTTCTTTACGGGCCCTGGGCGCAAGGCTCAGGGTTGCCGTACTGCCATCACTTGATCGCTTCGTTGGCCTTCTTAAGGGCACGAATACGGATCTTGGCGCTGGCCGGCTTGGCGGCAAACACCTGTTCCTGCTTGGTGAAGGGATTGATGCCCTTTCGCGCCGGACGTGCCGGGGTGGAGACCAGAGTGGCCTTGAACAGACCGGGCCACACGAAGCCGCGCGCACCTTTCTTGTGGAGCGACGCGAGGATGGTGGCTTCCAGATTCGCGATCACGGCCTTTACAGCCTTGAGGTCGACCGCAGCGGAATCAGCCAGGTGAGCCAGCAGGCCTTGCTTGCCCAGCGGCTTGGCGATCGGCTTCATCGGAGCCGGTTTCACGTTGGGTGCCGCAGCTTTGGCAGCAGCGGGAGCTGCTTTCTTGGCTGCCGCCTTCTTGGCGGGAGCAGCCTTCTTCGCTGCAGGCTTCTTGGCAGGGGCCTTCTTGGCCGCAGGCTTCTTGGTGGTGGTCGCCATGTCTCGAGGGTGTCCTTGTGAGGGTTGAGCTTGATGTTCGCGGATCAGCGTTCGACAGCACGAATGCGCTGATGCGGAGGGATTCTACTCACGAAGCCACAAGAAAGTGCAGGTTTTCCGCAGGAATTTCGCTTCTCAGACAACGACTGAGTGCGCCATGGCCTCGCCCATGCGTACCGATGTGCCGGGCATCCAGCCTGCTTTGAACTGCAGCGGCCCTGTCGGCCACAACATGACGACGGTCGAACCCAGCAAGAAGCGCCCCATTTCGGCACCTTGAGCGAGACGGATGGCGCCCTGCGCATAGTCCCATCGACGCGGCGCACCGAATCGGGGCGGATTCACGACACCATGCCAGGTCGTGGCCATGCTGCCCACGATCGTTGCGCCGACCAGGATCAGAGCAAACGGCCCGCGTGCGGTTTCGAACAGACACACCACCCGCTCATTGCGTGCAAAAAGGCCCTCGATGCCTCGGGCAGTCGCGGGGTTCACGGAATACAGACTGCCGGGAATATGCGTCATGCGCACGAGCTCAGCTTCGCAGGGCATGTGAATGCGGTGATAGTCCCGCGGGCTGAGGTACAGCGTGGCGAACCACCCATCCTGAAATGTCGCAGCCAGGTCCTGATCGCCTCCCAGCAGGGCCTGGGTACTGTAGGTGTGGCCTTTTGCCTGAATGACGCGGTCATGTTCAATCCGGCCGCATTGGCTCACGGCGCCATCCACCGGGCAGACCCAATCAGACTGGGCCAGCGGGCGCGCACCCGGGCGCAATGCGCGCGTGAAAAACGCATTGAAGCTTTCGTACGACGCAATCTGCGGTTCGAGCGCTTCGGTCATGTCAACCTGATAGCGCGCCACAAAGCGACGAATCAGCGCATGAGTGAACGCGCCGGCCTGCGCTGAGGCGATGCGACCCGCGAGCACGGTCAACGCACGCTTAGGCAACAGGTGCTGCATCAGCACAAAAGGTTCGGGCACGTTCATCGGCGCGGGGCAGTGCGGCAAAGCCGCGCATTGTGCGGCCACCAGGCATCCTCGGGCAAACCGCATCATCAGGGCGCATGCCACGCCGCAGATCAGTGGGGCCTGCTCATTTCGCGAATCGCATGATCGCCGACACTGTCTCAAGCGCGGTGTTATCCTCCGCACGTTGGTGCATGGTGTGCGCGTCGTCGTACATTGAGTTAAACGGGAAGCAGGAAGGTCACCCCTCGGGATCTGACCCAACCTGCGCTGCCCCCGCAACGGTAAGCGGATGGATGCGCACACATGCGCATCCCGCTCGAGCAAGCTGCCACTGGAAGTTTCCCTTCTGGGAAGGCCGCCCGAGTTGATCCGCCAGCCCGGATACCGGCCAACAGGAGCACCCGGTGCAAACCCGGTGCGTTGTGTCCGTGCCAGCGGGGAAGCTGGCGAGGACGACCTGCGGATCCATCAACCATGTTCGTTTTACTCTCGCCCCCGACGGCGCCGTCGCGTGCTGCATGCCTGCGCGCAGCATCTTCATCTGTCACGCTTCTCGCAACGCGATCTGCTTCTCCCCTACCCAAGAGGCTTAGCCGAAAGGTTTGCTGCGCGCTGCAGGCGGGGCTGACTCTGAGCGCAGGCTTGTGTGGGGCAGCAGCAGCGCAGTCCGTCTCACCAACCACTGCATCAGCGGGCGGGCGACCGGAAGCCCCGTTCACGCTGCCTGCGGTCGCGATCACCGCCACACGCGTGCCGGCCAGAGTCGATGACACGGTCGCCGAGGTGACGATCATCGACCGCACCGAGATCGAACGAGCCACGGGTCGGACCCTGTCCGAGCTGCTGTCACGCCAACCGGGGATCCAGTCCTCTTCCAATGGCGGGCCAGGCCAATACAGCTCGGTGTTCATCCGCGGCATGGATGCTCGGCATACGCTGCTGCTGGTTGACGGCATGCGTTTGGGTTCTGCCACGGTCGGCACCCCTTCACTCGACAACCTGCCCCTCGAATCGATCGAACGCATCGAGATCGTGCGCGGCCCCTTGTCCTCGGTCTACGGCAGCGACCCGGCTGGCGGCGTGATCCAGATGTTCACGCGCCGTGCGCGCAACGGATTTGTGCCCAATGCCTCGCTCACACTGGGCTCGAAACAGTTCGGTCAATTCAGTGCGGGCGCGGCCTTCGGACAGGGTGCATTCGACGGCGCCTTCCAGTTGTCGCACACCGGCACTGCCGGGTTCTCGGCGACTAACCCCACTGTGCTCTATGACCAGTACAACCCGGATGCCGACGGCTTTCGTCAGACTGGCGGGAACGTGCGGCTGGGATGGCAGTTGAACCAGGCCTGGCGCATCGATGCCAATGCACTACAGTCGGACAGCACGGTGCACTATGACGATGGACTGGGCGTCGATTCGCGTGCACGGGTACGCAATGGCGTACAGGGCCTGCAGGCCAATGGTCGCGTCACCCCGGACTGGACCATGCGTGCAAGCTATGGTCGCTCGACGGATGTCTACGAAACCGTCGCCACAGCCAGCCCGTATGTGCCGCTGGGCGCCACGCGTACCCAGCAGCAGATGTTCTCCTGGGAGAATCTCTTTGCCACGCGCCTGGGCACCGCAGTGGTCCTGGTGGAGCGACTGGAACAGCAGGTGGCGATGCCCGACGCGTCCTTCGATATCGACCAACGGACCATCAACTCGGTCGGCCTGGGTCTGAGTGGCGAGTCCGCTGCGCATGCCTGGCAGGCAGCGGTCAGACAGGACCGCAATTCGCAATACGGCACCCAAAACACCGGCAGCCTGGGCTATGCCTTTGCACTCACACCGCAGTGGCGTGTCGGTGCATCCTATGGCACGAGCTTCATTGCACCCAGCTTCAATCAGCTCTACTACCCTGGGTTCGGCAATCCCGATCTGCAGCCGGAACGGGGCCGCCACGGTGAAGTGAGTCTGCGTTGGACCCAGGGCGCGCACAGTCTTCGCGCTGCATGGATCGACAACCGGATCCAGGGCTACATCCCCAGTGGCCCGCGCCCCGACAACGTGCCAAATGCGCGCATCGATGGTGCGGTGTTCAGCTGGGAAGGACGCTGGAGCGGCCTGCTCGCTGGTGCCTCCTATGAACACCTGGACCCGCGCAATGCCACCACCGGCAGCGATGACCAGGGCAAGCTGTTGCCGCGTCGCGCCCGCGATGCGTTCCGGATGCGGGCTGACTGGGCGCTCGGGCGTCTGAGCCTGGGCGGGACGCTGTCGGCATATTCGCATCGCTTCGATGACCCTGCGAACACCTTGCGTCTGGCTGGTTTCGCCACCCTCGATCTGCGTGCGGACTGGGCCCTGACACCCAGCCTGGCTCTAGGCATCCGCCTGAACAACCTGGCCGACAAGGTGTATGAAACCGCGTGGGGATACAACCAGTGGGGCAGATCGGCCTTCGTGACCCTGCGCTGGGCGCCTCGATGACCCTGCGCACGGCCCGACGTCACCGGCTGTATCTGGCGGCAGCCTGGGCCGCACTGTCTGTACACCCCGGGATGACTGCGGCGCACACGGTCGTGCCAGACCGTTCAGCGCAGGCGGTAGCAACCATACGGGTGACCGATGATCGGAGCCGCAGCGTCGAATTGCCCGGGCCTGCGCGTCGCATCGTCGCCCTGCTGCCTTCGCTTGCCGAGTCAGTCTGCGCGCTGGGCGCATGCGATCGTCTGGTTGGGGTCGATCGATCGACGGACTGGCCAGCCTCGATCCGCAGCTTGCCCAGGTTGGGCGGGCTCGAGGACCCTGCAATCGAACGGATCGTTGCGCTGCGCCCTGATCTGGTCCTGGTGCCCGTTTCATGGCGGGCCACGGCTCGACTGGAGGCCGCCGGCCTGAAGGTGGTGGCACTGGAACCGGCCACCATGGCGGGCACACGACGCATGCTCAACGTAGTAGCCAACCTGCTGGGCACACCCGAGTCGGGTCCAACCTTGTGGCAGCACCTGCAAACACAAATCGATACGGCAGCGGCGAGCGTGCCAGCCTCGGTGCGTGGACAAAGCGTGTACTTCGAGGTGTCTGAGGCACCTCATGCTGCAAGCGAAGCCTCTGTGGTCGGGGAACTGCTGACGGCACTCGGGCTGCGCAATATCGTGTCAGCCTCCATGGGTGCATTCCCCCGCCTCAATCCCGAGTTCGTGGTGAGGGCCTCGCCGGACTGGATCATGGGCCCGCGCAATGCCGTGACCCGCATGCCATCGCGACCGGGGTGGGCAGGCCTGGGCGCTCTGAGGCAGTCGCGAACCTGTCCATTCTTGCCGCAAGCCTACGACGCGATCGTGCGACCCGGTCCGCGGCTGGGCGAAGCCTCGCAACGGATCGCGCAGTGTCTGGCAACCGTTGGGCGCAACCCGTCCGGGTCGCCGGGATAAAGTGTCGGGCTGCGGCTGCGAATCTTCATGAGCCTGAATCCAGTTCGTCTGACAATCCTTCTGGCATGCCTGAGTGCGGTGGGCTTTCTTGCCGGACTGCTATGCGGCAGCGACGGCTGCTCAGTGTCCTGGTCGCTTGAAAACGCTCAGGCGCTGGTCGGGGCCATCCGGTTGCCACGCACGCTCGGGGCATGGCTCACGGGTGCAGCACTCGGGCTGGCCGGCGCTATTGCGCAGGGCCTGTTTCGCAATCCCCTGGCCGATCCGTACCTGCTCGGGACCGCATCCGGCGCCGGGCTCGCGGTCACGGCTGCGCTGGCGCTCGCCGGTGCGCTGGCGGGCAGCGCCTGGCCAACCGGGGTGGGCTGGGCGGCTTGGGCAGGCGTGGGTTCAGCGCTGGGGCTGGCAGGTGCCGCATTCATCGGTGCGCTACTGGGCACGTCGCTCACGCTGCTGCTGGCGGGCAGCACGCACCGGCCGGTCGCCATGCTGCTGGCCGGTGTGGTGGTGGGCATGCTCCTTGGCGCGCTGTCAGACCTGGTTGCACTTTTCGCACCGCAGGCGCTGCGCGCGCGTCAATCCTTTTTGCTGGGGTCCACCAGCCTGATCGACTGGACCGGGGTGGCCCTGCTTGGACTCAGCCTTGCACTGAGCCTGAGCGTCGCAGTGCGGCATGCGCGGGCGCTGGACGCCCTCGTACTGGGTGATGAGACGGCGACGTCGCTGGGTATCGATATCCCCGCACACCGACTGGTCCTGATTGCTACGATGACCCTGGCCACGGGCACTGCCGTGGCACAGGCCGGTCTGATTGGTTTCATCGGCCTGGCCGCACCGCACCTCGTTCGGCGCATGCTGGCGCTGACCCATGCGCCGCTGTTGCTGCTGAGCGCCCTGTGTGGGGCCACCTTGCTGCTGCTGGCCGATGTCATCGCGCGTACGGTCTGGGCGCCGGGCGAGCTGCCGGTTGGTCTGCTGACCGCTATCCTGGGCGGCGCCTATCTGCTGGCACTGCTGCGTCGACGTAGCGCCCGAGAGGAGCTCGTATGAGCGCCCCGATCCGGCTGCGGGCAAATCAGCTTCATGTCGAACGCGGTGGTCGAAGCGTGCTGCGGGAACTGTCTCTTGATGTACCGCAGGGCACCTGGACAGCTCTGGTCGGCCCCAATGGCGCCGGCAAGAGCACGGCGATGGCTGCGCTTGCGGGGGTGCTTGCGGTGCGATCGGGCGAGGTATCGCTGGACGACCGCGCATTGTCTGCCTGGCACCGTCGCGAGCGCGCACTTCAACTGGCGTGGCTCTCTCAGCAAGGGCCCATGGATGCCGATCTGCTTGCGCGTGAAGTGGTGATGTTGGGTCGACTGCCCCATCACGGCCTGACCGGATCACCTGACGCTCTGGATCATCGGGCGACAGACGAGGCCATGGCTGACACCGGTTGCACGCACCTGGCTTCCAGACGGCTATTTGAGCTGTCGGGCGGCGAAAGGCAGCGTGTCCTGATTGCACGCGCGCTGGCGACCCAGGCTGCCATCACGCTGATGGATGAGCCCTGCGCACACCTGGACCCTCAGTATCGACGCCAGCTGATGCGGGCTGTTCGCCTGCGTACGCAGGCAGGGCACGCTGTCCTCACGGCTGAGCATGATCTGACGCATGCCTTGCAAGCCGATCGTGTGGTGGTGCTTGCAGACGGTGAAGTCAGGGCACAGGGTGGCGCGCACGAGGGCCACGTGCACCGTGAGCTGGAAGCGGTCTTTGATGGAGCGATTCGTATCGAGGCCTGTGACGCAGGCCGCTCGTGGGCAGTCAGGCCTTTGGCCTGAGCGCTCCTTGCGGATGTGTCCCTGAGCCGCTCAGGTTGTGCTCAGATCAGGTCGTGCTTAGAACCCGATCCTGTATTCGACAGCCAATCCGTCAAAGCGGTCTTCTTTACGCGAAGACAGCGCGCGCACGGTACAGCAGTCGACCGCAGCTGCTCCCACGATGACGCCCAAGGCATTGAAGGCCATTTCCTTGGCTGAGGCCTTAGTACGTGGGTTGTAGCGGTCGGCACAGCACCTTTCATCGAGCGAAGGCGACCGTTCATCTGTTACAACCCCTTAGTACAGACTTAGTCGATGATGCGTGTCGCAAAAAAATCCCCGCGTGCTGCCACGCGGGGAGTGTGCATTGCGTCACAGCATTTTTGGGTCACATGCGTTACTGCACCGTCAGTCTGGTGGGTCCGGCGCTGGCCTTGCGGGGTAGCGTCAGTTCGAGCACACCGTTATCAACGCGGGCGGTCGCACGGGACTCATCGATCTCATCGGTCAGCGCGAAACTACGGGCGTAATGACCATCAAAACGCTCGCTGCGCAGCACACGCCCTTCGGGCTTGGGCTCGGCATCACGCACCGGCTGGGCACGCAAGGTCACGCGATTGGCGTCGATGTCGATCTGGATGGCTTCCTTGGGCACGCCAGGCAAATCGGCACGCAGCACATAGCTTTCAGCGGTCTCGATCACGTCCACGCGCATGGCCACGGTTGGTACGGCTGGTGCTGCGCTTGCGGCACTCGTTTTCGGTTCCGGGGCGGCGGAGAACATGCTGCGAAAAATCGACGGAAACACTTCGGCGAATGGGTCGTATACGGAAATCCTGGTCATGTGCGCACTCCTGAGGGGTGATGGGGAGGCTGTCTTGCAGCCACATTCCGCAGATAGGGCGCCCGCATCAGGAATTCAAGAGCCCTGCGATGCAGCGACTGTCAGCACAGATTTCCCGGACCCTCTGGCAGGCAAACGAAGTTCGCCATGCCTGGGGCGCTAGAGCAGACTGCAGACATCCTCGAAGGCAAAGCGCGGCAGACGCTCCATCACTTTGGACGGATCGCCATGGCCGAGGTTGCACAGGAAATTGATCCGATAACGACCATCGGGAAAAAATTCCGCATCAACTTTCGCCCCGTCAAATCCGGACATAGGGCCGACTTGCAGACCGACCGCTCGCGCTGCCAGCATGAAATAGGCGCCCTGCAGCGTCCCGTTGCGAAACGCAAACGTAGATCTGAAGTCGCGGTTCGCGTCGCCATCGAACATGTTCCTGGCGTTGGGCTCGTGCGGAAATACCCGAGGCAGATGCTCGTGAAACTGCATGTCGTGCGCAATCAGCGTCACAACCGGTGCCGTCATGGTCTTGTCCACATTGCCGCGCGACAGGGCCGGACGCAGGCGCTCCTTGGCCGCTGCGGTACGCAGGAACACAAAACGCGCCGGCTGCGTGTTCATGGAGGTTGGCGCCATTTTCATGAGGTCAAAGACCTCACGCAATTGCGCGTCACTCACGGGTTGGTCCAGCCATCCATTTTGTGTACGGGCGGAAGTAAAGAGCGTTTGAAGCGCGAGGGCATCGATCATGGTGGGTACACGTCAACAGAGGGTCAGGGTTCAGGCTGCAGGCGGCAGCGGCGTGGACTGCAACGCAGCGAGCTTCCAGGCGCCGGCTTCGCGCCGCCAGACCTGCAGATAGCGGCTGGTGAACTGCTTCGGCGTGCCGCGCGCGATGACATCGATCTTCACATCCCCATGACACAGTGCGATATCACCGATGACGCGCCACTCGCGGCGCAGCGCCTGAAGCCCGCGATAGTCGTACCAGCCGGTGCAGGCGCGCTCGATATACGTGGCCTTGTCTTCATCGGTCCCGGATGAATGCACATAGCGCAGGTCGGCTGCGAAGATCGCGTCCATCGCTGCACGGTCCTTGGCGATGGTCACTTGAGCACGGCGATCGTCCAGGGCATTGAGTTCGGCAATCAGTTCAGCAGTGGTGCTCATGAGGGTCTCCGGGGTGTTGTGATTGAGAAAGCGGCTGGACAGCGATGGGATTCAGCGAGGGCTGCCGCGATTGCAACAGCCGGGTTGCAACGACTCATGTCTGGCAGCTTAGTTGCGACGGCTTAGTGGCGCCTGTGTCAAACGGGCCAGTTCCTCGAACGACAACCCATCGACCCAGTCAATGGCCACAAGCCCAACTGGTGACACCTCGATCGTGGCCAGATCGGTGTAGATGCGCTTGACGCATCCGATGCCCGTGAGCGGATACGTGCAGCGTTCGACGATCTTCGCTTCGCCCGACTTGGTCACGTGCTCCATCATCACAAAGGTCTGCTTAGCACCAATGGCCAGATCCATCGCCCCGCCCACAGCGGGGATGGCGTCGGGGGCGCCGGTATGCCAGTTGGCCAGGTCTCCGGTGGCTGACACCTGGAAGGCGCCGAGTACGCAGATATCGAGATGGCCGCCACGCATCATGGCGAACGAGTCGGCATGATGAAAGTAGGCGCCCCCACTGAGTAAGGTGACTGGCTGCTTGCCGGCATTGACGAGATCCCAGTCCTCGGCGCCTGCAGCGGGAGCCGGGCCCATGCCCAGGATGCCGTTCTCGCTTTGCAGGACGATTTCGCGATCAACCGGCAGATGGTTGGCCACGAGCGTGGGCAGCCCGATACCGAGGTTCACATAAGCGCCCTCCGGGATATCGCGGGCAACCCGCGCGGCGATCGCATCACGGGAGCGTTTTTCGTATGCCATGTCGGTCTGCTGTGAGAGGAGTGGCGAAAAGAAAGCTTGGTACGTCGTGCACGAGGCTCAATCACCTCCCGTGCACGAAGCGAACAGGATCAGGCCGCGGCTTTGGCGGGTGGCTGAAGCTGGATGACTCGCGTCACGAAGATAC
>DGIT01000134.1:11345-15274 GCA_002386465.1 Burkholderiales bacterium UBA4615 | reverse complement strand
ATAGCTCGGCGGGTACGGATGCCTTACGCATGGCCTTGCTGGATGCGCGCGCGTCGCAGCTGGTGCTGCCGCCTGGTTGCGAAGTGACCTACGAACTGCAAGCCTTGGACATCCTTTTGGCTTTGCTGCCACGTGGCGATCAGGCCAGCCTGGCATTGAAGTCCTGGTACGAAGAGTTCCTGGAGCTGCTTGGCCAACGCCCACGCGCCATCGAGGCCATGCACGATGGCTATTTGCCCCGGTCGGCAAAGCCACAGTTCGGCTCCTGGTTGGGCTTTGTGCGGGCGCAGAGCGGGCTGGATGCGCTGCAGCAGTCGGCGCTTCAAGGTGCGCAACGTTTCCTCACCGCCCTTGAATCGACCGCCATGACCCGCTCTTTCAAGATGCTGGTGTTGCAGGCCATGCTCGATGAAGATGAGCTGCCCGGGCAGGGGATGGCGGTCGGGGATCTTGCCCGAGCGGTTCTGAAGCGAGTCAGGCGCTCGGCGCGCTTGCAGTCGGAGTTCGACGCAGCGGTGTTGAATGACTTGCCGGCACTGGAGCGGCTGCTGATCAAAAACCCGATTGCCGCGTGGACCGGCGATGGCGCCATGAAAGGCGCCATCGAGTTTCGATTTGAAAATGGAGTGTTCCGGTATGCGCCCGACGTGCCCCTTGAACAGCGTGAAGCCTTCCAGGGGTTGGTGCGCGAACTGGTTGAGTGGCGCCTGGCGGAGTATCTGGATCGCGCGGCCCAGGATCACAATGACGCAGGCACAGCAGCCAACGCCTTTGTGCTGAAGGTGAGCCATTCCAATGGCAAGCCTATTTTGTTTTTACCTGCTCGCGAGGGCGAACCAAACCTGCCGCAGGGCTGGCAATCGGTCTTGATTGACGACCAGCCCCATCAAGCCAACTTCGTAAAAGTGGCGGTCAATGTCATTCGGCCCGCCACGGGTGAAGACAACGTGATCTCCAGAGTACTCAGGGGCTGGTTTGGTAGCGATGCTGGACTGCCCGGCACCGATTTCAAGGTGAGCCTGACCCAGGATGAAAACGCGAACTGGGTCATGACGCCCCTGGGTCAGCGGGAACGCGAAGGCCTGCTGCTCTTCAAGAGCTACTCACGCGAACAGATACCCCCGCTGTTTGGAGAAGTGTTCAACGAAGCCATCTGGAACTCGGGCTATGTCAAGGTAAGCGCACAGAACCCGCGCCACCTGTGCCTGCTGGTGACTCTGGACAAAGCCGGTATGGTCGACGAACACCAATACCGCGATCGCTTTTTAACCAGCGATCAATTCGAGTGGCACAGCCAGAATCGAACGCGGCGTGCCAGCAAAGACGGCGATTTGCTTTCGGGCCAAGCCTATCCGCCGGCCCTCGTTCATCTTTTTGTGCGCAAGACCAAGAAGGCCGGCTCACGCGCGGCGCCCTTCGTATATTGCGGTCCGGTTCAATTTGAAAGTTGGGATGGCGACCAGCCGATCACTATCCGATGGCGCCTGGGTCAACCGCTGCCAGAACGGCTGGTCGAGCAGTTCATGACCAATACCGCAGGGTCCTGATACGTATCTGTTTGCGAAACAGCAGTTAACTAAACGCCATTCCCGATCGTCATTTCTATCGGGAATGCGATTTTTGCCGATGTCTGCCTCTCAGAACGCAAAAGCCAAGCGCACTGCTTGCGCTTGCGCTCGCGTGAATCGCACACCGAGCAGTCCGCGCCGCTCACCTGACTTGCCGCAGCGCCTTCTGCAATGACACGCCGTCTGTGCCTCGGGACAGAGTGTGCTTTCCAGCCTTTGTTTGACCCGCTTAAGCAACCGCTCAGGCCAGACGCGGCATCTTCCAGGGCAGCATCAGGCGCACCGGCAAGGAGGTCAGCCGCGGCATGCTGATCGACTCGTGAATGGCCGTGACGGGTTCACCCATCAGACTGCAGTCCAGCGTGGAGCGCACGTAGAAAGGCGTGTCTTCCAGCGTGTCCACCACGCGTGCCCGATACCCCGGGTCGCTGCGCACGCCGCGCGCGATGCGCCACATCGAGGACGGCAGCAGCTGGCGCTCGGGGAATGAGAAGGGCGTAAACCGCCCGTTCGGTTCGAACCGCTCCGCAATCACCCGCGCAGCCCCCGCCCTGGGGCGCACGTCATAGATCACAGCGGTCGTGCCGTCGCGCATGCGGGCACGCGACCAGTCCCAGTCATGAAAGGCGCGATCAATCGGCTCATCGCCTTCATTGGAGTCGAAATAGGCCGCGCCGCTCCAGCGCACCGATGGATGCTCGAGCTCGACGTCTATGCGCGCACACGGCGCGATCGGCCCCCAGCGGTGCCGCCCTGCCGCATCAAGCCCGGCAACGAAGCGGCACAAACCTTCGGTGTGCAGTCGGATCTGACCGCGCACCCGTCGTGGAATGGGCGCTGCACGCTCATCAAACCGCACTGTGAGCGCATCGTGTTCCCAGGCCATCCGGCTTGGCCCCACGACGAAGGCACTGCGCTCCCGATGCATGTTGCGCCGTCCCCGCTCGGTCATGGCCCAGCGACGGCCACCGGCGCCGTAGAGTGCAACGTTGATCGCGCAAAAGTTGTCGGGGTCGCCGCGGCCATGGGCACGCGCCCAGGCGTAATAGGGGGAAAACACGCTGCCCACGAAAGCGATGATGCTCAGGCCATGGCGGCCGTCATCGCTCAGCGCATCGATGTACCACCAGAGGTAGCCGCCAGATGGCACCTGCTGATCAAAACGCGGCACGCCTTGGGCATCGCGCCCGCCGATCACCCTGGGGGTGGCGGCCAGATCGGACGCTGCATCGGTTGACGTGTGGTGTGCCGCTTCGGGCGCTGGCCCGGTGGGCGAGGCGCCCGAGGGCCGGGCGCCGTGATGTGCTGGATCGGGGCCCGGATGCGACCGGTGCGTGCCTTGCGGCCCACCGGCCGATCCGCCGATCACTTACTTCGAGCCGGCTGCGGTCGCTCCCGCATCGCCTGTGGTGCTGGCCGCCACGACTGCAGTGGCCACCGGTGCAGCAGCCGTCGGTGCGCTGGCTGCGATCGGGCCCAGCAACTCGGGATGATGCTTGGCCATCTGCGCGCCGTTCAAGGGCTTGTTTGCGCCCTGGTGGCAGGTGCCGCAACCGACCTTCGCGACATCACCCGTGGGGCCCTTCCTGTTGCCAGGGAAGGTACCGGTGAGCGGCGTCATGTAGTCGTTGTTCAGATCGCGTGCCATCCGGATGCCATGCCACGCCGTGGCCCGCTGCGGTGGGGAGATCTCCCACGACTGGAACGATTGCGTGTTGTGGCAGAAGGTGCAGTTGACGCCCAGCGACTGCGACATGTGCATCATCAGGCCGTAGGTGTGCTCGGCTTGCTTCGTCGAGATGTTGTTGCCCGCCGCGCCAAACCGTGCCAGCGCCTCGTTGCCGTTCACCCGGATCGGCTTGGCGTCTTTCAGATAGTCGCTGAGCACATCGTTAGGCAATGACGACAAGGCCACCGTGGCTGAGGGTGCGTTCTGACCGGCCAGGTCGCCCAGCAGCGAACTTGCGTTCGGGCGGTCAGGCTGCTTGAACCAGACCTGGTTAGGCACTGGCTGGCCACGGTGGCAGGTGTAGCACGTGACGCCTGTGCCGCCCACGTGAGACTTCCAGTCGGCGTTGATGTGCTGGTTCATCTCCACCATGCGACGCGCCACCACCTTGGTGTACTTCGAATCGTCAGCCAGGTTCTGCGGGTTGTGGCAGTAGTTGCAGCCTTCGTTCGGCGCGACCCAGGCGGTCATGGCCACCATCAGGCGCGTGAACTGCCCCACGCTGAGGTCGCCCAGCACCTTGACGTTCTGATACACCTCACGTGCCTTGGGGCCTTCGCCACCGACGGCCGGCAGCGCATCGGGCACTTTGTTGATCCCTGCCTGCGCCGCCAAGATCCGCGGGTTGTACA
>DGIT01000134.1:0-11238 GCA_002386465.1 Burkholderiales bacterium UBA4615 | reverse complement strand
GCAAGCACCGGCAGCAGGAGTGCACGCAGTGAAAGAGCCTGTCTCATCAGTTGCCTCCTGCGACTTTGATTTCGACGCGACGTGCGACCGGATCTTCACCAGAAATGTTGGCCTCGGTCTGCAGCGGCTTCTCGAGGACCAGACGGTCTTCGCCAATGCCGGCCTTGCCCAGGAAGTCACGCACCGCGAAGGCACGACCCTTCGCCAGTTCCTGGTTCTGAGCCAGATCACCGGTGGCCGAGTGGTAACCGGAAATCGTGGCTTTGAACTGCGGTTTGCCCTTCAGTTCGTTGGCCAGTTCCGTGAGCACTTCCGCCTGGGTCGGGGTGATTTCGGTGGAGGCCACCTTGAAGAACACGGTGGCGCCGTCCGGAGTGCGGGTCACATCAGCCACCGCTGCAACAGCTGCTGCGGCTGGTGCTGCGGCGGTCAGTGCAGCCGGTGTGGCGCGCGCTGCCTGCAGGGCCGGATCAACCACCACTTTGTAGGTGGCCGGGTAGGACGGCACCACACCATGTTTGGCAGACCACAGATACCAGTTGTCAACGACAGGACCGGTGAGCAGGATGCCGATACCACCCGTGAGCGGAGACAGCACCGCGAACCACCATGCCCAACGGTGGATCGACTCCATCGTGGCGTTAAAGCCCATTGTCCAGCGCCAGAAGAGCGCAGCGCGCTCTGTTGCCGTGCCACGGTCGATGATCTGTTCGATCTCACGGTCACCACCGAAGCGGCTGACGGCCAGGATGGTGGCGCCGTGCATGGCGAACAGCAGTACCGACCCGTACAGGAAGACGATCGACAGCGCGTGGAACGGGTTGTAGAAGAGATTGCCATGGCGCAAGGACAGCGCCGACACCCAGTCCAGGTGCGGCCATACACCGAAGGGCACCGCTTCAGACCAGCTGCCCATCATGATGGGGCGGAAGAAGCCGCACACCAGATAGAGCCAGATGGCCGCAGCAAACGCCCAGGCGATATGCGTGCCCATGCCGAGCTGACGCGCGCGCCGATAGGTGCGTGCCCACCACAGCATCATCGAGACAGTGAGCAGAAAGCCGACGATCAGCCACCAGCCGCCCTGTTGCAGAGGCGGGATGCTCAGGCCATAAGCCGGTGCGGGCGGCTCCAGGGCCAACCAGAACAGTTGCCGGATCAGTTCAATCGGATTCCAACCGACCGAGGCCAGCATGTTGAAGCCGATGATGTTGAAGGCAGCGGTCCCGAACACCAGCGACGCCACACCCAGGCCGCCGAGGTACACCGGACCGATCTGGGCATTGCCCAGCCGTCCCAGCAGATGCACGAGAAAGGGTTTGCCGGTGCGCTCCCAGTCTTCCCGGGGTAGCGGCACACCGCCATGCAGCGGACCAGTCGGTTGGACCGCGGTAAACAGGTTCTGATATTCAGCCACGATGGATCTCCTCGACGCGGGCCTGGTTCAGGAACGCCAGATCGGCAGGTTCAGCCACCAGCCCCACCATTCAGGCCAGCCGCGGGTCCAGAACGGACCGCTGATCACGATGCACAGGGCGGCAAACCACACTGCAGCCAGTGCCAGGAACAAACCCAGGCGGTGAATGCCCAGCGTGCCGACCGAGTAGCCGATGAAGTCACGGAAGAACGTGTCTTCATGCTCCGGTGTCTTCACGACCTCACCCTTCTTGGGGTTGGTCGCCGAGAGCACCAGGCCGCCGTGCATCGACAGGGCCAGCGTTGTCGCGAAGAACAGGCTCGCGGCAATCGCATGCGCAGGGTTGTAGTGAAAATGCAGGTACTGGTAGGCGACGTTGCTCACCCAGTCCAGGTGACTGTAGATGCCGTACGGGAACGCATGGCCCCACGCGCCCATCAGCACCGGTCGGATCACCTGCAAGGTGAAGTACGCAAAGATCGCAAAGCCGAAAGCCACAGGCACGTGGTAACCCATGCCGAGCTTTCTGGAGATCTCCACCTCGCGCAGCATCCAGGACACGAAGGCGCCCAGTGCACACACGGTGATGATCTGCCACAGCCCGCCTTCCATCATCGGCGCCATGCGCAACCCGTAGGAAAGATCCGGCGGCGCGATGCTGATCTGCCAGAGATTCCAGGTTGGGCCCATGGCCGCACTCCACAGAATCATTGCGGTGCCCACAAGCGTGAAGAACGCGGTGGTGATACCGAAGAAGCCCACGAAGAACGGGCCCACCCAGAAGTCGAACAGGTCGCCTCCGACGAGGGTGCCGCCGCGAACCCGGTACTTTCTTTCAAAACTCAGCATGGCCATGTCTGGATCCTCCGCACTGCGTGCACCCTGTTCCCGGGCAACACGAAGAGCCTATTTTTTTCCTGACAGGCGCAACCGGTGCTGAAGACCCGGCCGCGCCAGTCCGTTCGCTTGGAACGCTCCCGTTACTTGCTCGGGTTGGCTGCGTTTTGCGATGCAGCCGCCCGGGCCGCCGCCGCTTTCACGGTGTCGGGATGCCAGGAGTTGATGTTGTAACGATCGCCACTGATCTGGATCAAGTGGATGCTCGTCGACACGAAAGCAATCAGAAGCCCCGTGAGGATGATCGCTTTGCGCGGATCGACGATTCGCCAGTAACGCCACATGTTTTAGTCCTTTCTAACTGAGGTGGGAAATGACCGTGTAGACGGCAGACTTCACGCCGTGCCACAACGATCCCGCGCCTTCTGCCCCTGGCAGCCAGGTGCGCCAGTTCCAGGTGAGCAGCTGCCCGCACAGGGCAAGCACCAGAAAAGCCGCGAACAGCACGATGAACACCAGATGGAGTCCCTCAAGCGGTTTGCTGAATTCGCCGGTGTGTTGATTGATATGCGCCTGCGCCATCACTGCCTCCTTAGTCGCTGGTTACTTCGTCAGAACCAGGGGCGCCAGATCCACACCAGACTGTGGGCAATGAATGCGCCCACGGCCCACAGGATGTAACCCTGCAGGTAGTACTGGTGGAATTCCTGGCACTCCGCGTCCGTAAGACCGGACGGATTCACTTTGTCAGCCATCTTTGATGCCTTTCAAAGAACTGCCTTTCGGCAAGCCTCACACCGCTGTCACGTCACCGTGGCAGCGCCCCAATGCCGGGCAAGCCCGGACTCCTGCTCGCCCGATCGAGGGCTTGAAACAGTCGCGGATCACGCGGCCTGCCCCACCTTCGATCGACCAAACAACCGCTCAAGCCGCTCCAGGTCCACCTGCTGCGCACCGGCAGCACGAGCATCCTGTTCGGCCCTGTCTCTCATTCGCTTGGCGGCCGAGATGCGCACCAGCACCGGCTCGGCCTCAATCAGTTCTTCCAGCTTGCGATGTGCCTGCGCATCCCATGGCATGGACGCAGCACCCGAGGCACGGCTGGGTGTGGCCTCGATGCGGTCCATCTCGGTGCCCAGCGGCAGGATGTGAAAGAGCGCATCGAACAGCGCGTTGCAGACTTCCTGCAGCAGATACGTGGCCCCCGCGTAGCCCATGAAGGGCGTACCGGTGTGGCGCCGGATGATCGCGCCCGGGAACGACGCCGGAATGTAGGTGGCGCGGCTGCCGGCTTCTGCCAGATACATGCGCTCGTTGAAACTGCCAAACATCACGAGCGGTGGCTTGTCGTGCACCAGCTGACGGACGGCTTCGTTGTCGGTCTTTTCGCCTGGCTTGCGTGCGATGGCGAAGTTGCAGGGCAACCCCATCTCGTCTTCAAGAAAATGCCGCAGGCCGCGCGAATAGGTTTCATTGGCCACCACCGCGAAGCTGGCCGTACCGAAGAAGTCTTGTGTGACCGAGCGCCACAGATCCCAAATGGGTTTGATCGTGGTGTGCTTTTCGCGCTGGATGAAGGGCTCCGGATCAAGGTCCAGAAGCTCGCCCAGCTTGCGCAGGAATTTGGTGGTGCTGTGCAAGCCGATCGGAGCCTGCAGATACGGGCGGTCGAGCGCTTCACACAGCATGCGGCCGAACTCGCGGTACATGCAGATGTTGACGTCGGCTTCGACCAGCCTGGACACATCCGCCAGATGCGAGCCCAGCGGAAAGACCATGTTGATCTCGGCGCCGATGCCTTGTACCAGGCGGCGGATCTCGGCCAGGTCGCTGGGCGAATTGAAGGTGCCGTAGCTCGGGCCGATGATGTTAACGCGCGGCTTTTCGCCGGGCGCACGCGGGTTGCGCGCGGGCACTTTGCGCAGACCGTATTCCGACCACAGCCAGTACATCGCGCGGTTCGCACATTGCCACTGGTCTTCGTCGATGGTGCGCGGCAAGAAGCGCTGCAGGTTCGTGCCTTCGGGGGTCACACCCCCGCCAATCATTTCGGCGATAGAGCCGGTCACCACGACAGAGGGCAGGTCAGGGTCGAGCACAGCATGTGCGCGCTTCATGGCCCCTTCGGTGCCTTCACGTCCGAGCTGCTCTTCGGCCAGGCCCGTGACCACGATCGGCAACTCGTGCGGCGGCAGCGCATCGGTGTAGTGCAGCACCGAGGTGACTGGCAGGTTCTCGCAGCCCACGGGGCCGTCGATCACCACCTGCAGTCCCTTGATCGCGGTGAACACATACACCGCGCCCCAGTAGCCGCCCGCGCGATCGTGGTCGAGGACGAACATCAGATCATCTCCTCGGCTTTGCGCTTTTTCATGAGCTTGATGACCTGACGGCGCGTGTGCTCGCGAAACTCGGGTCGGTCCTGCGGCACGCCTTCCCACACGCCCGAAGCGTGGCCGGTGCCGACGTCCTCGAAGAAGTCCTGCATGGTGTCGAAGCGCGCCTTGTTGGCGATGGCTGTGTTGATGACCGTGGCGAGCGACCCGGCTCCGGCGGGGCCCATCAGCGGACGCGCCGAAATCAGGTTGGTGAAATAGAGCGAGGGCGTGCGCGACTGCTTGGCCGCCTGAACCACCGGGGTCGTACCGATGGCGAGGTCGGGTTTGAACTCGCGCATGGCGGCAATGTCCTGCTCGAGCGAGGCGCGAAACTGCACATGCACGCCACGCGCCTCAAGCCACTGGCGATCGGCATCATTCCAGGCGGTGCGCGGGCAGGCACTGCCCACGTAACGCAGGTCGGCACCGCTTTCGACCAGCAGCCGCGCCACCAGCAGCTCGGAGCCTTCATAGCCGCTCATCGTGATGCGGCCGGTGATCGGTGTTTTGGACAGTGCGCCGCGAATAGCCGGCAGGATGCGATTTTTCGCAGCATCGATGCGCTCTTGCGCCACCCCTGCCGCCTGACCCACCGCCTGCAGCCAGGCTTCGGTGCCGTCATGACCGACAGGCGCTGATCCGACGACCGGGCGGCCCGCAGCTTCGAATTCGCGGATGCTGGCGGTGTAGAAGGGATGCAATGCAGCGACGGCTGCGCAGTCCAGTGCGCTGTAGAGCTCGCGCCATTCGCGTGTGGGCACGACCGGGCCTGCAGCCAGGCCCATCGGCTCGAGCATCATGCCGATGATCATCGGATCGGCGGGGAAGATTTCGCCCAGCAGCGTGATGGTGGGTTTGTCCGTACGACCTGCGCGGGGTGCCTGCACCGGACCGGCCGCCACTTCGGCGCGTGCGAACTTCAGCATGGCGCCGGCGAGCACGTCCTTAGCCTCGGCATGGGTGGGCACGCCAAAGCCTGGCACATCAATGCCGATGACCCGCACGCCGTTGATCTCTTTGGGCAGCAACTGCAGCGGGACGCCACTGGCGGTGGGCACACACAGGTTGATGACTACGATCGCATCGAGCTTCTCGGGATCGGCCTGGGCATGCACCGATTCGCGGATGTCTTCGAAGAGCTTGCCGGTGACCAGCGTCTCGGAGTTAAAGGGCACGTAGCCCACGCTTCGCCGAGCGCCATAAAAGTGCGAGGTGAATGTCAGGCCATAGACGCAGCAGGCTGAGCCCGACAGGATGGTCTGTGTGCGCCGCATGCGCAGGCCCACGCGCAACGAACCGAAGGCCGGGCACATGCTTTGCGGCTGGTCGTGCGGGCCTTGCGGATAGTCGGCGGCATATTGCTGCAGGGTGCCAGCCTTGCCTGCACCGGCGGCGGCTTCGAGCATCGCATCGCGGCCCGAGTGGCAGCCGAGCCCATCGCCCTTGAGGGCTTCGGGGTTCGGCACGTCGGGGGCCGTTGCGGGAGCGGATGGCATGCTGGGTTCGCCTTGCAGGGTGCTGTCGGTCAGGCGGCGTCGTCGTAGACGACTTCGAGCGTCGGCTTGACCGACTCGTCGCGGCCGACCATGTCGAACACGGTGGCGGGCTCTAGCACGACATCGCGCCCGACCGCAGAACCCGAGAACAGGCCGAGCAGCTCGTCTTGTGTGAGCGGCTTGGGCCGCACGGGTGGGGCTTCGCCTACGTTGGTGGCGAGCGTCTCGAAGAGCGGGCCCCACTGCGTGCCGGGGCGACCGATGATGTCGTAGGCCGCGCTCTTGCGACGGATGTCTTCATGCGCCGGAATGGCGGCCAGCACCGGGATGCCTGCACGCTCAGCGAAGGCTGCTGCTTCGCCCGTGCCGTCATCCTTGTTGATCACCATGCCAGCCACACCGACGTTGCCACCGAGCTTGCGGAAGTACTCCACGGCTGAGCACACGTTGTTGGCCACATAGAGGGACTGCAGGTCGTTGCTGCCGACCACGATGACCTTCTGGCACATGTCGCGTGCGATCGGCAGACCAAAGCCACCGCACACGACGTCGCCCAGGAAGTCGAGCAGCACGTAGTCAAAGCCCCAGTCGTGAAAGCCGAGTTTTTCCAGCGTCTCGAAGCCGTGGATGATCCCGCGCCCGCCGCAGCCGCGGCCCACTTCGGGGCCGCCCAGTTCCATGGCGAATACGCCGTCGCGCTTGAAGCAGACGTCGCCGATGGACACTGCTTCGCCCGAGAGCTTCTTCTTCGAGGAGGTTTCGATGATGGTCGGGCAGGCCTTGCCGCCGAACAGCAGCGAGGTGGTGTCGCTCTTCGGGTCGCAGCCAATCAGCAGCACCTTCTTGCCCTGCTGGGCCATCATGTAAGAGAGGTTGGCGAGCGTGAAGCTCTTGCCGATACCGCCCTTGCCATAGATGGCAATGATCTGCGTTTCTTTGGTCGCCGGCGCGGTGCTGACCGGATCTGGCTCGATCGCGGCTTCTGCGCGCAACCGGTCCATCTGCATGAACTGCACGGTTGCCACCGCGGGAATGCTTGCGGATGTGCTCATGAGCACTGTCTCCAATCGAGAACCATCTTCAGGCAGTCGGCATCGTTGAATGCGACTGGATAGGCACGCGAAGCCCGGTCTGCCTGTTCGCGATGCGTGATCAGACCCTCCAGCGAGAGATGGCCTGTTTCGAGTAGCCACTTCACCGCCATGAGGTCGGGTTTTTTCCACTCGGCCGCCACGCGCACATGGGCTTCGCGCATGAAGGCCGGCGCAAAGGCAAACGACAGCGGCTGGGTGTAGAAGCCGGCGAGGACGATCTCGCCGCCCGGTGCCAGACGCTGGATCAGCGCATCGAGCAGGGAGGCATCTCCGCTCACGTCGTAAACCGCGCGGTAGTCACGTCGATCGTCGTCTTCGGGTCGTACGACGCTGTAGCCGCTCGCGCCACCCATGCGCTCAGGGTTGCGCTCCCACACCACCGGGGCCGGATGCCCGCCCAGGACGGTCAGACGCGCCAGCAAGCGGCCCAGAACACCATGCCCGACGATCAGCTCCGGGGGCACGATGGTGTCGCGCTTGCCGCCCATCGAGACCGCGTGATACGCCGTGGCCGCCAACGCCAGCAGTACGCCCTGTTCGCCGATCCCGTCGTGGATGGGCGTGACGCGCTCGGCGCTGACCACCACGCGTGAGGCGGAGCCACCGAACAGACCGCGTATTTCGCCGTAGCAGCGTGCGCCCGGCACGAAGACCGTCTGGCCTTCCTGAAGCCCTGAGCCCTTGCCGGCCTGCACGATGCGGCCCACTGATTCATAGCCGGGTACCAGCGGATAGCCCATGCCAGGGAACATCGGCATCTGGCCGTTCCAGAGCAGTTTTTCAGTGCCCGTGCTGATGCCGCTGTAGTCGATGTCCACGACGACGTCGGTGTCGCTCGCAGGGGTCAACCCGACGCGGCTGAGCGAAACCTGCCCAGGCTGTTCGAGTACGACGGCCATCGACTTCATAAATTGGCTCCTCGCTGAGGTGCCGGCCCTGTGCAAAAAGGTGCGCGAGTCGGCGATGCTTCGAAGGCCTGACGGCCCCGATAGTGCTCCAGAGGTGTCATCTTAGACTGACACTTGTCTAAGTCAATCCGAATTGACAACAAAGTTGTGTCTAATTTGGGTCGGTTGCACAAAGCCATGGCGAATCAGCCGGCGCGAGCCGACAGGACGCGGGTTTGTAGCGGCAGCCGGGTGGGTAACAGGGTCACGCGCGTGAAACCGGCCTGCTCGAGCAGGGTCTGCAATTGCGCCGGGGTGCGCGATCGGCCGCGGCCCATCGCCGCCAGGTACAGGCCGTAGTAGGCATCGCCGATGGCTTCGGCGCCCGGTGTCCCGGACATTGGTTCGGAGACCAGGACCGTTCCGCCTGCGGGCAGGGCAGCATGGACCGCGCGCAGAATCAGCAGCACGCGCTCATCGGGATGGTCGAAGAGCACGCGCACCAGCGTGACCACGTCGGCACCCTTGGGGAGCGGATCGGCAAAGAAACTGCCGCCGAAAACGCGTGTGCGCCCTGCCAGACCGTGCTCGCCCAGGCGCCCGCGCGCCCGCTCGGCCACGGCGGGCAGATCGAAGAGCATCAGATCCAGCTGAGGCGCCCGCTTTGCCACGGCCGCAAGGAAGGTGCCTTCGCCGCCGCCCACATCCAGCAGGCAGCGATGCCGGGCCAGCGGATATGCGTCGAGGACCTGTTCCGAGACCAATGGCTGCGAGGCTGACATCAGCGTCGAGTAGTCGGCCACATGGTCAGGCGCCAGCGATTGCGGGACGGCTTCGGGCGCCGTGTCCGCGTATGGCCAATATCCCGACATCGCTGTGCCGGGCCGCTCGCCGCGCAGCAGCGCCACCGGATCGCTCAGATCCTGGTACAGCGTGGCATGGTGTTCCACCATGGCAGCGATCGCCGAATGCACGACCATGGGTGCACCCAGGCGACCCAGCCCCCAGCGGCCATCGTCGTGGCGCTCGAGCAGACGCAAAGAGGCGGCAGCCGCCAGCAGCCGCTGCGCGCCGTCCTCGGGCATGGCGAGCTTGCGTGCCAGCGTCGCGGTGTCGAGCGGGCCCGCGGCCAGCAGGTCGAAGAGCTTCAGGCGGACGCAGGCCAGCAGTACCTGCGAATACGTGAAGCCCGCCACGATGTCGAAGAGCGCGCGTGACTCGCGTCTTGCAATCGGCCGCGTCAAGGGAAACGCGGTGGCCCAGCGGTGAAAACCGGGGTCGAGCAGCAGGCGATCGCGCCAGCCCCGCCAGCGGTCACGCAGGCTGCTTCGCGCCGGTACGGCCGGCATCCCGGATGGCATGGACGCAGGGGGCAGGGAGCTTGGCAGGGTCATACGCCGCGCACGCGATTCAGGCGGTGACCCTGCGCGCGGCGTCTTCGCACCAGGCCTTGGGGACGAGTCGCTCGGATTCCATTCTGACCAGCGCGCGCAGGGCCGGTGCGCCGGCGCACTCCGGAATCGCCGCCAGGGCCCCTGCGACCAGACCCTCGAAATGTTCGATGGCGCCCGTGAGGCCCAACTGGTGTGCGGCGCTCGGGCGTCCGTGGCAGGCGTCCTGGCCGACCGGCTTTCCAAGCACTTCGGGATCGGCCAGCACATCCCGGATGTCGTCCGCGATCTGGTAGGCCTCGCCCAGACGATCGCCCAGCGCTCGCCAGCGGACGTGGTCGCCGCCTGCGGCCTGCGCGCCGGCTGCTGTGGCGGCGGCAAAGAGTGCGCCGGTCTTGGCGCGCTGGTAGTCCGACAGCGTCACGCGAGGTTCGCATTCCCAGGCCTGGCCGGCCACGATGCCGAAGGGCATGCCGGTCGCTGAGGCGACCGTGGTGATCAGAGCAGCCAGACGCCCGGGTGATTGCGCACCGGCTGCGGCCAGCGTCTGGAAGGCCAGCACGATCAGCGCATCGCCCGCCAGCACGGCAAGCGGTTCGCCAAAGGCGGCCTGCACGGAGGGTCGGCCGCGACGCGTGGCAGCATCGTCGAAGCAGGGCAGGTCATCGTGAACCAGCGAGGCGCAATGCAGCAGCTCAAGGGCCACTGCGGTCGCGTCGGCCAGCGCCGGATCATCATCCCCGCAGGCCCGTGCCACGGCCAGGCACAGATGCGGTCGAATACGCGCGCCTCCTGGAAACACGGCATGCCGAATCGCTGCGGCGAGCTTGGGTGGCGCCCCGGGAACTTCGTGCGTGGAGAGTGCGGCGAGGAGCGCGCGCTCAATGCGGGTGGTGGTGTCCATGACGCTCCTTCGCCTGCCGACGCGGCGTTGCGCGCACGGTTTGTGCACGACGAGCGTCAATCTGGCTTGTCAGTGTTCTGTGTCAATTAAAGCGGACAGTAGACCCTGTCGTCGCGGGCGTCAACCGGATCTGGGCGTCGGGTGCGGTGCTGCAAGACTCGCGAGGATGCGTTCGGCCAGCAGATCGGGGCGCTCCTCATGCGCCAGATGGCCCAGACCGGCCAGCCGTTCCAGCTGTGCGCCAGGGATGCGGCGCGCCAGTTCGAGCGACTGGCTGGGCGGCACCGTGAGGTCTCGTGAACCGACGATCAGCAGCAAGCGGGTGGCCGCCGTTGGCAGGGTGCGGGTCAGATCCGGGACCAGGCTGCGCAGGTCCCATCGGGCCATCATGCCCAGCGCAGCGGCGACATGACCGGGGCTGGACACCAGGGTGGCATATCCCTGCCGGCCTGCACGGTTGATGACTGAACCGGTACCTGCCAACAGGCGATCGAGCACCAGTGGGCTGGAGGCAAACCCAGAAAACAGACGCGCCGCCGTGCCGCTGCCAGCCAGCCAGCGGGTGGCGGGCGCCAGCCACGGTGCGGCCGGACCACCGAACGGCAACCAGGCGCCATTGAGCCCCACCAGCAGCTCCGGGCGCATCCCGCCAGAGGTGGTCAGCCAGGCGCCGATCGCCGCGCCGGCGGAATGCCCGACCACGGCTGCCGGGGTCTCTCTGAGCTCTGCGAGCAGTTCGAGGATGGCTTCGCCCATCCCCGGCAGTGACAGTCGATCCGCCGCCGGAAGGTCGGTAAACCCGTGCCCAGGCAGATCAGGTGCGATCACTCTGAA
>DGIT01000025.1:17642-19775 GCA_002386465.1 Burkholderiales bacterium UBA4615 | reverse complement strand
CCGAAGGGGTGGGGCGGCTGTTCGGGTGCAAGCTTTTCGGCCAGCAACGGGTTGTGCACACGGGCGCGTGTGCGCTCACGCCAGAAGTCGTAGATCAGCCGGTTCGCGCGGGTATCCGTCAGGATGTCGCGAAAGGTTCCGGTCCAGAAGTGAAAGCCGCCATCGTTCCAGGCAAGTTCAAAGATGGCATGCCGCTCTTCGTCGCTCACTTCCAGCGCCGAGCGCCGGTCAGGGCGAACGTCCCACAAGCCTCCGTTTGACGCTTCGCGGCGACGAAAGAGTTCGGGATACTGTGCCTTCAAGGCGCGCTGTTCAGCCGCATCCAGGCGCTGCTGCTGCATGGGCAGTGCAATGATGGGGGTGCGTTGAAACACCGTAAGGTGAGCTGCCACTTTGCTGGCTTCCTGCACCATCTGCACGCCGCTTGCGCCGGTGCCGATCACACCGACCCGCAGCCCGCTGAGCTCCAGGCCCTCCTGGGGCCAGTGCGCAGTGTGACGACAGATGCCCTCAAACTGGCTCAGGCCTGGCAAGTCCGGCAGGTACGGGCGCGAGGCGAAGCCCAGGCAGGGCAGCAGATACCGTGTGCGCAGCCGGTGGCCGTCGGCGCAGGTGACCTCCCACAGGTTGTTGTCACCAAGGAAATGCGCATGGGTGACCCGCGCATTGAATCGGATGTCCTGCGACAGGCCCAGCACCTGATCGACATGATGAAAGTAGCGGCGCAATTCCTGCCACGAGGGAAAGCGCTCGGTCCAGACCCAGTCGCGCCACACGGCCTCGATGGAAAACTCGTAATTCGGCACATGCGAGTCGACCCGTGCGCCCGGGTAACAGTTCCAGTGCCACACGCCGCCCAGATCGCTGCCGGCTTCAAACAGTCGCACCTTGAAGCCGGCTTCGCGCAGTCTGTACAACTGATACAGGCCGCTGAACCCCGCGCCAATGACCAGGGCGTCAAGGACCTCGGTGGGCTGATCGCTGTGGACCGCTTTGGGAGCTCGGGCGACGGTTGGAGTCTGAGTCATCATGGGGGCACTGATGGGGGGACTTAGGCCTCTCAACTGAAGGCGATGCCTTCGAACTCGCCCGATTGGCGCCAGTCGTCCAGATACTTGAAGTAGGCAGAGGCGCCGGCCGGATAACCGACATACGACTTGGCCGCTGGGCCTGGATCCTGGCCTTCGTTGTTGTAGTAGCCGGGTGTGCAGTCGGGCGAATTGGTCATGCGGCCGGGGCTGTTGAGCAGCAACTGCACCCATTGCTGCTCGGCGTCCTCGGTCACTTCGATCTGCTTGAATCCGTGACTAAGCGCATGCTTGACCAGGATCGCGATGGTGCGTGCCGCCTCGGTGAGGTTGTGCGGCACATTGGAAATCAGGTTGGCCCCTTGGGTGGGCTGCACGAAAAACGCATTCGGAAATCCGTGCACATGCATGCCGTGCTTGCTGCGCATGCCCTGGGCCCAATATTCCGAGAGCGCGCGGCCATCGCGGCCGATCGGATCAAACCCGGTGCGCCGGGCCAGGGGCGTGCCCACCTCAAAGCCCGAGGCATAGATCAGGCAATCCAGGGGATAGTCTTTGCCTGCCACCGCGACGCCTGTAGGTGTGATGCGCTCAACGCCTTTGCCGTCAGTGTCCACGAGCTGCACATTCGGTCGGTTGAAGGCCTGCAGGTAGTCGTCATGAAAGCAGGGCCGCTTGCACAACTGGCGATACCAGGCCTTCAGATGGGCGGCGGTGTCGCTGTTGCTGACCACCTGATCCACACGCGCCCGAATTTCCTCCATCTTGAGAAAATCAGCGTCTTCGTAGGCCGCAAGCATGCGGGGCACCGTGCGTGCCTCGGGGGGCAACTGGCGGATCTGCTCGCGAATGCGCCGTGCCAGATCGGTCCAGCCGTCTTGCACCAGATCGACCTCGGCATTGCCGCCAGCCTGATTGGCCGTGAAGTTCTCCAGCCAGCGCTGCTGCCAGCCGGGTGTGGCGATCGAGGCGAACCAGTCCGGGTCGATCGGCGCGTTGTTGCGCACATCGATCGATGAGGGCGTGCGCTGAAACACGAAAAGCGATCCGGCAGTGCGCGCCAGGTGCGGCACGCACTGCACAGCCGTGGCACCGGTGCCGATGA
>DGIT01000025.1:0-17563 GCA_002386465.1 Burkholderiales bacterium UBA4615 | reverse complement strand
CATAGTCCCAGCGGCTGGTGTGAAACGCATGGCCCTTGAACGATTCGATCCCAGGAATGCCGGGCAGTTTCGGGATGTGCAAGGGCCCGGTGCCCAGCCCGACGTATTGCGCCGTGAAGGCGTCGCCGCGGTCGGTGCGCACATGCCAGCGTGAGGCGGCCTCGTCCCAGATCAGCGAGGTGACCTGGGTGTGAAAGAGCGCATGCTCATAGAGCCCGTAGTGCTTGCCGATGCGCTGGCAGTGAGCGAGGATTTCCGGTGCACGCGCATATTTTTCGCTGGGTCGATGGCCGGTTTCCTCCAGCAGCGGCATGTAGACCATCGATGCGGTGTCGCACTGCGCGCCGGGGTAGCGGTTCCAGTACCAGGTGCCGCCGAAGTCGCCGCCTTTTTCAATGATGCGCACATCGCTCACGCCGGCCTCGACCAGTCGGGCTGCCGTGGCCAGCCCTCCAAAGCCCCCGCCAATGAAGGCAAAGGTGACATGGTCGGTGCGCGGTGCACGGGCGGTGACCGGCGTATAGGGGTCTTTCAGGTAGTGGGCGAAGGCGCCCTTGACTTCAAGGTATTGCGCATTGCCATCAGGCCGCAGGCGCTTGTTGCGCTCTTCCAGGTATTTTCGACGCAGGGCGTCCTTGTCGAGGGCTTGAGCAGTCATGGTGTGCGGTTCCGGTGGGGGCTGCGCGTGAGGCATCATGGGCAATTGTGGCGCATCGTGTGCCCAAGTGCCCCGGGCGGGCCTGTTGGTCCGATCCATAAATCGGCCCGTCTATCTGGATGACCCCGCTTCGATGGGTCAGAATCAATCGGATAGGGTTCGCCGTGCCGGCGCAGCCCCGCCTTAACCTTCCCACACCACTGAGAGCGACCCCCACATGATGCCCCCCATTCGCATCGACGAGGCCACGGGCCAGAAGCGCTTCAATACCCGCGCTGCCAAGGCCACTGAACGGATTGCAGGCAAAGGCTATTCGGCGATTTCTGACGCCTCGCTCAAGGTGCTGCCGGATGCGCCAGCAGGGGCGGTATTCAATGCGCAGGAGCAGGCCCGGTATCGGGAATTCAAGGAGGCGCGTCGCGGCGCGGCCGACTATATCGCCATGGAGGGTGAGTTCTCGAAGTATCTGGAGGACGTGTACTCAGCCCCGCCCGTTGAGCGTGAAGCGCTGACCGATGCCTGCGACATTGTGGTGATCGGGGCCGGATTTGCAGCGCTGCTGCTCTGGTACAAGCTGCGTCAGGCGGGCTTCAAGGACGTGCGTTTTTGTGAGAAGGGCGGTGACGTGGGGGGGACCTGGTACTGGAACCGCTACCCGGGCATTGCCTGTGACGTGGAGGCCTACAGCTACCTGCCGCTGCTCGAAGAGATGGGCTACTTCCCGACCATGAAATTTGCGTCGGGCTTCGAGATTCTGGAGTACTGCCAGAGCATGGCCGAGCGCTTTGGCTTTTATGACCAGTGCCTCTTTCACACGACCGTGGAGCGCACCGACTGGGACGAAAGCACGCGGCGCTGGACCGTGAGCACCGATCGGGGCGATCGCATGCAGGCCCGGTTCGTGGTGCTGGCCAACGGCATCCTCACCACACCCAAGCTCGCACGCATCGAGGGCATGGAAACCTTCGCAGGTCAGTCATTTCACACCTCGCGCTGGGACTACAACGTCGATCTGGCTGGCAAGCGCGTGGGCATCATCGGCACCGGGGCCACCGCCGTGCAGGTGGTGCCCGAGATTGCCAAGGTAGTCGAGCATCTGTACGTGTTTCAGCGCACCCCCTCGACCATCGATGTGCGTGATCAGCGTGCCACCAAGCCCGAAGAAATTGAGGCCTGGTCGAAGGAACCCGGTTGGGCGCGCGCGCGGCGTGACCGGCTTGCACTCATTTCGTCGGGGCGCACGGCTCTGCAGGGCAATGATGATTTTCTGTCGGGCAAAGTGGCCGATTTCAAGGCGCGCAAACAGTACGAGCGCCCGCTCACGCCCGAGGAAATGATCCAGAAGCAGCTGGACACCAACTTCCGGATCATGGAGCAGATTCGCGCACGGGTGGACGCGATCGTGCATGACCCCAAGACGGCCGCTGCGCTCAAGCCGTACTACCCCTACGGCTGCAAACGGCCCACGTTCCATGACGAATACCTGCCGAGCTTCAATTTGCCGCAAGTCACGCTGGTGGATACCGCGCCGCTGGGCGTGAGCCATATCAACGCCCGCGGTGTGGTCCACGACGGCGTGGAGTATCCGGTGGATGTACTGATCTATGCCACCGGGTTCCAGTGGATGGCCACCTCCACCTTCAACATGATCACCGGGCGGGGCGGGCGCACGCTGCGCGACAAATGGAAAGACCAGGGCGTGAGGACCTTCCTGGGCATGCACAGCAGCGGCTTTCCGAACCTCTTCATCATGTCCGGGCCGCAGGGCGGTGGCGGTCAGTTCAATTTCACGCTGGGTGTTGAGGCACACACCGACTATGTGGTCTGGATGCTCAAGACACTGCGTGAACGTGGCGCAGAGATCGTCGATGTGAAGGCTGACCCCGAAGGCGCCTATGCACAGCATTGCCGTGATGCCGACCTCATGACCCGGCCGCTGCGAGACTGCCTGTCGTATTACAACGGTGAAGGCGCGGCCGAGCCGGGCAGTCTGGCCTACTACGGTGGCCCGCAGAAGTGGCATGCACTGCGCGAGACGGCGCAGGCCACGCTTGATCCGTACGTCTTCGAGACCGCACGCGCGCCGGCTCAAACCGCATGAGCCTGCGGCCGTTCGCAGCATCCGGCGCGGGTGGCCTCGCCTGTTATGTGCGGGCCTCTGTGGGATGGTCCCGCGCAACTGAATCGCGCTAAGGCGAGCACGCTGTGCTCGCCTACCGCCATGCATTTCATGCCGGCAACCATGCCGATGTGCTCAAGCACGCCGTGCTCGTGGCCGTGCTGCGGCACATGAACGCCAAAGAGAAAGCCTGGCGCATGGTGGATACGCATGCGGGCGCTGGCGCGTATGCGCTGGAGGCCGCGTACGCGCAAAAACATGCGGAGTATCGTCAGGGCATCGAGCCGTTATGGTCGTTGCCCACGCTGCCGCCAATGCTGTCCGATTATGTGGAGCAGGTGCGCGTATTCAATCCCGACGGGGGCCTGGGCCACTATCCGGGCTCGCCCTGGCTGGCGCGGCATTTGATGCGCCCGCAGGACCAATTGCGCCTGTATGAGCGCCACCCCACCGATCATGGGTTGTTGGCCGAGCTATTCGAAGGCGATCGGCAGGTGATCGTGGAGCATGCAGACGGCTTTGCCGGTCTGCGTGCGCATTTGCCGCCACCGAGCCGGCGCGGGGTCCTGCTGATCGATCCCAGCTATGAGATCAAGACCGATTACGCAGCGGTGACGGATGCGGTCAGCGAGGCGCTGACCCGCTTTGCGCAATGCGTGGTGATGGTGTGGTATCCGCACCTGGACACGCGCGAGTCGGCGCAACTGCCGCAGCGCCTCAAGCCCATTGCCGATGCACAGGCCAGCAAAGGCTGGCTGCATGCGCGGCTCACGGTGGCCGAGCCCAATGACCGCGGGTTTGGCTTGCTGGGCAGCGGACTTTTCGTCATCAACCCGCCGCATACCTTGCATGAGCAGCTGCGTTTAATGCTGCCAGTGCTGGTGCGCACCCTTGGTCAGTATGCAGGTGCGCACCATCGTCTGGAAGCTGCTGCAGGCTTGTGACTGATCATCTCGACAGCAGACGGCGCGCCTTGAGCAGGTTGCGCATGGCCGGGGTGCACGACTCGCTGCACACCGTGTATACGACGCTGATCACGACGCAGTTGCCTTTCATCACGTCGTCGTAGAAGCGCACCGGACGACCGGTGTGGTCCACCAGCGTTTCATTGGGCATGCGGGCCTCGCGAATCTTTGCGTTCACGGTTTCGGGTGTGCTGGGCGCCCATCTGCCGGTTGTGCCGATCAAATTGCTCATGAAGATTCCTTCCAACTCAACAGGTCTGGGTCGGCAGGATCCACGGGCTCCCTGCGCGCACCATCATTCCTCTCAGAATAGACACCCATGTCGTCCGCGGCTTTGACCCAATACTTAACAGTGGCACTTGAGTAGAACGCAAAGACTTTTTTCCAGGCTGTACCGACGCCTGCGGTGGCGTGGGCACAGCTCCAGAAGAGTCTGATCAAGGCTCCGCGATGGTGTCGCCGATGTCGTGGACTCTGAACATGACCATCATTCCTGCGTCTTCGTGGAGCACGTTGTGGCAGTGGATGGTGCAGACGCCGACATAGTCGGTGGCTGTGACCCACTATTCAATCGTGTCACCGGAATAGAGGGCGACGACGTCCTTGCGGCAGTACTCGTAGTGGCCGGGTCCGATGGTGACGCCGTTGCGCCGCACGATGCGCCCTTCGACGAAGTGATTGTGGATGGGGTGCGCCCAGCCGCTACAGGTCTTGAAAATCCAGCGCTCGGGGCGCCCGCGCTTCATGGTGAAGTGGACCCTGGAGCAGTCGATGATCTTGCGGTTGAAGGTCCAGGCGCCGCCGCTTTTGCCGAATTTGAAGGTGCGGGTGACGGCGGGCACGGTGAGCGCAGGCAGGGTGATCGGGGCGAGGCTGGTGATCAGGGCCGGGTCGCGGCTGTTGTCGGGGGTGACTGCGCCCAGACGGAACTCGATCAGCACGTTGGCGGCTCTTGCTGCGGGGTGCGGGGTGGTCTCAGTCTTGGCCGGATCGGTTTGCACCAGACGGTTTGCACCAGACGGTTTGCAGCAACAGGCGGGTGGCAGCGGCAGCCGCGCTGCCTGGGGCGGTGAGCTTGTTGAAGTCGACGATGATGTCGGCGCGCTCAGCGGGGGCCGGCTTCACGTTGGTGGTGAGCCGGGGTTTTTCGTAGAGGTTGCCGTTATTGCTGATGCGCCAGTAATGGATCGACTGAACGGGGTTGTCGGGGTTGGTGAGGTAGATCTGATAGAAGCGCGACGGGCCCTTGTCGAGCAGGCGGAAGCGATGACGGCGCTTTTCCACATTGAAGAACGTCTGAATGTTGCCGTTGACCAGGGATGTGTCGCCCAGGTGGCCGTCGCTGTTGAGCAGGTCGACGGTGGCCTGGCCACTGGCCGGATCGATGGCCAGATCGATGGCCAGATCGATGAAGCCGATCGGGATGTCGTACTTAGGGTAACTGGGCAGCTTGAAGCCGGTGTTCTCGTCGCCGGTGTCGTACTCGTTGAAGACGATGTGAAGCCAGGCCTTTGTAGACGTTCTCTGCGGTGTGGGCTTCGCGGTGGTCGTGGTACCAGAGGGTGCCCAGGGACTCGAAGATATCGCCATCGGGCATGCCGGGCAGGGTGAAGCCTGCGCGCTTAATGTTGTAGCAGTAGTCGGAGCACTGGCCTGGGAAGAAAAAGCGCCCCTGTGTGAGCGGGTTTTCGCCCAGCCCGCCCAGGGCGGGGTCACAGGGGCCGCCATCGCTGTCGGGCGCCGAGTGAAAGTTATACAGGTGCATGCTGATGGAATTCTTGCCGTAGATGCCGCTGGGCACACCTGTAGGCAACTGGTTGAAGCGGCGCACGAGGATGGCGGTGTTCTGGCCGGTTGCGTAGCGGCTCACGATCGTGGGCATGGGGGTCATGGGCGGATCGGCCATCAGGTCGGCGCCGCTCAGGTTGGCTCCCCAGAAAGTGACTTGCCTGGGCAATTGCGGGTGGATGGACACCGGTGGCACGGCGCCAAAGCGCTGGACATAGAAGGTCTGCGGCGGATTGAGGCGACGGTACTGATGTGGGTCGCCACGGCCCTCATAGGGCATGCCGGTGGCCGGATTGATGCTGCGATCGGGTGTTTCGGTGGGGGGCGGGTAAAGCCCGGATCGCTGAGCGGGCGCGGGCGCAGCTCCGGGGCGATCGGCATTGGCTCCGGAAACGGGGTGGTCGGCGGGCTGGCGGGCAGGTTGGCGCTCACGTGAGTGGCGCTGGTGGCCAAAGCCAGAGACGAAGCCCCCACCTTGAGGACCGCGCGTCGGTGCGGCCGTACGGCGACGGGCTAGATCGATGCATTGGGGGTTCGAATAGGTTTCATTTCAAGGGCAAATGGAAAAGTGGCGACCTTTCAGATCCCTCAAAAGTGCTGCTAGACCCCTAAAAGAATTTGCGTTTTCAATGGGTTAATGGCTGGTTTGAGAGTTCATCCTTTTGGGTTGGCTCCTGAGGTGTCAGCGCCCCCGACGTGATCGATTGCACATCTTCAGGGGGGGCTGCGGGGCCGCTCGGAGCCAGGTGCCCGCAGCGCATGTCGGATGCAATCGGCGCTCTGGCAGCCTGCATGACGCACTCAGGCGATCCTCAGTCGGCGGGTATCATCTGGCCCTGCCCATTTCAGCTTTTCCCGCGCCCGTGAAACCCAGTCTGCACACCCGAATCCTGCATGCCGACCGCTTGTCTGGCAGCGAACATGACGCTGTCCACAAGCCTTTGCACGTGGCCGCCACCTATGCCTACCCCAGCGCTGCCGCGCTGGCGGCGGTATTTCAGGGGCGACAGTCGGGCTATGTGTATTCGCGCCAGGGCAACCCGACCGGCGGGGCGCTGGAGGCGAAGGTGACCCTGATGGAAGGGGGCGTGGGCACGGCCGTGTTTGCCACCGGAATGTCGGCGATTGCTTCAATGATGGTGGCGCTGCTCAAGGCAGGCGACCATGTTGTCAGCAGTCAGTTCCTGTTCGGCAACACCAGTTCGCTGTTCCACACCCTGATCGGCATGGGTGTGCAGATGAGTTTTGTCGATGCCACCGATGCGCAGGCCGTGCGCGATGCCACCTGCGCCAACACCCGCATGGTGTTTGTCGAGACCATTGCCAACCCGCGCACGCAGGTGGCCGATCTGACCGCGATTGGTCAATGGTGCGCTGATCAGGGCCTGCTGTTCGTAGTGGATGGCACGCTCACCACACCGCTGCTGTTTCAGGCGCGCAGCGTTCAGGCCGGGCTGGTGGTGCATGCGCTCACCAAGGGCATCGGGGGCCATGGCAATGCGCTGGGCGGCTCGGTCACCGATACCGGTTTGTACGACTGGCGGCGCTTCCCAAATATTGCCGAGTCGTACCGTCATCTGGACCCGAAGGTCTGGGGGCTGCAGCAGATTCGCAAGAAGGGCCTGCGCGACCTGGGCGCCACCTTGCGTGCCGAGGACGCGCACCGGATTGCAGTGGGCGCCGAAACCCTTGGGCTGCGGGTGGATCGCACCTGTGCCAATGCTCTGGCGCTGGCAAAGTGGCTGGAGCAGCAACCCCAAGTGGGTCGGGTGCATTACCCGGGCCTCAAGAGCCATGCCCAGCACGAGCGGGCCACGGCGCTCTTCGGGGGGCGCTACGGCAGCCTGATCGGGTTCGAGTTGCGCCCGGATGTGGACTGCTTTGCGTTTCTGGATGCGCTCAAGCTTGTGATCCTGTCCAGTCACCTGTCGGACAACCGCACGCTCGCCATACCCGTGTCGCACACCATCTTCTATGAGATGGGGGCCGAGCGCCGTGCGCAAATGGGTATTGCCGAAGGCTTGATTCGCCTGTCGGTGGGCATCGAGGATCTGGATGATCTGCGAGAGGATCTGGGTCAGGCCCTGGCACAGTTCCCGGCGGGGTAAACCGCCGCTCCATGGGCGCTGGACGGCTCAGGCAGTCAGCGCCCGATAGACCTTCGTGAGTTCGCGTGGCAGGTCGTTGACTTCGTCGATCACCATGTAGCGCGCGTCCGGGCACATCCTGCGCAGATAGTCGTGCCCCGCTGGGTCGATGGTCATGCAAAAGGTCTGCACCCCGGCACGTTCGGCTTCCATGAGGGCGCGCGCCGTGTCCTGGATGCCGTACTCGTCATCGCGTGGATCAGGGCCGTAGTCGCGGTCCTGCGGATAGCCGTCAGAGACCACAATCAGCACCTTCATTCTCGCGGGCTGCGCTGCCAGCCGGGTCAGGGCATGACGGATGGCCGTGCCCATTCGAGTGGAGCTGCGCGGTTGCATCGCGGCCATGGCCGCCCAGGCGCGTGGGCTGAGTGCTTCGCCAAAGTCCTTGGCGACATGAAACTCGACATTGTCGTGCCCGTATCCCGAGAACCCGTAGAGCGCATAGGAGTCGCCCAGCGTTTCGAGCGCCTGAGCCATCAGTGCGAGCGATTCGCGCCCCACATCGATCACCCGGCGCTTGGCGCGCGGGGGTGGCGGTTCGCGGTCGTTGTAGAACGCATAGTCGAACGTGGTGTCGGCCGCAGGCGGTGGCGGATCGGGGGGCTCGGGCGGCGGCGGATCCAGCGGGTCGGGCACCGCAAAGTCAGTCGAGGCGCTCATGTCGAGCAGGAACGCGGCCGACACTTCGCGCAGTGCCCGTGCCCTGCGGCGGTAGACATGCTCATCGGTGGCATGCCCCGCACGCCGGTCCACGGCGGCCTCGATCACACCGTCCAGTTCGATCTCTTCACCGTCGCTGACCCGGCGCACGCGGTGATAAGCCTCGGGCTTGATCATGCGGAACTGCCGCTTGACCTGCTGAACGAGTGCGCCATGGCGTTCGCGCACGCGCTGCGGTAACCCATAGTCATCACCGGCCAGGCGCATCTCGAAGAGTCGGCACCACCCTTTCAAGTAGGTCTGACGGGTGTAATCCCATTCGTCGTACAGAAAGCTGCGGGCATCGCGCCCCACTTCACCGAAGGCACGCCGCAGCATCGACTGGTCAGAGAGGTCGCGTCGGATCAGGTCGGTGCCCTGCAGCTCGGCCTCGTCCTGCATCGCACCGGGCTCAGTCTCAGTGGCTTCCAGCAGCGTCCCGGTATGGCCACCGCGCAATTGCCGTTGCACGAGCTCGGGGCGCACTTCGCCCCGGAAATCGACAGGCATGCCATCGACCAGGTCATCGGTCAGCCACTCGGAGTCATCGATGAACTCATCGGGTGAGCCTTCCAGACCACCGGTGCCTTGTGCCCGCAGTTCAGGGCCCGGTGTGGCCGGCGCTGCATCGGCGTCTTCTGTCTCATGCGGCTCGGCACGCACGGCTGCAGCCAAGGTACGCAGGCACACTGACGCTGCATACGCGGTGTCGTAGACGCTTGCCTGCGGCAGCGTGAGCAGTGCCGCCGCCTCGAGCATGGGGGCGAGCCAGCCGGTGGCATCGTGTTGCAACAGCGCGGACGCGTCTTCGCCCAGTGTGAAGCGCACCAATGATTCGAGCAGCGCTGCTGCGGGTTGAAGATGCGCATCGGGCGGTGCAGGGCGATCTGCGCGCGCACGTGCCAATACCCGCTCCAGGTCGTGTCGCGCACCCGGGTAGCGGCGTGTCATGGCTGCATCAATGCGCAAGTCTTCGAGCGTCATGAAGAGGCGGCGCATCAGGGTGGGTCTGCGCCACAGATTGAAGAAGCGCTCGAGTTCGCTGGGATGCTCCGCAGCGCCCGCTCGATCGGCGGGCAGATCCGGGATGCGCGCGCGGGCCTGGCGCATCGAAAACGTGAAGGTGCCGCATTCATACAGACCCAGCTGATGCAGTACTGCAATCTTGTAGAGCCCGAGGTTGTGAGCAGGCGCGCTGAACAACGCCACTTCGGCTGGCAGATAAATGGCCATGCCATCGGTGGTGGCCACTTCGGGGCGGAACTGGCCGGTCAGCGTGTCGGTGGGGCGCAGATGCAGATAACGGCCGGACAGGCCCTGTGTAAACAGGGTCAACAGGCGCTGAGCATCCGACAGTGCGACGCTGCCTGGCGCAGCAGGCGCAGGGTCCGCCTGCACAGTTGCCGCAGGCGTCATGCCCGCTCGCGCAGCCTGCGGTGTCACCGGTGTCATCAAGGCAGGATCACATCGATGATTGCAGCGACCGCCTCCTGCACTTGTGCTTCATCGCTCACCGCGCGTGAGATGGCCACATCGCATGCCCGACGCGGGGCGATGCCACCCACCACCAGCTGCGCGGTGTAGATCAGCAAACGCGTGCTGACACCTTCCTCGAAGCCGTGTTCACGCAGATTGCGCACCTTCTGGCCGATGGTGGCCAGGCGCTGCGCGGTGGCAGCGTCCACACCACTTTCATGCGCAATGACCGCGGATTCGCGCTCCACGTCGGGATAGTCGAATTCCAGGCTCACAAAGCGCTGACGCGTGGAGGGCTTCAGATCCTTGAGCACGCTCTGATAGCCGGGGTTGTACGAGATCACCAGCAGAAAGTCCGGATGCGCATCGAGCATTTCGCCGGTTTTTTCGATCGGCAGAATGCGGCGGTGGTCGGTCAGTGAATGCACGACGACCGTGGTGTCCTTGCGGGCCTCGACTACCTCATCGAGGTAACAGATGGCGCCGCTGCGCACAGCGCGGGTCAGCGGTCCGTCCATCCAGACGGTCTCGTCGCCCGACAGCAGATAGCGACCCACCAGATCGGTCGCGGTGAGGTCTTCGTGACAGGCCACGGTAATGAGCGGCGTGTCCAGTGCGCGCCGATGCGACTCGGCATGACGAAAGAGACGCCAGGCCATGTGTTCAACAAACCGTGTCTTGCCGCATCCCGTGGGGCCCTTGAGCAGGACCGGCAGGCGGGCGGCGTAGGCGGCTTCGAAAATCTCGATCTCATCGCCCACCGGCAGATACCAGGGCTGCTGCGCCAGACGGTGTCCCTCGCCATGGGCAGAGGCATCCGTGGGGTGGGCGGTGGCGGGTGGGCGTGACGATGGTGTGGCGGTGCTCATGGGAGGTCTCGGGAACGCGGGGTGCAGGTAGGGCAGGAGGCGATCGTACCGCGTCGGGTTTTGAGCGGCTGCGCACCCTGCTTTGTGCGCGCCGGTCTGGCGCACTGAGCGGCGCATGGCCAGGGACCCTGCCTGTTCCGTGCGGTCCACTGGGCTTGGGTCTGGCGTTCCGCAGCGTTTTAGAATCGGGCCGTACGCAAACCTTGCGTGCGCACCGAGGGGACCTGAGATGAGCGCACTTACCGATGATCGCGGCTTGCCGCTCAGCACGACCGCGCCTGCAGCGCGCGATGCGTATGTGGATGGGGTTCGCCTGCTGCTGTGTGCGCAACCGGGCATTGAAGCCCGCCTGGAGGCGGCTTTGGCTGTCGACCCGACCATGGCGGTAGCCCATATCGCGTTGGCCCGTGCGCATCAGGTGCATGCCCGTGCTGCGCAGGCCCGCGCCTGTGCGGCGCAGGGGTTAAGGTGCCTGGACGCTGCCAACGAACGCGAGCGCAGCCATGTGCGGGCACTGGAGCGTGTGGTGATGGGCGATGGCGCTGGTGCGCTCGATCAGATCCGGGCGCACCTGGCACGCTGGCCTCGCGATGTGATGGTGATGGTGCCGGCCTCGGGCGTATTCGGATTATTCGGTTTTTCAGGCAAGGCCGGCCGCGAGCAGGCGCTGATGCATTTTCTTGAGCCGTTTGAAGCGCAGTGTGGCGACGACTGGTGGTTCCAGTATGCGTATGGCTTTGCGCAATGCGAGGTCGGTCAGGTCGACGCAGCCCGGCGTACCATCGAACGTTCGCTGGTGCAGCGCCCCGACAACGCCAACGCCGCGCATATTCAGGCGCATGTGCACTACGAGGCGGGCGAGGATGCGGCCGGGTTGTCCTGGTTGCAGACCTGGTATTCGGGCTATGCGCGCGAAGGCTTCATGCACGGGCATCTGGCCTGGCACATGGCGCTCTGGGCGTTGGAGCTGGGCGATCAGCGCACCGCCTGGGCGCTCTTCGATGAAAAAATTCGGCCCGGAGGTGCCTGGGGGCCGCCACTCAATGTGCTGACCGATTCGGCTTCATTCTTGTTGCGTGCCGAGCTGCTGGGTGCTGCACCACAGCCTGAGCGTTGGCGTGCGCTGGTCGACTATGCCAACCAGTACTTTCCGCAGCCTGGCCTAGCCTTTGCTGATGCGCATGCAGCGGCGGTCTACGCCATGGCCGGTGACGATGCGGGCCTTGCGCGCGTGCGTGATCGGGCAAAAGGGCCCGCGGCCGATATGGTGAGCGCCCTGGCGCGTGGCTTTGCAGCCATGGCTTGCGGCGATCATGCGAGTACGATGCAGTATCTGCAACCGCTCATGGCGACCCACGAGCGCATTGGTGGCAGCCGTGCCCAGCGCGATCTGCTGTCCTATGCCGTGCAGTGTGCGCAACAGAACGGTCGCAAGCAAAGCGCATGGGTGCGGACGCGTCCCGGTCAGGTCCCCACGTCGACCACGAGCTTGCCCAGCGCCTGACGTGATTCCAGCACGCGCAGGGCCTGGGCACCGTCGTCCAGAGCGAAGCGCGTCGAGACCGCCGGCCTGATTGTTCCCGCCTGCCACATGTCGATGATCGTGCGGACATTGCGCGCGTTGGCCTGTGGGTCGCTTTCGCTAAAATTGCGCAGATCCACGCCCACGATAAGGCTGCGTTTGAGCAGCACCAGATTCAGCGGCAAGCGCGGAATGCCGGCGGTGAAACCCACCACCAGATGGCGACCGTGCGGGCGCAGCGTGCGGGTCGCCGCTTCAGAGTAAGGCCCGCCCACCGGATCGTAGACGACATCAGCGCCGTGCGGCCCTACGGCTTGCTTGAGTTGATCGGCCAGCGCTTTTTGCGCATCGCGCTGCGACAGATCGGCAGCAAGGCCTGGATACACGATGCCCCCGTGTGCACCATGTTTCAGAGCGAAATCAAGCTTGTCCTGGCTGGACACCGCAGCAATCACCCGTGCACCCATTGCGCGGCCCAGATCGAGCGCGGCAGTGCCCACGCCACCCGCAGCGCCCAGCACCAGCAGCGTTTCGCCCGCCTGCAGATGCCCGCAATCCACCAGCGCGTGATACGACGTCGTGTAGGTGAGCAACAAGGCAGCGGCCTCATGTGAGGGGGCGTCCGGCGCGATCTTTTCGCAGCGCGTGGCCGCGGCGGTCACGTATTCGGCCATGCCCCCTGTGCCACAGCGTGCAATCACCTTGTCCCCCACGGCCAGTCCCTGCACCTGCGGCCCGAGCGCTTGCACCACGCCGCAGACTTCCGAGCCCGGTGCGAAGGGGCGCGGCATCTTCACCTGATACAGATCGCGGATATACAGCGCATCGGGGAAATTGACGCCGACCGATAACACCTTCAGGAGCACCTCGCCGACTCGCGGCACGGGCTGCTGGATGTCTTCAAACACCAGCGTGTCGGGTCCCCCGGGGTCGTGGCTGAGCAATGCTTTCATCGTGCAGGTCCTTCAGGGAACGTGGTGAGGCGAGGCTGGCGATGCAGACTACCGCCGCAGACAGTGGAAAAGCTTTGCGCAGGCCGGGATCTGGAACTGGTTAACATCACGGTCTGACTGCCCGACACAAGGACCTGAGTGATGAGCCTGCCTCGCCCGCGCATTGTGCGCTTTGATCATTGGACCCACCCGGTCTTCGATCAGCGGGTCACCGCTGCCACCGATGTGCAGTTGCTGGTGCAAGCCATGCCCGCCAGTCTTGCCGACGCCGCGCGCGGGCTGGAGGGCGCCCATGCTTATCACGTTACTGCTGCGAAAGACGAGTTGTCGGCTGCAGCCTTCGTGACGCAGGAGCTTTTGCAGGCTTGCCCGCAGTTGCTGTGTGCCTCGTCCACCGGCGCGGGGTTTGACCCGATCGATGTGCCAGCCTGTACGCGTGCCGGGGTGGCTGTGGTGAACCAGTCAGGCGGCAATGCCGTGTCGGTGGCCGAGCATGCACTGGGTCTGATCATTGGCCTTGCGCATCGCATCACCGAGAGTGATCGGTTGTTGCGCCGTGAGCGTGGGTTTTCGCGCGAAGACCTGACCGGTCGCGAGCTGGCAGGCAAGACTGTGGGCGTGGTTGGCATTGGCAACACGGGGCGGCGCGTGGCGGCCCTGGCGAGCGCTTTCAGCATGCGTGTGCTGGCGCATGACCCCTTGCTGAGCGCAGAGGAGATTCGCCAGCGGGGCGCGCAGCCTGTGAGCCTGCATGAGCTTCTGGAGCGCAGTGACTTTGTATCCTTGCATTGCCCGCGTGATGCCACCACGCGCGGCATGATCGATGCTGCAGCATTTGCGCGGATGAAGCGCGGTGCGTATTTCGTGACCACCGCGCGTGGAGGTATCCATGATGAAGCGGCGCTGCATGCAGCTTTGCAATCGGGCCATCTGGCGGGCGCCGGACTGGATGTCTGGGACCAGGAGCCACCCCCGCTCGACTCCCCACTGCTGCAACATCCTTCGGTGATTGCCACGTATCACACCGCGGGCGTGACCCATGAATGCCGTGAGACCATGGCAACCTGGTCCGCGGATCAGCTCGTTGGTCTGCTGAGCGGTGAGCGTCCGCCCAGACTGGTGAACCCCGAAGTGTGGCCCGTCTTTGCCAGGCGATTCGAGGCGATCCTCGGTCGGCCGATCCAGGCGGCGGCTTAGAGATTCCAGGCACATTCCAAGAAGGACTCCCAGACCATGCATACCTCCAGAAGATCAACCCTCAAGACCCTGGCAGCCCTGGGCGCAACAGGTGCAGGCGTGTCGGGCACAGCACGGGCGCAGGCCTATCCCGATCGGCCGATCCGCATGATCATTGCCTACTCTGCGGGCGGTGCGACGGATGTGATGGCACGCGCCATGGCGCCTTTCATCGAGAAATATCTGGGCGGTGGCGCAAAGCTCGTGATCGAAAACCGCACCGGCGCAGGGGGTGGTATCGGGTTCGGTCAGCTGGCTGCGGCCGCCGCTGACGGCTACACGGTGGGATTCATCAACACGCCCAACGTGCTCACGATCCCGATCGAGCGCAAGTCGCCTTTTCACTGGGAACAGTACGATCTGATCGGCAATGTGGTCGATGACCCGGGCAACTTTTCGGTGCATACAGACAGCCCGATTCGCTCGCTTGATCAGCTCGCCGCCTTTGCAAAGTCACGTCCGGGTCAGGTCACGGTGGGCACCACCGGGGTGGGCTCCGACGATCATCTGGCGATGCTGTACTTCGAAAAGATTGCTGGCGTGAAGATGAATCACGTGCCCTTCAAGGGCGCAGCCGATGTGCGTGCGGCCACGCTGGGTAAGCAGATTGATGTGGCGGCGGTCAACATTGGCGAAGCGATGCAGGCAATCAAGGCCGGCTCGCCGCTGCGCAACCTCGGGCAGATGTGCCCCACGCGCACCGAGCTCGCCCCCGATGTGCCCACCTTCAAGGAGCAGGGCTACAACATCGAGATGTCGTCGCTGCGTGGCATTGCAGCGCCCAAAGGCTTGCCGGTCGAGGTGCGCGAGCGCTTGGTTCGGGCTGTGGCGCAAACCACGAGCGACCCGGAATTTCTGAAGATCAACGCCGGGCTGTTTACGCAGATGCGCTATCTGGCGCCGGCGCAGTACCGCACCGTATTGCGCGACACCGAGGCGCAGTTCCGCCAGCTGTGGACCGAGATGCCCTGGGGCGACAAGTAAGACGGAAGGTCGGGTGGGTCAGGCGGGGCATGCCCGCCGCTCGGAGTACTCAGCGGCGCCGGTAACTCTCAGGCGCATAACGCCAGAAGGCCAGCGCAACCGATCCGATGGCGATTGAACAAAAGGCCAGGGCCACTTTGGGCCCGGCCAGATCGCTGAGGATGCCCAGCCCGATCGGCCCCACCACGTAGCCCACATCGGACAAGGCGCGGTACATGCTCATGGCAGTTGCGTTCATGCCCGGTGGCGCATTGTCGGCGGCATAGGCGGCAGGCGCAGCACCGGTGACTGCTGCTGCAATGCCCCAGATGACGCAGGCCACGCCAAATTGCAGGCCCGACGTGGCAAACCAGAACCCGAAAAACGACAGCGCAGTGATGAGCGCGGCCGTCACGATGAGCGGCTTGCGCCCGAAGCGGTCGGCGATCATGCCGGAAGGGTAGGTGGCCAGGAGCCCGAAGAGGCTGCCCAGCGCCATGCTGGCGCCGATTTGCCCGGCCCCCAGGCCCAGGCTGCCCGAAGCCACCAGCGGCACCACGTTGAACAATCCGCCGGTGCGCACCATGGCATGGGTAAAGCCGGTCAGGCAGACCAGCAGGAACCCTACCTTGCGCGTCATCAGACGAATCTGTTCGCCAAAGGGCAGGGCCTGTCTGGGTGCGCCGTCTCTGCGTGCTGCAAAGTCACGTGTTTCCGGCACGGCAAACCAGGCGATGATGCCCACCACCAGGGCCGCCACGGCGTTGGCGATAAAGGGCATGTCCAGGCCATACCGCTCTGCCAGCAGTCCGCCGGGCAACGGCCCTACACCCACCGCAAACAGAAAGGCGCCCTGATACAGGGCCATCATGCGACCGCGCCGCGCGGGTGTGCTGATGTCGGCCAGTACCACGGCACCAATGTTCACCACAATGCCACCACCCAGCCCTGCGATGAACCGGGCCACCAGAAACTCGGGAAACGTGCCGGCCCATGCCGACCAGAGGTTGCCCAGCACACCGAGCAGCCCGCCGAGCGCCAGTGCGGGACGCCTGCCGTAGTGGTCGGCCATGCGACCCGAGGGCACGGCACACAGAAAGCGCGCTGCGCCATACACGGCAATGGTCGCACCGATGGCCGAGACCGATACGCCGAACGAACTGGCATACAGCGGCAGCACAGGTACGACGGCGCCAAAACCCACCTGATTGAAAAAGATGATCAGGCACATCCACGCGAGCACCCGGCGTTCGTTGAAGCGTTTGCTGTCGGGTGGTGTCATCGATATCCCAAGGGTCAGCACGCATTGTCGCTTGCCCAGGTGCACGGGCGCCGTCGCACCGGATGGTCCTTGAAACGCGGCCCTGCAGCGCATGGGCGGCTTGGTGGGCCGATGAGGGCGAACGCGGATTGACAAGGGCCCGGGCTGAGCCTGTAATGACAGCTGCCGGCGTATCGAACCATGGCATCGGCACATGACGTACAGTCAGCGCAGAATAAGTGGCCGGTCAGCGGGCTGCAACGGCTGCGCAGGCTGCGCACATCGGGGAGACACTTCACACGCGAACCGGCCAACCCGCCGGTTGCGTCTGCGCCTGTCGCCCTGAGCCATTCACTTGTTCAGTCCTTCAGGAGATCAGACATGTCGCAGGCTGCTCAATTCCGTTCGCTGCTGCGCAGCGGCAAGATGGTCGTGGCACCTGGTGCCGTCGATGGCATTACCGGTCGGGCCATTGACCGGGCCGGGTTTTCTGCGGCGTACATGACTGGCGCTGGCACCTCGGCCACGCTCGGTTACCCCGACTATGGTCTGCTCACGCTCACCGAGATGGTGGCCAATGCCACGCGGATCGTGAACTCGATTTCCATTCCGCTGATCAGCGATGCCGATACAGGCTATGGCAATGAGCTCAATGTCTTTCGCACCGTGCAGGAGTTCGAAAGGGCGGGTGTGGCCGCGATACACATTGAAGACCAGGTCTTTCCGAAGCGCTGCGGTCATCTGGACAACAAGGAAGTGACCAGCCGCGAGGACTACATCGCAAAGATTCGTGCTGCCGCGGCTGCGCGTCGCTCGAACGATTTCTGCATCATCGCGCGCACCGATTCACGCGCCGTGATCGGTTTTGAAGAAGCCGTCGCGCGGGCCAATCTGGCGCTGGCCAATG
>DGIT01000027.1 GCA_002386465.1 Burkholderiales bacterium UBA4615 | reverse complement strand
GGGCGCTTGATGACCCGGAATTCCTGGCTGATGGCGGTGGGCGCTGCGTCAGGAGTCACAAAGCCGCGAGCCCGCAACATTTCGATCGGGATGCGAACCGGCGCAGCCTTGGATGCAGGTGTTGCAGGTGTTGCAGGCGTGCGGCCAACCGGCACCACCGTGGGGGCAGGGCGAACGGCTGGTGTAGCGGCTACAGCTGCGGGAGCCTCTGGCTTAGTCGGGACGGCCGCGGGTTCGGGCGCGTAGCGTGCGCCGGCAGCCACGGCCCGTGACACCAGCGACTCGGCCATAGAGGGCGACGGCTTGGCCGCGGCGACTTGCTCGGGAAGGGAGGTGGCGTCTTGACGCTCGGACCGCTGGGGGCCGAGCTTATCGACGGCGCGTTCAATCAGGCTCATAAGTCGGTGTCCTTGATATCAGCGCACCAGCAGCATCTTCGTGGCGTACCAGGCGATCAACGCGCCAAAGAGCACCAGATAGAGCAGGCTTGTGGTGGAAAACGCCAGCACCGAGCGGCGGTTGCGCGCACGGGCGGCTACATCGGAAAGCATGGAGACCGACCCCAGCAGTGGCAGGCCCGTATAGGTGCGCAGGCTGCGGGAATCGAAGAAAGTGGGTTTGAGCTGGCTAAGCATGAAGGCCACGCCCGCGCCTGCGGCAAGCGACGCAAGCAGTACGCCTGCAAGCAGCAAGGGGCGATTTGGTGACACCGGTTGCGGCGCCACACGCGGCGGATCAATCACACGAAACTCGCCCACGCCTGACTTAGACTCCATGTCGCCCGACATGGCGGCCGATTCACGACGGCCAATCAGGGCTTCGTAGTTCTTCTTGTTGACGTCGTAGTCGCGGTTCAGCTGCGTGTATTCAGCCTCGATCTTGGGAATGGTCGACGAAGCCGCCTTGGCCTGCACCAGACGGGCGTCTGAATCGGCCACACGTGCCCGCAGCGCAGCGATCTTGGACTCGGTATCGGCGAGCGACACCTTGATGTCCTGATACACCTTGTTGGGGATAATCGTGGTGGTGCCTGGGCGCACCGATGCCGGCACTTCGCCCGCTGCAATGGCGCGACGTTCGGCGTCCACCGCAGCTTCCAGTTCCTTCATCATGCGGCGCTGGTTGATCACGTCGGGGTGCGCTTCGGTGTAGCGCAAGGTGAGCTCATCCAGCAGCTTGCGACCTGCGTCTGCGCGCTTTTCCAAATCGGTTGCAGCACGCGGGCCGCTGCTTGGAATGAGCGCGCCCGGCTCGGTGGACGTGAACGTCTGCTTTTCCTCGGCCAACTGCTTGCGCAGCGCTTCACGGCTGTTTTCGAGCTGCCGCAGCTCCAGGCGCGCAGAGTCGGATTCTTTCTGCGCGGCCGCTGCCTGGGTCACATAGTCTGTGGCCAGGTTGGGCATGAGCGACAGATTGCGGACCTTGAACTCCTTGAGCGCATTCTCGGCCTCAAGCAGTCGCTTTTCGTACGCTGCAATTTGCTCGTCGATGAAGCGACGGGCCTGCTCGGAGTCGCGGCGTTTGTCGCCCAGATTGGACTCGACAAAGATCGACAGGAGCGACTGCACCACCTTACGCGACGCCTCGGGTGAGTCGTCGCGATAGGCCACGGTGTAGAGGTTATTGCCGCCTGAGGGCTTGAACTGAATTTTCTTGATCAAGCCGTCCACGACCTGCTCACGCTCGCGCGGATCGGTGATCTTCAGATCCAGGTCGGACATGCGCATCACACGTTCGACATTCGGCCGACTGATCAGCGTGCGGGCCATCATCTGGACCTGCTGGTCCACATTAGGCTGCACGGCCAGACCGGCCATCAGTGGCTTCAGAATGGACTGGGTATCCACGAACACTCGGGCCGTGGCCTCGAACTTGTTCGGAATGAGCATGACGCCGATGGCGCCCAGCGTGCCCAGCACCAGGGTGGTGAGCAGACCCCACCAACGATGCCGCCACAGACCGGGCAGCAGTTCGCGCAGTTGCAGCCAGAGTTGAGTCATATCAGAAGTAGCTTTCGGGAATCATGATGACGTCACCGGGGAGTACTTCGACATTCGCCGAAACATCCCCGCCCTTGAGCAGATCGCGCAGCCGCACGGAATACTGCTTGTTGTCTTCGCTCTGGCGAATCAGCACCGCACGGTTGCCCGCAGCATTGTCCGTGATGCCTCCCACCAAAATCATGACATCCAGCAATGTCATGCCTTGCTTGTAGTTCAGGGCGGCAGGCTTGCCCGCCTGACCCACCACGCGCACCTGTTCATTCGTGTTCCCTACGAAGTTGGTGACGGCAATGGTCACGCTGGGCTCGCGTACGAACTTGGACAGGCGCTTTTCGATCTCACGACTCAGATCAGCGGGGGTGCGGCCAATGGCCACGATATCTTCGATCAGGGGCGTGGTGACCTTGCCATCGGGGCGCACTGGCACCGTGGTGGACAGCTCGGGGTGGCGCCATACGCTGACTGCAAGAGTGTCGCCCGCGCCGATCTGATAAGCGTAGTTCGGTTGAGCTGCCTTGACCGGAGCCGGCGGCAGGTTGGACGACGAGCATGCTGCGAGCAACGATGCGGTCAACAATATTGCCGCTGTACGTGTCATGGATAAACGCTTCATTGAACTGAAACTCCTTGCCTGAGTGCCCCGGACGATCGAGTGTTTCACGGGGCGCTGCTGACTGTGCCGACCGCTTGCATTCTCGGTGGATTGCGACCGATAAGCGCTGCAGTAATTCACCTAAAACTGACGCTGCGCAGATGGGCGGTGACAAATGCCCGCCAAGCGGCGCCGGATGATTCGAACTTCGCCCTCACAACTTCGCACCCAATTCACGTGCCTGCTTGGCCTGCGCGGTGTCCGGGAAATCGCGCTCCACCGCTTGGGCCTCTGTCTTGGCAGCGACCTTGTCGCCCGCCTTGGCGAGCGCCTGCACGTAGTGCCAGCGGATGTCCGCAGCCTTTGGCGCGAGTGCCGCTGCCTGCTTGAGCAGCTCTGTGGCCCGCTTGGAGTCGCCTTTTTCAAGCAATACCAATCCGAGCGTGTCGATCACCGCGGCCGACTGCGGCGCCCTGGCATAGGCTTCTTCGGCCACGGGCAAGGCACGCGGATCGCGCAGTTCATAGAGCGACCAGGCGAGATTGTTCAGGGCGACTGCATTGCCGGGCGCGCCCTTGACTACCGTATCGTAGTGATCCACTGCGGCTTTCCACTGATTCGCGGCCATGGCCTGCTCCCCTGCGTACATGCGCAAGCTCAGGTCATTAGGCGTGGCCTGCAGGGCGTCGCGCAGCTGTGCGTCAGCCTCAGGGGCGCGGCCTGCCTGACGCAGCGCATTGTGCTGTTTGGCTACCAGCGTGGCGCTGCGCTCCTGGCTTAGTGCCTTCTTGTACAGCGCAGCGGCTTCCGCCCACTTCTTGTCGGCTGCCATCAGATCGCCTTCCAGCGATAGACCCACAGGGCTGTTAGGCAGCTGAGTTTGAAGCGTGCGTGCAACCTTGAAGGCTTCGTCCCGCTTGCCTTCCTTGAGCAGCATGGCGGCAATGCCAAACTGCGGGCCAGCCGCCTTGCGGTCAAGTTCTGCCGCTTGCTTGAAGCTGGCCATGGCGCCCGTGCTATCGCCAAGCGATGCCTTGATCTCGCCGAGCCGCAAATGCAGCGGTGCTGCATTCGGATACAGGCGCACGATCTTTTCGAAGGTGTCGATCGCCTGCTGCTTTTCCTCGGCTCGCAGATACAGCGTACCCAGTGCATCCAGCAATTGAGCATTGTCGGGCTGCTGAGCGACCGCGCGTTGCACCAGTGGAATGGCATCGCGCGGCTTGCCTGCTTGCACCATTTGCTGCGCTAGGGCAACTAGCGGCTCCACCGCAGCAGGATTGGCTTCCTGGGCCTGCTTGAGCAGCTTGGTGACTTCGTCCTGGCTGCCACCCGTGCGTCCAGTCACCTGGGCCAGTGCCACCAGCGCCTGAACGTTCTTGGGGTCTTTGGCTA
>DGIT01000016.1:3758-6263 GCA_002386465.1 Burkholderiales bacterium UBA4615 | reverse complement strand
CTGGGCCGATCGGTCCCGGCACTGGAACACAATCTTGTGCGCTATGGCCTGGCTTCGCGCTGCGCGCGTGTGCGGGCAGCCGAAGTGCCTGTGCTGTCGCTGGACGACCCGAACTCTCCTGCGCGTGCGCGCATTGGGGAGGAAATCGCTGCAGCCCTTCGCGAAGACCGGGCTGAGGCGATCGTGCTCGGATGCGCTGGCATGGCCGATCTGGCCGCCGGTCTGTCTCGCGAGTTCGGTGTGCCAGTGATCGACGGCGTGGCCAGTGCGGTCAAGCTGGTGGAATCGCTCGGCGCGCTGTCGCTGCGCACCTCCAAGACGGGCGGTTACGCCGCGCCCCTGCCCAAGACCTATCTGGGCATCTATGCATCGGCAGCACCAAGGGCCTGAGTGCGCTCTGCAAGTCCTAAGCCTGGCGTGTGCACAATGAACGCCTCTTGGTGAAGGCGATCGAAGGTGACGCTGATGCGATGGGCTCAATGTGTCGCGTCCACAGTGCTGTGGCTCGGGTTGGCCGGCTGGGCGAACAGTCAGCCAGTGTTGACCCTGACCCGACAGGACGGCCAGCAGATCTCGGCGACGCTTTATTCGCCAACGCTCGCTGCGTGCCGGGGCATCGCCGTGGTGTCGCATGGCGCTGGCGGCTCCGAACAGGGCTACGGTTATCTCGGCACTGCGCTGGCCTCTTTCGGATATCTGGCAGTGGTCATCGGCCATCCGGAAAGTGGTCGACTGGCGCTGCGTGAAGTCGTCCGCACGCATGGGCTGCAAGTGGCTCGCCGTCTTCGACGGTGCCACCCACATGAACCTGGCGGGGATCGGGGCGACATCAACCCTGCAAGCCAGGTTGGCTCAGGTCATCGGGGCGTTCCTGGACGGGGTACACCGAGGCGACTGCACACCGGGCGCACACGCGGACGGCATGATCCTCGAGTCGAAGTGAGCGTCGTCGCGGTTGACGACAGCCCACGATGCGAACCAGACCGGAAGCACCCATTCGGTATACGGATGAGGTGAGCGAAGCTATGCTGCGCACCCACTGATTTACGAATGTCCTCACGCGAAAGACCGACCATGCTGCTGCACGCTGACCCTGCCCACGCCTTCATGCCTTATCCGCCGGTGGCGGTGTCCAGTGCCCGCACCGGGGCGCTTGCCGATCTCACCTTTGCCGCTAAGGACCTCTTCGATGTCGCGGGCTATCCCACGGGAGGCGGTAACCCGCTGATGCTCGCGCAGTCGGGCATCAAGACCCGCACAGCGCCAGCGGTACAAGCTTTGCTCGATGCAGGAGCACGCTTCGTAGGCAAGACCCATACCGATGAGCTGGCCTTCAGCATGAACGGGCGCAACGCGCATTTCGGCACGCCACGCAATGGCGCAGCGCCCGATCGTATTCCGGGCGGATCATCCAGTGGCTCAGCCTCGGCCGTGAGCAGTGGCCTGTGCGATACCGCGCTGGGCACCGATACCGGTGGTTCGGTGCGTGCGCCGGCCAGCCACTGCGGTCTGTACGGCATTCGACCGACCCATGGGCGCATCCCTCTGCACGGCGCACTCGATCTGTCGCCCAGTTTCGATACCTGCGGATTTTTTGCGCGCGATGTGCAGACCTTTTCGCGGGTGGCCGAGGTGATGCTGGGCGCAGACCCTGCTGCACTGCCTGCGCGGGTGCGACTGCTGCGACCCACCGATGCCTGGGGCCTGCTCGCCCCCGAGGTGGTGCAGGCACATGAGGCGGCCATGGCACGCATCGTGGCGGCACTGGGACAGGCCACCGACTGCACTGCTGCGCTCGAATCGTTCGAGCCCATGTACTGGAATCACCGCATCCTGCAAGGGCGCGAGGCCTGGATGACCGATGGCAGTTTCATCACCCGCCACGCGCCACCGCTTGGCCCCGGGGTCGCCGAGCGCTTCGCCTGGTCGAGTGCGCTGAGCGACGAGCAGGTGGCCAGTGCCCGTGCGTATCGCGCACGCTTCAGGGCGCAGCTGGCAGCACTGCTGGGCACCGATGGTGTGATGGTGCTGCCCACGATGCCCGACGTGGCGCCCCTGCTCAGTTCCGATGAGTCTTCGCTGGATGCCTACCGCAATGATGCGATCAGGCTGCTGTGCATCGCCGGGCTTGCGGGTTTTCCGCAGCTCTCTTTGCCTCTGAGCACCCGCCTGGGCGCACCGCTGGGGATTTCGCTGCTTGGCCCTGCCGGTTCGGATCAGTCGCTGGTGGCCCTGGCGCGGCGCATCGTGCAGGGCTAGGGCGCGGAGGATTCAGCTGGCGCGGGGTCGATCGTCAGCGCAACGCGACCACCGAGTGCCTGAATAGCCAGCGCGAGTCTGGGTAGTTTTGAGGGACAGCCCGGGTCAAGCATGCGCCGCACCTCCTTTTCATGCAGGCCGAGTTTGCGCGCCAATTCAGAGCGACCCATTCCACAAGCGCGCATCGCCTCATGCAGGGCCGCCTTGGCAGCGGTCTCGAGGGGAACGTCGATGAGATGTTCGCCT
>DGIT01000016.1:0-3678 GCA_002386465.1 Burkholderiales bacterium UBA4615 | reverse complement strand
GCCTGCAGACAGCCGGCCGCATGCTCGAACGCCTGCGCTCGTTCCTCGGCCTGGCTGATCGCTTCGGGCAGGTCGCGACAGCTGATGATCCACCCCCCTTCATGGGCGCGACGAAATCTGAACGGATAACGATAGGTACACATCGTGGGCTTACCTGCCTCGCCAGAAGGTTTCAGTTGAGATCTCGAGTTGACGCAGCATGGCTCTCAGCGTTCCGGACTTGAGTTCATCCCGGACGTGCCGCAGTACGGTCAGTTTGCCGTTGACATAGAGCGTGCCGTGACTGCCCTTGCCCTGGTCTGGATGCCATGCGCAAGTCCAGCCCCGTTCGCGGGCGATCCGTCTGACACGGCGCAGGAATTCATCTCCACGCACGCAGAGTCCTCCGTCAGATTCGGACGAAAATGTCCGAATGTCAAGCGTCAACGCATAGGGTCGACGACGCGGACACTCTGTACCGTGGGGTGGAGACTGGCTATTGCACGAAGGGCTGATCGACTCTGGTCGTAGGCCGTCTGCTCGATTGACTACCCGTCAGTCCGTCATCCCGACATAGCTCTGTGCAAACGCCGTGGCGGCTGCGCGTGAATGCACCAGGCGCCGCAACTCGGCTTCATGGATCTTGCGACTGAACGGGTCCGTGTCAGGAAACTGGTGCATCAGCAGCGTGAACCACCAGGAAAACCGCACCACCTCCCAGACGCGCTGCAGACACTGCTCTGAATACCGGTCGAGTTGCTCGGTGGTCCCTCGGCGGTAGTGGTCGATCAGCGCATCAGAGAGCACCCGGATATCGGCCATGGCCAGATTGAGTCCTTTGGCACCTGTGGGCGGTACGATATGGGCCGCATCGCCTGCCAGGCACAGTCGGCCAAAGCGCATCGGCTCGGCCACGAAACTGCGCAGTGGCGCGATGCTCTTTTCGATCGACGGGCCGGTGATCAGTGCGCGGGCAGCCGGCTCATCGAGCCGCTGGCGCAGTTCATCGAAAAAGCGTGCGTCGGACCAGTCTTCCACGCGTTCGTTGAGCCCGCACTGGATGTAGTAGCGGCTGCGGGTACGGCTGCGCATGCTGCACAGGGCGAAGCCGCGCGGATGGTTGGCATAGATCAGCTCGTCGGATACCGGTGGCGTCTCGCTGAGCACGCCCAGCCAACCGAACGGGTAGACCCGCTCAAACGTGCGCAACGCATCTGCCGGAATACTGGCGCGCGAAACGCCGTGATAGCCGTCGCAGCCGGCGACCCAATCGCATTCGATCAGATGTTCGACATCATCCTTCTTGTATCGAACCGTGGGCCGGTGGGTCTGCAGACCTTCGAGTACAACGTCCTGTGCCTCGTACACCGTCAAGGCGCCCGAGCCAGTGCGCGCCTGCATCAGATCGCGGGTGACCTCAGTCTGTCCGTAGACGGTGACCGAGCGACCCACCAGGTCAGCGAAGTCGATGCGATGTCGTGTGCCCTCAAAAGACAGTTCGACGCCCTGATGAGGCAGGCCTTCGCGGCCCAGCCGCTCGCCCAGGCCGACGTCTTTCAGCAGGTCGACCGTGCCGGCTTCCAGTACACCCGCACGGATACGACCCAGCACATAGTCTGCGGACTGCCGCTCCAGGAGGACGGCGTCGATGCCGGCGCGATGCAGCAGATGCGCCAGCAGCAAGCCAGCGGGACCCGCCCCGATGATGGCCACCTGGGTGCGTGTGCGGCTCATGGTTGGCGCTCAGACATCGAAGAACACCGTTTCCGCCTCGCCCTGCATGTGGAGATCGAACTGATACACCACGGCACCCGCCAGCACCTGTCGGCGCGCGAGCAAGGTTTGGCGTCGCTCGAGCGGCACCGAGCCGAGCACTGGGTCTGCGCCGTTGGCCTGCAGCTCATCGTCGAAATAAATGCGGGTGAACAGATGATTGAGCAGCCCACGCATCGTGAGGATCACATCGACATGTGGCGCCTGACCGTCGGGCGTGCGTCCAGGCTTGACCGTGCGAAAGGCAAAGGCATGTCCTGGCAGCGTGCCGGTGCCCATGCGCCCGAATCCGCGAAAGCCGCTGGCCTGCACCTCGGCGCGGGTGGTGGGCCGATGACCGATGCTGTCGGCATGGCTGATTTCGAGCAGCGCATCGCCAATGGCCGCACCTTGTCCGTCGAGCACCCGACCGGTAATCAGGATCGGCTCACCTGGGGTGTGGGGTTGCGCCAGTTCTGCTCCGAACAGTTCGGTGAACTCATAGCCGTACTGCCTGGGGGTGAGCGCATAGGCGAAAAACGGCCCAACCGTTTGAGAGGGAGTCTGTCCCGCGGTTGCGCTCATCGGCCGTGCTCCATTGGAGTGTCGAGCGGGCCGCGCAGCACGATGTCAAAGGTGTAGCCCAGGGCCACGGCAGGCTCGGTGGCGTCGAGGGAGAACTGCGACACCAGCCGTTCGCGGATGCCTTCGGGCGTGCTGCAGTAGATCGGGTCGAGCGCGAGCAGCGGGTCGCCCGGGAAGTACATCTGCGTGACCAGGCGGCTGGCGAAATATTCACCGAACAGCGAGAAATGCAGATGGGCCGGTCGCCAGGCATTGGGGTGATTGCCCCAGGGATAGGCCCCGGGCTTGATGGTGATGAAGCGGTAGCGCCCGTCCCGATCGGTCATGGTGCGCCCGGCCCCAAGAAAGTTCGGATCAAGCGGTGCGTCATGCTGATCGGTCTTGTGGACATAGCGGCCAGCCGCGTTGCATTGCCATAGTTCGATCAGCGTGTGGCGTACAGGCCGCCCCCGTTCATCAAGCACCCGCCCGGTCACGGTGATGCGTTCACCCAGCGGTGCGCCATTGCGCGCCGCGTTGCGCGTGAGGTCGTGATCCAGCGCACCGATATCCTCGTGCCCGTAGACCGGCTGCGCCCGCTCGCTCAGGGCTTGCACGATCGGTCGCAGTGGGCGCAGCGGTGCACGCAGCGCGGTGGAGGCGTAAGGCGGGTGCAGGCTGGGCGGGTGGCTGGACCAGTCGCGCGCGGCAATGCGGGAGGGTTGACTCATGGGGCCGGTGGATGGGGGTCGATATTCGGTCGGCACGATAGTGCGATGCGCGCAGACCTGCAGTCAATGCATCGGGGCAAACCTTGAGTACGCGCACGGTCGCAGGCGCATGCAGCCCTCGCATCTTCCACCCGCGTGCCTATACTGATCGCTCCACCTGGGGCTCGTTCGATGAGCCCACACCTTTACGAGGTGCCCGGCATGAGTTCGCCGCATGCATCTGATTCGCGACCGACCGATTCGCCTGCGGAGTCGATGCGCCCCGGTCTGCCGCCGAGCGCATCAGACGAGGCGGCCCAGCGTGCCCTGTCGCGCTTTCCCTCGCTGCGCGATGTCGGGCTCACCGCCCCACTGCGCTGGTTGCGCCGCGGCGCAGCTGATTTCGTGGCGCGCCCGTGGCCGAGTCTGTTCTACGGCCTGTGCTTTGCGGCCATGGGATGGTTGCTGGGTGTACTGCTGCGCACCTCAGCCGGTCTCATGATGGCTCTGACCGGCGGGTTCCTGTTGGTGGGGCCGTTTATGGCCATGGGGCTGTACGAAGTGGCGCGCAGTCGAGAAGCCGGCAAACCGTGCGACCTCTTCGAGTCGACCGTTGCCTGGGGCCGGAACCTGTCGAATGTGGCGATCCTGGGCATTGCGCTGGGCGTGCTGC
>DGIT01000076.1:93135-101083 GCA_002386465.1 Burkholderiales bacterium UBA4615 | reverse complement strand
CAGCACCCCCCGTCGCAGCACCACCGATTGCCACACCCCCTGCGCCTGTGCGGCCTGTTCAGACCCCTCTCGCGGTCGTTGTGCCACAACGCCCGGTGCAGCCGACAACGCCTGCGCCGCCCGTCCAGGCTATTCCGGCGGAACCGTCGGTGCCTGCCGGGCCTGTTGGATCTCGCGCCACTCTTGAGGATATTTACAACCAGCGCGATCCTCGCATTACATTGAGCGTCGAGGCACCTCGACAGTTACGCATCGATACCGACCCGATGAGCTTCACGGTTCGGCCGAATGCGGATGGGTATCTTTACGTGGTCATGCTGGGCAGTGACGAGAAGAGCTTTTATCTGCTCTTTCCAAACCGGCTCGATGGCGACCACCGGGTCCGTGCCAATCAGACTTACGCCATGCCTCGTCCGGGCTGGCAGCTGAAGGCGGCCGGACCGCCTGGTGTCGACCGGTTGCTTTTCCTGGTGAGCCCCTCCCCGCGGGATGCGAAGCTTTTTCCCGCCGACCCCGACGGAGCTGGGGGGGCGTTTGCCTATTCGGTGGCCGATCTGCCGTCGCGCCAGCGGCTGATCGATTTCTTTTTGGGCCGGGGCGTCAAAGGTCGAAACGGCGCCATGGGCGCTACCTTGATTGAAGTAGAGGAAATCCGATGAACTGGAAAATGTGTGTGTTCGCGGTGGGACTGTCGTTGACCATGCCAGCCTGGGCACAGTCGGCCGCGCTCTCGGATGAACCAGTGAGCAATGCCACCGTCGATGATTTTGTGAATGCGCTGGCACCCAAACCGCGTACGCGCAGTCTGGGCCGAAATATCAAAGTGGAGCCGTCGCGCATCGACATGACAGTGAACTTTGATTTTGACTCTGCGCGACTGCAACCGGAGAGCAAACCGATGCTTGAACGGCTTGCCACTGCTTTGCGTACGGATCAACTGTTGAATTTGCGGTTCCATATCGAAGGGCACACGGACGCCAAGGGCACCGTTCGCTACAACGACGCGCTGTCACAGCGCAGGGCGCAGGCGGTCACCGATTTCCTGGCGCAGCAGGGCGTACAGCACACCCGACTGATTCCGGTGGGCAAGGGTTTCAGCGAGTTGCTTGACCCCAGTGACCCGACGGCAGCTCGCAACCGCAGGGTGCGCGTGGCACTTGCCGAATGATGCGAATGCTCTCGCGGTTGTGGCTGTGCTTCTATGCCGTGTGCAGCCTGCTGGTTGCAACGCCGGGCGTGCTCGCGCAAACCGCTGCTGGATGGCCCGTGACCGATCCAGCCGGGTGCGGTTTTTTTGAAAAGAAAGTGTCTTTCCCGGATGGCGGAAGTGTGTGCCTGAAGGATGTGTATCAGGCCGCGCTGCGCATCGATCGGGACAGGATCCTGCAAGGGCTGATCTCAAGCGGCAATCCGTATGCCATTGCAGCATCGACCAATCCTCGCGCCTGCCCACTGACGTATCGCACTCACTGGAGCACGGGAATGGACTCCGCCGAGCGCAATCGCAAGCAGGCGATTGAGGGCTGCCAGCGCGTACTCGATGCCGCCATCGCTCGGATGAGTCAGCCGGCAAACGCCGCGGGTTGTACCTGTACCTTGCTGATCGAAAACGGCGATGCGCAACTTAAGCGCGCCGATTTCGATCGGCTGATGACCGACTATGCGCGCCAGGCTCAGGCCGGCGGCCGGCCCTTGATAGCGCTGGAAACGCGTCCAGCGGCAACACCTGCGCTTCCCGGGTCGGCTCCGCCTGCGACCGCCCGACCAAACATGAGCAGCCAAACCTTCGCGCAAAAGGTTGATGAGCAACTGGCGAATGATCCAGCCCGGCGTAACGCCCCTCAGGGCACGGCAGCGACGGCGCCCCCTGCTGCGAATGCGCCCTCAGCGGTCGCCGCGCAAACCGCCATAGCAGCGCCGTCGATTCCAAGGCCCGCCTCAGCGGCCCAGACCAGTGCGAAGACGATCGACGCGCCACGTGCCGCTGATCCAGTGCGGCCTGCGATCGCCCCCCCCGTTGTCGCCAATCGCAAAGCGCTGCTGATCGGTAACGACGCCTATACCAATGTGTCGCGCCTGGAGACCGCCCGCGCCGACGCCAGCGCCCTGGCACGTGTACTGGGTGAAATGGGCTACAAGGTCACCTTGCGTCTGGATCTGGATGAGCGCGCCATGAAGGGCGTGCTGCGGCAATTTCGAAGCGAGGTCGAAGGCGGAGATGAAGTCGTCTTTTTCTTTGCCGGCCATGGCGTGCAAATCGGCGGCAGCAACTACCTGTTGGCGACCGATATCCGCAAGGAGAGTGAGGAGCAGGTGCGCGACGACGGCATCGCCTTGCAGCGTGTGCTCGATGAAATGTCCGAACGACGCGTCAAGCTTACCGTGGCCATGATCGATGCCTGTCGTGACAACCCGTTTCCCAAGGTGGCGGGCCGTTCCATCGGCACACGCGGGCTTGCGCCCACCACGGCGGCCACAGGCCAGATGGTGATCTTTTCCGCCGGTGCAGGGCAGCAGGCCCTTGACCGCCTGGGCCCGCAGGACCGTGATCCGAACGGACTCTTTACACGCACCCTGCTGCGCGAAATCCGAACGCCTGGTATGCGGGTGGATAATGTCATCCGCGAAGTGCGCAAGAAGGTCGTCGAAAGCGCCCGTACCATCGGGCACGAACAAGTGCCGGCGATTTACGATCAGGTGGTGGGCGACTTCTACTTTGTGCGATAACGTCGCGGCTGCTTCAAGCGCGTTGTATCGAGGCCTGTAGGGCCTCATCGAAGATGGCCACGGCGCGAGTCCATCCGGCCGAGGCGCCGCGGATCTTGTGCGGAAAGCAGCTGATGTAAAAACCGGTGGCGGGCAGCGCCTCGAGGTTATGCAGCTTTTCCAGGTGGCAGTAGCCGATGTCGCGGCCGGCCTTGTGCCCCTCCCAGATCAGGCCGGCATCGCCCGTCTGCGCATATTTGCCCGCCGTGTGCACGAATGGCGCATCCCAGCTCCAGGCATCGGTTCCGGTCAGTCTGACCCCGCGCTCGAGCAGATACATCGTGGCTTCATAGCCCATGCCGCAACCCGAGGACACATAGTCACCGTGGCCATATCGGCTGCCCGCACGCGTGTTCACCACCACGATTTCAAGGGGCGACAGGCTGTGTCCGATGCGTTCCAGTTCAGCCTGCACTTCCTGCGCTGTGACCACATGGCCGTCGGGCAGATGGCGAAAATCCAGCTTCACCCCAGGCTGAAAACACCATTCGAGCGGCACCTCGTCGATGGTCGTGGCGGTGCGCTGCCCGCCCAGCGCCTTGTCCATGGTGCTGTGGAAGTGATAGGGCGCATCCAGGTGCGTGCCGTTGTGCGTCGACAGTTGCACGCGTTCCACGGCCCAGCCCTCGCCATCCGGGAGGTCTTCCTTTTTCAGACCCGGGAAAAATGATGCGATCGATTCGACACTCTGGTCGTGTCGGATGTACTCGATATGAGGCTTCATGACCGGCGGGTCGCTCACAACATCATTTTCGAGATAGATCGACAAATCAACGAAACGGCGGCTCATGCTCGGTCTCCACGAGGTTGAATCTGCGGCGTATCCTGCCTTCACACCCCACCACAACACAAGGAGACCCCCATGAGCGAACGACTCTGTGAAGGCCGCGTGGCCATCGTGACCGGCGCAGGCCGCGGCATCGGCCGGGAATATGCATTGCTGCTGGCAGCCCATGGTGCAAAGGTGGTGGTGAACGATCTGGGCAGTGCTGCCGACGGCACGCCAGGTCGTGAGGAAGAGCAACCCGCTGAAGCCGTGGTGCGGGAAATACGCGCTGCAGGCGGCGAAGCGGTTGCGAATCTTGAAAGCTGTTCGGATTGGGGTAGCGCATCGCGGCTGGTTCAACAGGCGGTCGATACCTTTGGCAGGCTTGATGCGCTGGTCAACAACGCGGGCATTTTGCGGGACCGCATGCTCACCAACATGACCGAAGCCGAGTGGGATGCGGTCATCAATGTGCACCTGAAAGGCACCTTCGCACCCATGCATCATGCGTCGGCCTGGTGGAAGGCACGACACAAAGACGGTCAGACGGATCAGGCTGCGCGCATCATCAACACCACATCAGTCTCGGGACTGTTCGGCAACGTCGGGCAGACCAATTACGGCGCTGCAAAGGCAGGCATTGCTGCCATGACCATCATTGCAGCGCGCGAACTGCAACGCTACGACATCACGGTCAACGCGATCTCTCCGCATGCGCAGACCCGCATGACCGAAGGCCTGCGCGCGCGCAGCGAAGAAGAAATGGCGGTGCGCCATCCCCGCTGGATTGCCCCGGTCGTGGTCTGGCTGGCCAGCCGTCAGAGCAGTCATGTGACAGCGCGGGTGATCGAAGCGGGCGCGGGAGAACTGAGCATCACGGAGGGCTGGCGACCCGGCCCGGTTGCCGCTCAAGCGGCCGATCCGAAGGAAGTGGGCGCCATCCTGACCCGGCTGGTGTCTGGCGCCAAACCCAATGTGGGCATGAACGGGCAGCCCGCTGAAATTTGAGTGATCGCTCGCCGGATCGGCCTGCGCGATCAGGGATCATGCAAGCCGATCTGCGGCCTTCAAGCCGTGACGTCCTTTTGCGCGGCTTCGCTGACCGGGTCACCGGCAATGCGGCTGTGCCACATCACGCGTGCTTGAGTCATGTCCCAGGGTGTGGCGCGGTGAAGCAGACAGCGGTTATCCCAGATCAGCGCGTCGCCTGCCGACCAGCGATGATGATGAATGCGCGGCCGCTGGCAGGCGAAGTCGAGGAGTTCATCGAGGAAGGCTTCCGACTCGTCCGGACTCAGGCCAGGGATGGCATGTGCATGGCGCCCGATCAACAGTGATTTGCGGCCAGTCTCTGGGTGCACCTTCACGAGCGGGCGAAGCGGCACCGGGCCATCGTGAAAGCCATAGCCGCCATAGGCGCTGCCCGCTTCATGGCGGTGTCCGAGTTTGGACTGGCTGTAATGCAGTGAATGGTGCGCGCTGAGCGTCTCTACCAGGTCACGGGTGTCTGAATCGAGCGCATCATAGGCTGCGCGCATATCGGCAAAGCCGGTGTCTCCGCCGGATGCCGGCACGGTCTGTGCACTGAACACCGCGCCGCGTGCCTGCACGGGCATGTAGGTGCTGTCTGCATGCCAGCCCATGTTGCCCTTGAGCACCTTGATGACATCGTCATTGTCAGCTTCTTTGCGCAGTGCGCCGTTGGCGCGCACATTACTGATCGGGGCGAGTTCGAATTCGAGTGGCCCGAAACGCCTGGCAAACGCGATCTGCTCGTCCCGAGTCAAATGCTGCTGCGGAAAAATCAGCAACGCATAGTGAAGCCATACCGCATGCAGATCGCGCCAGGTGGCGTCATCCAGATCGGCGAGTCGCAGGCCGGTGATCCGGGCACCGAAGGTGGCGTCGAGCGGTTGAACCTGAAAGCCGCGTGACATAGGGTCTCCTGATGCGTGTTGACGATTGATCGGTTCATTTGACAGACCGACTTCTGGGTTTCAGCCTAACTCAATTCGCAGGTGCCACGCAGTTCAACCCACTCCCGATACACCGTCGGGTTCAAGGAGACACAGTTGATTCAGACCAGTCTGTTCGATCTCACCGGCAAGGTGGCGCTGCTCACCGGCGCCTCAAAAGGCATGGGCAAGGCGATGGCCACGGCTCTCGCCGAGCACGGCGCGCAGGTCGTGATTTCGAGCCGCAAGCTCGACGCCTGTCAGGCGGTGGCCGATACCATCAATGCGGCCTGCGGTGCCACACGCGTGCATGCCTTCGCTTGCAATGCGGGCTACAAGGAGCAGCTGCAGGCGCTGGTCGATGCTACCCGCACCCGATTGGGGCCGATCGACATTCTGGTGGGCAATGCCGGCGTCAATCCGTACTACGGCAAGCAGCTCGACATCTCGGATGAGGCCTACGACAAGACCATGGCCACCAACGTCAAATCAAACCTGTGGCTGGTGAAGATGGTCGCGCCCGATATGGTGGCCAAAGGCAGTGGTTCGATCATGATCACCTCGAGTGTCGGTGCGCACGGCCCTTCCTTGACACTGGGGACCTACAACATCTCGAAGGTGGCGGTCATTGCGCTGGTGCGCAATCTGGCCGCCGAATTGGGGCCGAGCGGCGTGCGGGTCAATGCCATCTGCCCGGGGCTGATTCGCACGGATTTTGCTGAAGCCCTCTGGAACAACCCCGAAGCGGAGAAACGTGCCCGCGAGCAGATTCCGCTGCGCAGGCTCGGTGAGGCCGATGACCTCAAGGGTCTGTCCGTTTTTCTGGCGTCGGGTGCCAGCAGCTACATCACGGGTCAGGCGCTCACGATTTGTGGGGGCACCCACATGCGCGCCTGATCCTGACCGGCGCCTGCAATCAGGCTGCGAGCGTCGGGTAATCGGTGTAGCCCTGCGGCCCGCGGCTGTAGAAGGTCGCGCGGTTGTAGGGCGCGAATTCAGCCCCGCGGCGGATACGCTCGGGGAGGTCGGGGTTGGAGATGAAGAACCGACCGAACGCGATCGCATCCGCGTGGCCCCGTGCCACCGTGTCGGCTGCGGTATCGGCCTTGAAGTTGCCCGCAGTCATGAGCACGCCGCGCCAGCTCGGACGGAAGAGCTCGCAGGCTGAGGGCACGTCCTTGTGGTCCACATCCGCCTGTCCCGCACCGCTTGAGCGCGGTTCAATCAGATGCAGATACGCCAGACCCAGTTTGTCGAGTTCGCTCACGATGTGGGTGTAGAGCGGCATGGGGTCGGCTTCGCCGCTGCCGTTGGCTACACCGAACGGAGACAGCCGAATCCCGACCCGATCAGCGCCCCACACGCGGGCCACGGCCTCGGTGACTTCGAGCGACAACCTGCAGCGGTTTGCAATGGAGCCGCCATAGGCGTCGGTGCGCTGATTGCTGCGTGCCTGCATGAATTGCTCAAGCAGATAGCCGTTGGCCGAATGAATCTCGACGCCATCAAATCCCGCTGACTTGGCCAGGCGCGCAGCGTGGGCGTAGCCCTCGACGATGCCGGGAATTTCTTCCGTCGTGAGCGCCCTGGGGACGGGGTAGGGCTCGCGCTTGAATTGCGCCGTTGTGACCATGCCGTCTGCGGCAATCGCAGAGGCTGACACCGGCGCTGCACCGCCCGGTTGGTGAGACGCATGCGAAATCCGCCCCACATGCCACAGTTGCAGATACACATATCCGCCCTGGGCATGGACGGCGTCGGTCACGAGCTTCCAGCCTGCGGCCTGCTCCTCGGTGTGACATCCCGGCGTGCACGGGGCGCCTTGCCCGCTGGGCAGCACTTGCGAGGCCTCGGCGATGATCAGTCCACCGCGGCTGGCACGCTGGCCGTAGTACTCGGCATTCATCGCATTGGCGATGAGGCCGGGCGTGGTGGCCCGCATGCGTGTGAGCGGGGCCATGATGACCCGGTGAGACAGGTTCAGCGCACCCAGAGTCAGGGGCGAAAACAGGGTGGTGGCGGTCATGCGGGTCTCCTTGTCAATCGGGCTTCAGCCCGGTGTGCGCACCAGTGCGAGTTGACGGGCCTGAGCGACCAGTTGGCCCGTCGAATCCCAAAGCAGTCCGTTTTCAATCATCCGGCCGTCGGCCAGGTCTTCGGTACGGAACTGTCCGAGGATCCAGCCTGGCGCGGGTCGCCTGCGGACATGCACGGTCAGTTCGACAGTGGGGACCCAACCGACGGAGCCCAACAGCCCGAACACTGAAGGCGGAAACGTATCGGCGAAGAGCAGCAAGGACATCGCGTCAGCCGGACGCCCATCGCGAAAGCGGATCCATCCGCTCACTTGGGCCTGTTTCGCTGAGCCTGCCTGCGCTTCATCCGGATGCAGTCGAATATCAAGCCGATCGAGCAGCGGCAGCGCAACCCCCTGCTCCCCGGCGGATCGCGGCAGGCAGTC
>DGIT01000076.1:85978-93046 GCA_002386465.1 Burkholderiales bacterium UBA4615 | reverse complement strand
AAGCGCGCCGCACCGTCCTGCACGAGCGTCGCACGGCAGGTGCTGAGCGTACGTCCGGTGCGCAGCACCTTGGCCTCGATCGTGCAGGGCTGATCGGGCAAGCCCGGGCGCAGATAGTGGACGGTCACCGAGAGCGGGTCGGGATGCTGGGGGGCCTGCTGGCGCAGCGCCGACATCGCCAGCGAGAGCAGGTAGCCGCCGTTGGGGTTGGCTCCGATGCTCCAGTTCTGATGCACATGGCCTGAGAACTGATCAGGGCCGATCGATTGGGTGCGGGTTTCTTCGTCGAATTGGAACATGGAAGTGAAGGGTCTCGCTCAGTGGCGCGAGTGTAGTGCAGCCGCGATCAGTCGAACTGCGGTGCGGCCTGCCTCACTTTCACTTCCAGCGCTTCCAGCCGGCGATCGCGAATCCCCAGCGCGCGCAGGTGGGTCACGGTATCGAACAGGTAATCGCAACAGCGTCCGAGCGGGCCAGCGCCCTTGGCGAGGTAGTGTGCGACCGTGTCTTCATCAAGTCCGGGCACGTAGCGTTCGTGCGAGCGGTTGGCACTGAAGACGATGCCGTGAGCGGCGCCCTGTGGCGTGCGGATCGGGGTCCAGACTGGCCGATACGCCAGGGTGGCCATCTCGCGGCGCCACAGCACGTCGAGTTCGGTGCGTGCGGCCTCAGTGCTCAGTCGGTATGCCACGCCAGTGCAGCTGCCGCCGGACTCGAGCGACAGCATCAGACCGGGTCGCTCCGGGCTGCCACGACCCGCGCGCGACCACAAACAGAATTCGCGGTGAAAGCCGTGAATGCGGGCGACGCGACGCTCAACGAAGTGAAAAGCCGGATTCCAGATCAGCGAACCGAAGGCGAATATCCAGACGTTCTCTGAGTCGGGGGCGCTCGCCAGCATCGACTCAATCTGATCGGTGCGCTCGGCATCGGTCATCAGTCGGACATCGGGGCCGAGCAGTGCGCGGATGGAGGCCTGGATTGAGCCATCCAGGATGCTTTCGCGGGTCAGCTTGACGCCGGACATGATGAGATCAGGCTGGTCACAGGGATTGGAACAAAGTGAGGCTTCATTGTGGCACGCCGCGCCAGCGCCGTGCTGTGAGCCCGAAAAACACTAAGGCGACCGCGCTCGCGCAGCAAAACAGCAGTGTGAACCCTCGCATGAAGGCATCGCGCTCTCGCGCAAGGTCCGACACCCCGGTCGCTTCGAAAGCCTGCAGCAATCCGAGCCAGATCGACGCGCCCAGCACGATTCCGACCGTGCGGGTGACCATCGTGAGGCTGCCGGCCACTCCCCGTGACGCCACTGGCAAGGTGCCAATCACCAGATCACTGTAGGCGACCTGAAACAGACCCAGACCAAAACCGTGGATCAGCAGGCATCCCATCATGATCGCGGGCATGACATCGCGCGGCCAGGCGGCCACCCCGGCCAGGCCCAGTACGATGGCCACCCCCGCCAGGCCGGCGGCCTTCCGGGCACCGATGGCTGCGATGCATCGTACGGCGAGCGTCGACCCCAGCAAGGACCCGACTGACCAGAGAGCGAGCATGGCGCCACAGCTCATCGGGTTCCAGTGCAGCACGCGCAGCAGGAAATAGGGTGTGATCAGCGGCACGGCAAAGCAGGTGAACTGCACAACGATCCCGCCCAGGTTGATCACCTGGAAGTCGCGGCTGCGCGCGATGGCGGTTGGCAGAAAGGGCTCCGGCATGGCACGTTCGCGTCGCGCAAACGCAGCCATCAGCATGAACCCAGCCAGGGCGATCGGCAGCGCAATCAGCGTGTCGGTGGTCTGGCTGATCAGCGCGGGTGCCAGCAGGATCAGCGCCATCGCGCCCGCCAGCATCGCCGAGCCGGTCAGATCAAACGGCTGCTGGGGTCGGGGCCGATTCGGGTCAATGCACCTGGCGATCAGCGGCACACACAACAGCGCGATCACGGCGATCGGGATGCGCATGCCGTACACCCCTCGCCATCCGAAACCCGCCAGGCAGACGCCGCCCAGGAGCGGCGCCGTCACCGCGGCGACCGCACTCATGGCCGCATAGGTCGACAGCGCCCAGGTGCGCCGTGCATGGTCCACCATCAGGGTGGCCAGAGCCGGCGCGCATGACAAGGTCAGGGCCACCGAAATGCCTTGAAGCACTCTCGCGAACAGCAAGAGGTCGTAGCTCGGTGCGAATGTGCACAAGGTGAAGGCAACAGCCGCCAGCAGCAATCCGGCGCGGTACACCCGCACATGGCCGATGCGATCGCCCAGTGCGCCGAATCCAAGCATCAGGCTGCCATACGTGAGGACGTAGCAGACCGCCACCCAGCGGATGGCGCGGGTGTTCAGCGCAAAGGCTTCGGTGATCGCAGGAAAGGCAACGTTGACCGCAAAGTCCAACGGCACGAGCGCCGTGCCCAGACCGAGTGCTGCAAGACCCGCAACCGGTGAGCGGGGCAATGGTTTTGGTCCGTTGGATTCGGCGGGCGTTGGGGGCATTCGAAGCAGGCAAGCAGATCCTGGTCACACGGCCGTGGACCGGGCTGAGAGCCCCGACTCCGCGCCGCACGAGGGACGAGCTTACCTGTGTTCGCTCACAGCCGATTCGGCACGGGCCTTGCGGCCTGCGTGCATCAGTACTCGACTGCGTGACCCTTGATGTAAGTCTCAAGGTACTGAATATGCTGCCCCTGCTGAGCCATGATGTCCTTCACGATGTCGCCGATCGACACCATGCCCACGACCCGCTCCGCGTCTATCACAGGCAGGTGGCGGATGCTGCGGGTCATCATGGTCACCATGCACTTATCCAGGTTGTCGGCCAGGCCGACCGTCAGGGGATTGCGCGACATGATCTCGCTAAGAATCGTGGTGGCCGCATTGCGGCCTGGCAGCACCACCTTGATGGCACAGTCACCTTGCGACACGATGCCCACGAGCTGACCGTGATCGATGACAAGCACCGCGCGAATTTTGCGGTCGCGCATCATTTCCAGAGCCTGCAACACGGAGGCGCTGGACTCCAGCGAATAGACCTCTGCAGATTTTTGCTGAAGACACGACTTGACCGTGGACATGGCGATTCCTTTGGGTGATCGAAGCAATGGCGGCAAGCGCGTCGCCCAGTCAGCCCGAAGCTGGATGCGATGCGAGCCGTTTAATCCCTGAATCGCGGCTGCTTGCCCGTCTGATCCGTCAGGTTACGTCCAGAGTGTACGGACGAGGCAATTCCCAAGGACGCCGCTAGGCTATCGGTGCGTTGACCGCCATCGCTTCGGTGGCTGAGCCCAGGGGTAGAAATGCCGTGCGCTACCGCCGCAACGGCCGTTTCAAGGGCCCCGCCGTGATGAGCGCCCCTGCATCGGGCCGGGCACTGAATGATGGCATCATGAAGGGCATTCATATAAAGGAGACGACTATGCCCGAAGCACTGATCATCGACGCCTGCCGTACCCCCCGTGGAATCGGCAAGGTGGGCAAAGGCGCATTGGCCGACATGCACCCGCAGCATGTGGCCGCCAGCGTCCTCAAGGCGCTTGCCGAGCGCAATGGCCTGAATACGGCCGAAGTTGACGACGTGATCTGGGGCACCAGCTCGCAGCGCGGGCCGCAGTCCAACGATCTGGCCCGCATGGCGGCACTGGATGCCGGATTCGACATGCGTGCCAGTGGGGTCACCCTCGATCGTTTCTGTGGTTCAGGCATCACCTCGGTGAACATGGCCGCAGCGTCGATCATGTCCGGCATGGAAGACCTGATGATTGCCGGTGGCTCGGAAATGATGTCCATGACCGGTCGTCGCAGCGCTGAAGATGGTCCGAACATGATGGACGCCGGCAATCTGCGCCTGCGTGCCAAGCAGCCTCAGTCCCATCAGGGCGTGTGTGCCGATGCGGTGGCCACGCTCGAGGGTATTTCCCGCCAGGCGCTCGATGAGCTCGCGTTAGTCAGCCAGCAGCGTGCTGCACACGCGATTGCCAATGGTCACTTCAAGCGCAGCCTGGTGCCTGTGTACAAGGAAGACGGCAGCCTGGCACTGGACCACGAGGAATTTCCTCGTCCGCAGACCACCCTTCAGGGTCTGTCCGAACTCAAGCCCGCGTTCACTGCGCTGGCCGATGTGCAGCTGGATGACCGCGGCAACACGTTTCGCAGCCTCATTCAAGCCAAATATCCCGGCCTCGACATCAAGCATGTGCACCATGCCGGCAATTCGTCGGGCGTGGTCGACGGGGCGGGTGCCGTGTTGCTCGCTTCCCCTGAGTACGCAAAAAAGAAGGGTTTGAAGGCGCGCGGGCGCATCGTTGCCATGGCCAACGTGGGTGACTGCCCGACGCTGATGCTCAATGCGCCGGTGCCTGCTGCACGCAAGGTCCTGCAGAAGGCCGGCCTGACGGTCGATGACATCGATCTCTTCGAGATCAACGAAGCCTTTGCCGTGGTGGCCGAAAAATTCATCCGCGACCTCAAACTGAATCGTGACAAGGTCAACGTGAATGGCGGGGCGATGGCCCTGGGGCACCCGATTGGTGGCACCGGTTCCATCCTGATCGGCACGCTGCTCGATGAGCTCGAGCGTCGCGGCCTTAAGCGTGGCCTGGTCACCATGTGTGCGGCGGGCGGCATGGCCCCGGCGATCATCATCGAACGTATCTGAGGCCCGTCGATGCAGGCCGATCCGATCGGGGGCGCAGCTCCGGACTTTGATGTGCTGATCATCGGAGCCGGCCTGTCTGGCTTGTATCAGCTGTATCGGGTGCGCGAACTGGGTTTGTCCGCGCACGTGATCGAAGCCGGCAGCGACGTGGGCGGCACCTGGTACTGGAACCGTTATCCAGGTGCCCGCTTCGACTCCGAGAGCTGGACCTACGGGTTTTCCTTCTCGCCTGAGCTGCTGCAGGAATGGAACTGGACCGAGCACTTTTCACCCCAGCCCGAAAACCTGCGCTACTGCCGATTCGTGGCCGACAAATTCGATCTGCGTCGCGACATTGCCTTTGGCCGGCGCGTCACCCGTGCAGATTGGGATGAGGCGTCGCGAAGCTGGCGCCTGTCGATCGATGACGGCCGCACGCTGACGGCACGCTTTCTCATCACCGCGATGGGCGCGCTGTCCGTGCCTACGCTGCCGCGCATCGCTGGCATCGACTCCTTCGCGGGCCAGTCGTGTCACACGGCCAATTGGCCGCATGAGCCCGTGAGTTTTGAAGGCAAGCGGGTGGCGGTGATCGGCACAGGTGCCACGGGGGTGCAGACCATCCAGGAAGTGGCCAAGACGGCCGCGCATCTGACTGTGTTTCAGCGCACGCCCAACTGGTGTGCGCCGTTGCACAATGCGTTGATCACCGACGCCGAGCAGCGCGATATCAAGTCGCGCTATGCCGAGATCTACCAGCAATGCCGTGAAAACGTGTCAGGCTTCATCCATCAGCCTGACCCGCGCAGTGCGCTTGAGGTCTCCGCGCAGGAGCGCGAAGCCTTCTGGGAGAAGCGTTACGGCGAACCGGGCTTCGGGATCTGGGTGGGCAACTTCCGCGACATCCTTACGGACCGTTCAGCCAATGCGCTGATCTCCGACTTCATCGCCCGCAAAATCCGTAGTCGGGTGAAAGATCCCGTCACAGCCGAAAAACTGATCCCGAAAAATCACGGGTTCGGAACGCGCCGCCTGCCACTTGAGACGCGCTACTACGAGGTCTACAACCAGCCGAATGTTGAACTGGTGGACCTCACCGAAACGCCGATCGAGTCCATCACGCCTGCCGGCATCCGATGCGGTGGTCGTGAGCAGGCCTTCGACATGATCATCTTTGCGACCGGGTTTGACGCGCTGACGGGCGCGTATGACGCCATGGACATCCGGGGTACCGGTGGCCGCTCACTGAAAGACCAATGGGCGCAGGGTGCGCGCACCTTCTACGGGATCCTGAACGATGGTTTCCCGAATCTGCTGATGGTCATGGGCCCCATGGGCTCTTTGGGCAATATCCCGCGCGCCATCGAATACAACGTCGAGTGGGTGAGTGGGCTGCTGCGACATATGCGCGATCACCAGCGCGATCGGGTCGAGGTGCCTCGTGCCGGCGTAGATGCCTGGATGGAAGTGGTGCGCAAGGCCTCCGTGGGTCTGCTGTCGAATGAAGTGAATTCCTGGATGACCGGGGTGAATTCCAACGTGGCGGGCCGGACCACACGCGTCTTGGCGCGTTACAGCGGAACCGGCCCTGAGTATCGTTCCCGGGCCGATGCGGTCGCTGCGGGCGGGTACGCAGATCTCGCCTTCGACTGATCCAGGCCTGGCCTCAGCCCTCGGAGGCCTCAATAGAATCGATCAGGTAGAGGTGGCCCTGGCGTCGCGCGCTGGTGGGTGCCTCTTGCGCCTGAGCGCCTGTGTGAAGCTTGTTGTGAGCGGTTCGCACTAGCATCAGCAGATCAGCCAGTGTTGGGGCGAGCATGGCAGAGATGTCCTTTGGCTGGTAGGTCAGCTCACTGTTTAGCATTCCATCATCTCGCGCCAGGCGCGCAGGTGCTCGCCGCGTACCAGACCGGTTGTCAACAGGTTGTCCAGTGAAGCGTCACTGCGTACAAAGAGCGTGGCAGAAGGATCGGTCGGCCGGTCAAAGGGCTGCAAGGAATCAGGTGAGGGTTTGTGTCCATTAAGATCCCCTTGAGGGTTACAGTTCCCTACACAGGACTTATGCCAGGGCCTCGAGATCCGCTTGATTCAAGCGTTTCCACGGTGTGTCATCCGTTTTGGGCGATGCCGACACGGTGCTGTGTGGCGCGTGGATGATCGATCCTGCGACGTGGCAGACCGCACGTTTTTTCCGACAGCAAGGCGTTGTCCGGAGCACCCGACTCAGAGATGTGAGGCGGGCGATCTGCGCGGGCCACGCGAGTCCGAGCCTGGCGCAGCCGACGTTGCTTTGCGTAACACCTCGAAATAGTCTCGGGCCACTTCCATACGATCCAGCAGGCCCTGTGCGCGCAACATGCGATGCGCACGCGTCAGCTTCCAGCAGGGCGTATACGCAAAGAGATGGTGCTCGAGGTGGTAATTCACCCAATACGG
>DGIT01000076.1:85057-85919 GCA_002386465.1 Burkholderiales bacterium UBA4615 | reverse complement strand
GGCATACGTGGTCCGGGTATTGCGCAAGGGATCGTCGGCAGGCCCGACGACCGCATGCTCGGCAATGTTGCGTAATCGGCTGATCAGTTGGTACCAGGTAAGCATGGGCAGCACCCACAGCACCGGGTAGACCCACCAGACGCCCATCCAGGTGAGCACTGCGCACAGGACGATATTGCTGATGAAAAAACTCTTTTCAGCGTTCCAAAGGGCTGACAATCGATTCAGCAAACCTGTTGAGTCGCCCATAGCCGCCCGAAACTGCGCCGCCCGACGCTGATATCCGGTTATGCCCAGCAGGTCGCGCATGACTTTGCGACGCAGGCTGCGTGTCGTGATGGGAAATGGCGCCGACAGCATCAGGTCGGGGTCCTGCTCCTGCTGCGTGTGCCGATGATGGCTCAGGTGGTAGGGGCGATAGAGCTTCAGGCTCGATCCAATTGGCGCGCCACACAGCCAGTGGCCAACCCGATCATTGAGCGTCGGGTTTTCGAAGAGCAGCCGATGCGCAGCATCGTGCATCAGGATGGCCAGACCCAGTTGCCGATTGCCGATCACAAGCAATGCCAGCAGAAAGCTGACCGGATGCGGCCACTCGACGCACAGCGCCATGGCACCGCCGATCAATGCCCAGGCATGCAGCACCAGGTAGGCGCCCATGGCATTGGAGCGTTGGCGCAACATGCGCATGTCCTCTGCGCTCAGCGAGGGCGGCTGCGACTGGGTGGCGTCCTGAGCGGTCTGCTCAAAGGCGGTCGACATCATGAGAAGGGCACCTGAGCTGTGCCGGCGAGTGCCCCGGCATTGCGGGGATTGTCGCATGGCGCTACCGCAGGCTCAGTGGTCTGGTCCCTATCGAGCA
>DGIT01000076.1:84720-85037 GCA_002386465.1 Burkholderiales bacterium UBA4615 | reverse complement strand
TGCTGGCATCCCATCTTGAGTGTTCGACATCGCACGTTTCAGTTTCGGTGCGTGCGCGTCGGGACTCTGGTCTGTGACCGCAACAATGCCTGGCACACGCTGCAGGGTTTCTCTGAGGACCGACATGACCGACTCGACCGCGCAACAGGCGGGCATCACCTTGCCGCTGGCCGGCATCAAAGTAGTGGAAATTGCCCAGAACCTGGCCGGCCCCTATGCGAGTGAAATCCTTGCGACCCTGGGTGCGGACGTGGTCAAGATCGAGCGCCCGGAGGGTGGCGATGATGCCCGCGGGTGGGGGCCGCCGTTCTGGGAGG
>DGIT01000076.1:83960-84659 GCA_002386465.1 Burkholderiales bacterium UBA4615 | reverse complement strand
GCGCGGCATCACGCTCGATCTGAAAGATCCGACTGCGATCGCCTGGCTCAAGGATTTTCTGTCTGATGCGGATGTACTGATTCAGAACTTGCGCCCGGGCACCATGGAAGAGATGGGGCTGGGTGCCGATATCGTCCGAAAGCTCAATCCCCGGCTGGTGTATTGCTCGGTGTGGGCCTACGGTCATACCGGCCCGATGAAGCTGCATCCGGGCTATGAGCCCATGATGCAGGCCTTTGCAGGCCTCTTCAGTGTGAACGGCCCGGAGACCGGCCCGACCGCGCGCATTGGCGTACAGGTACTGGATCTGGGCACCGGGGTCTGGACAGCCCTGGGGTGCATTGCGGCGCTATTGCGCAGGCAAACCACGGGCCTGGGGGGCGAGGTGGACACCTCATTGTTCGAGACGGCCCTGGGCTGGCTGAATGTCCATCTGGCTGCGTTCTCGGTCACCCAGACGCAGCCCGAACGGCATCGCAGCGGTAACGCCAAGGTCGTGGTCTTCCAGTCATTCGAGACGCGTGACGGCGAAGTGGTCATTGCGGCGGCCAATGATCGGCTCTTCGCCAAGCTTGCCAAGGAAGTGGGCTTTCCCCAGTGGGCGAGCGATCCGCGATTCGCCAGCAATGCCTTGCGGGTGCAGCACAAGGCCGACATTCTTGGGCCCATGGCCGAGGTCCTGCGTTCCGACACCACCGC
>DGIT01000076.1:76345-83937 GCA_002386465.1 Burkholderiales bacterium UBA4615 | reverse complement strand
TGGCTTGAACGTCTGGAAGCGATCGGCGTGCCCTGTGCACCCATTCATGATTTGCAGGACGTCGTTGAGCAGCCTCAGACCGCTGCTATTGGCATGCTGCAACGCGTCCCGGGCACCCGGCTGGATGTGGTGGGCTTACCGGTTTCCTTCGAAGGCGTTCGTCCGTCGATCCGTCGCCGGGCGCCCGCGCTGGGCGAACACAATCAAGAGGTCGGTGCGCCACCGGCCCGTACACAGAAAGGAGCATCCTGATGAATCTGCAACGATCCCGCCGAGCCGTCCTCACAGGCCTGGCCGCGCTGGCCGGCCTGTATCTGCCTCAAGGCGTCCGGGCGCAACCCGGCAGCGGCAAGCCGATAAAAATTATCGTGCCGTTTGCACCGGGCGGCTCGGGCGACATCACAGCCCGCATGTTGGCCGAGTACCTCAACCGCAAAACCGGCCAAAGCGTGGTGGTCGAAAACAGGCCGGGTGCCAACGGCATCATTGGTGTCGAAGCAGCCAAGCGATCGCCAGCTGATGGCTCGGTATTGATGTTGGCGACTACGTCCACGCATCTGGCCAATCCCAGTCTCTACAAGTCCTTGCCTTACGACCCGGAAAAAGATTTTTCTCTGGTGGGGCATTTTGGCGGGGGCTCGATGCTGGTGCTGGTTCGCCCAGCGGGTCCGTACAAAAGCCTGGCGGATCTGGTCAACGCTGCCCGCGCCAACCCCGACAAACTGAATTACGGACACTTCAATGCGTCATCGCACATCCCCGGTGCAATGATTGGCCAGTTAGCCGGAGTGAAGCTCACGCCCGTACCCTACAAGCAGATCGGCAATGCCATGACCGATCTGATTTCTGGACAGTTGGATGTCATCTTCGTGGACAGTGTGGCAGGCGACAGTTACGCAGCGTCGGGTCAGTTGCGAGCCATTGCGGCACACGGCCAGCGCCGTTTGCCCAAGTATCCGAACGTACCGCTGATCACCGAGACCTATTCGGGCTACAACGTGGCGGCGGGTATGCTGGGCATCGCTGTGCCCAAAGGTACGCCCCTGTCGGTTCAGCAGGCGCTCAATGATCTGATTAACGACGCGATCACCACCGACCCGATGAAGACCGCGCTGGAAAACTACGGGTTTCACCCCAAGCCGATGACACTGGCCGAGTTGGCGGCCTTTGTGACCCGTGATCGTGCGTTGTGGAAAGAGCAGGTGGATCTCGCTGGGATCGTCCCGCAGTGAATGATTTCCGCGTCCTATGACGGTGTTTCAGACCACGCGCTTAAGCGCCTCGCGGCTCGAACCAGCTCCAGACGGTTCGGTGGTCAGGCCGATGTTGCAACTGCCCGGCGCAGCCATGGCGCATTTCGAGCTGGGTCAGGGCAAGGTGTCACGCGCGGTCTGTCATCGCACGGTGAGCGAGTTGTGGTTCATCGTTTCGGGTTTCGGGCAGATGTGGCGCAAGCTCGGTGAGCACGAAGAGATTGTCTCGCTGCACGCCGGGGTGTGTCTGAGCATTCCCTGTGGCACCCATTTTCAGTTCAGGTCCACGCCAGAGGATTCGATCGTCGCGATTGCGGTCACCCTGCCGCCCTGGCCCGGTCCTGAAGAAGCCAGCGTGGTAGACGGGCCGTGGTCAGCTTCCAAGGGTCTTGCGGACTAAGCAGACCCGGCCGGTTGCTGTAGCGCCCGTTCGATGAAGCGGCGCTTGACGGTGGTGCGCGGCACACTGAAGTCAAACCAGCTGCGTACATCCTCTTCAAGTCCGATGCCGTGCATGTAGTTGTAGAGCGCTTTGCGCAGGGCCGCCCCCAGCGCGTCATGGTCCGTGCCAACCGGGTCATCAAACCCCACGTCATTGCGCGCAAAGCTCACAGGCGGCAACGGCTGCAGGGCGACGCCGTAATCTTGCGGGTTCAGGCCCACGGGCGAGTGCACCGTGCAAACGAAGCGGTGAAAAAATCCGCTGCGAATGCAGCCTTGCTCAAAAAGCTGACGCACGTATTCCAGTGCATCGACCGTGTCCTGCACGGTCTGACTGGGAAATCCGTACATCAGGTAGGCATGCACCAGAATGCCTGCATCGGAAAAAGCCCGCGTCACCCGCGCCACCTGAGCAACCGACACGCCTTTTTTCATGAGGCTGAGCAGCCTGTCGGAGGCAACCTCCAGTCCGCCTGAAACCGCGACGCATCCACTCTGGGCCAGCAGTTCGCACAACTCCGGTCGGAAGGATTTCTCGAAGCGGATGTTGCCCCACCAGGCGATGCCGGTTTGTCTTGCGATCAGTTCCTGGGCGAGCGCCTTGAGCGCCTTGGGTGGCGCGGCTTCATCGACGAAATGAAAGCCGGTTTGCCCGGTCTCGGCCACGATCGCATCAATCCGGTCTGCCAGCAAGGCAGCCGATGCGCCTTCATAGCGCGAGATGTAATCCAGACTCACGTCGCAAAAGCTGCATTGCTTCCAGTAGCACCCTTGCGCCACGGTCAGCTTGTTCCAGCGTCCATCGCTCCACAGACGGTTCATCGGGTTGAGCATGTCGAGCAAGGACAGATACCGATCGAGCGGCAAACCGTCCCAGGTCGGTGTGCCCACATCAGTGAATGCAATGTCCGGTTCAGGCCAGTGCATGTACTGCACCAACCCGCTGTGCGCCTCGCGCAAATAAGTGCGCACCAGCCGCTGGCGTGAGCGCTTGCCCTGGATGTGCTCCAGCAAGGCGAGCAGAGGGCGCTCGCCTGCGTCCAGCGTGATGAAGTCAAAGTAGTCGAATACGCGCGGTTCGCTTAACTGACGCAGTTCGGTGTTGACGAACCCGCCGCCCAGAACGGTGACGATCTGCGGATGGTGTGCCTTGATGGTCTGCGCGATCCTGAACGCTGCGTAGACCGTGCCCGGAAAAGGCACCGAGATCAGCACCACCGTGGGCGCATGCCGTTTGATTGCCGCGAGGGTGATCGCCTGCAGATACTCGTCCACCAGATTCTTTGGCGCAGACAAGGCCTCAGCCAGTGGATCGAAGGTCGGTTGGCTCGCCGCCAGCGATTCGGCGTAGCGCACAAATTCAAAGCGCGGGTCAATCGCCTCGCGCAGCACATCAGCCAGGTCGTTCAGATACAGAGTCGCCAGATGCTTGGCGCGTTCCTGCAGACCCAGAGCCCCGAATGCCCAGCCCAGAGGGTCCTCACCTTCCTCGCTCACGTACACATCCAGGGATGCAAAGCGGCTGCCTTCGGGCAGGTAACGACGGGTGACGATGCGGTGGGCGAGCGTCGGGTCGCGGCCTTGCAGAAAGGCAATGACCGGACCGATGGTGCTCAGGTAGCGACCGTGTTGCGCCATGAACTGACTCACGCGCACGCTGACGGCTTCAGGTGCCAAAGACTCGATCTGCCGCATGACAGCCCTCAGGCCATCGGGACTGAGCAGCGACAGGACGAGTTCAAGCGCCAGGTCGGCCTGGTGTGCTTCAAATCCGCGTGCGCGCAGGAACCCGGTAAGGTAGGCGGTGGACGGGTAGGGCGTGTTCAGCTGCGTCATCGGAGGGATGAGCGCGAGCACGCGAAGCGCGGCAGGCTGCATGGCGGGCGGACCGGGCGGTGCCGATCGGCACGCAATCCGCCATTATCCCTTCAGCCCGCCTTGGCGGGCGATTCAACCCTGCGTCAGCTCCAGGCCTGCGAGGGTGCCGTCTTTGCGCCACGCATTCCACATGCGGATGAACACCATCGGGCCGCGCCAGAACTGGGAGTTACGCGCGGTGCGCTCGTTGGGTTTGCCTTCGTTGTTGTAGTAGCCAGGCGTGCACTGATTCAGGAACGGCTGGCGTGCCCGCGACAGGGTGACAATGGTCTGCACCCAATCGGCTTCCGCCTGTTCGCTGGCTTCCACAGTCCGCACGCCGCGCTCCTTCACCGCTTTCAGCACATAGGCAATGTGATGGGACTGCTCATCGAGCATGTGCTGAAAGTTGGCGCTCTGACCAGACTGCTGCGTGGTCATCACGAACATGTTCGGGAACTGTCGTGTGAACAGTCCATGGAAGGTCTGCGCGCCGCCCTTCCACTTGTCGGTGAGGGTCATGCCCTGGCGACCCGTCACCTCGAAGCCGAGCCGCCGGGTGAAATCGGTGCCCACCTCGAAGCCGGTGCCGAAAATCAGGCAATCCAGTGCGTATTCACGGCCCGCCACCACGACGCCTCGCTCGGTGATGCGCTCTACACCCTGGCCCTGCGTGTCGACCAGATGCACGCTGGGTCGGTTGAACGTATCCAGGTACTGATCATGGAAGCAGGGGCGCTTGCAGAACTGGTTGTACCAGGGCTTGAGCGCGTCGGCGGTGGCCCGATCCTTCACCACGGCATCGACGCGGGCGCGCACCCGCTCCATCTTGGCGTAGTCGGCCAGCTGAATCAGCTCTTCAGTGTTGGCGACCACTTCGCCTGCGGCAGACTTCTTGCGCGCAGCAAGCAGGATGTTGCCGATGAGGTCGGTCCATCCGTCATCAACCAGGTCCACGTCGAACTTTCCACCCGAAATGACCGCGGTGAAATTGTCCATGCGCTCGCGCTGCCAGCCTGGTTTCAGACTCTTGACCCACTCGGGGTCGGTGGGGCGGTCGTTGCGCACGTCGACCGATGAAGGCGTGCGCTGAAACACATAGAGCTCTTTGGCGCCGGCGCCCAGATGGGGCACACACTGCACGGCCGTGGCACCGGTGCCGATGATGCCCACGCGCTTGTCTGCGAGGCCGGACAGGCTGCCCATCGATGAGCCGCCGGTGTAGGCATAGTCCCAGCGGCTGGTATGAAAGTGATGCCCCTTGAAGCTCTCTACGCCTGGGATCCCTGGCAGCTTGGGCAGGTTCAGAGGACCGCCCGCCAGAACCACGAAACGCGCGCGCAGCACATCCTGGCGGTTGGTGCTCACTTGCCAGCGTGCCGCGTCCTCCAGCCAGCGCATGTCGGTGATCACCGTCTGAAAGATTGCCGACCGGTACAGATCGAAATGACGACCGATTCGCCGCGAATGCTCCAGGATTTCAGGCGCCCGCGCGTACTTGGACACAGGCATGTAGCCGGTCTCCTCCAGCAGCGGCAGATAGATATAGCTCTCGGTATCGCAGGCCGCGCCGGGATAACGGTTCCAGTACCAGGTACCACCGAAGTCCGCGGCTTTCTCGATGATGCACAGGTCTTCATAGCCGGCGGCACGCAGGCGGGCTGCAGCGAGCAGGCCGCCGAATCCGCCGCCCACCACCAGCACATCCATGTCCCGCACGATCGGGTCGCGTGTGAAGCTCGGCTCGGCGTAGGGATCATCCAGGAGATGGTCGAAGCGGCCCTTCACTTCGACGTACTGATCATTGCCGTCGTCGCGCACCCGACGGTCGCGCTCCTCGTCGTAGCGGCGGCGCAGCGCAGCGGGGTCGAATCCGAGTCCTTCGGCCGTGGTGGAGTGCAAGGCGGTATCGGTCATGCTCAGGGGTCCGCAGAGTCGGTGGTGAGGCCATGCGCATGTCATGGCGATCATCGAGTGTAGGCCTGCATGAGTGCGCTGGCCCAGTGCGTGGCTGGTTTGCGAAATTGCATCCTGGGCACAGGTTGGCTGACCGGGCGGACAAGCCTGCGCGATACTGCGCCATCTCGCGGCACCCTACCTGACGATCCGTGCTCCGGTTTGCTCCCCATGAATGCACCCCCTGACCGCGCCGCGCCGCGCCCCGCCGGCACCCGCGTGAACACTCGCCCCCGTACCCCATCGCGCAAAGCCATCGTGCAGGTTCAGGTGGAGCCGTGTGGTGACAACTGGGTCATGGTCGACTGGTCATCCCAGCCGCAGGCCAATGTGGCTGCGCGCGCCCTGGCTGCGCATCTGCGCGCCACGCCTCCGGCCTTCTGTGCCGAAGCGGTGGCGGGGGTGCGCACCTTGGCCGTGCGCTTGCACAGCGATACCGACAGCGCGACACGTGCCCTGCAGCGGGCGGCATCGCTCGACTGGCTGCGCGAGGTGGCGCCGCAGGCCCTGGACTGGCATGCCCCTTCGGGCAAGGTGGTGGTCTTGCCGGCGTGCTACGAGCCGGCCATGGCCCCCGATCTGGAGGAGGTTGCACGGTCCACCGGACTGTCCGTGGAGCAGGTTGTGAGCCTGCACAGCGGCTGCGAGTTCACAGCCGAGGTCGTCGGATTCATGCCGGGGTTCGCCTACCTGGGCGGGCTGGATGCTCGACTGAAGCTTGACCGCCGCTCGGTCCCGCGGCCTCGCGTGCCTGAGGGCGGCATTGCCATTGCAGGCCTGCAGACGGCGGTCTATCCCAACCCCACGGCCGGCGGCTGGCATCTCATCGGGCGATGTCCCTTGCGCCTCTTTGACCCAGCGCGTGTGCCGGCCTCACTGATGGCCGAGGGCGACACGATTCGCTTTGAGCCGATCGATCAGGCGATGTTCGATCACTTGTGGGCTCGGCGATGAACGCGCACAGACGCAGGCCGGCCCTGGAAGTCCGCAAGGCGGGTTTGCTCGACACGGTGCAGGATCTGGGGCGACCCGGACAGGCCGCTATCGCGCTGTCGCGCGGCGGTGCCATGGATCGAGCCGCGATGACACTGGCCAATGCACTGGTTGGTAACCCCGCATCGGCGGCAGGCTTGGAAATCACCGGGCCCGGTCCGACCCTATGTGTTCATGGCGATGCCTGGATCGCCAGCGTGGGCGCCGGCCATGTGGTGTCATGGTCCGATGGACAGAGCGGCTCAGGCTTCCTTCCGGTCAAGACGCAGCGCCCTGCGTTCGTGCCTGCAGGCAGCGTGCTGCGCTGGCAGGCACCACAGGCCGGTTGGCGCAGTTGGCTGGCCGTGGCAGGCGGTCTGGATCTGCCGCAGGTCATGGACAGCCGCAGCGCCCATCTGGCCGCCGGGATCGGGCCTGAGCGCATCGTGGCCGGTCAGTGGCTGGCGCTGGCCGAAGGGGCTGAGGAGTTGGCGCGAGCGCGTGCTCAGTGCGTGATCGGGCCCTTCGACGAGGCCATCGCCGTGAGATGGCCCCGTTGGCAGGTGGCGGGTGATCTGCCGCGAGCCTGGCCGCTCATCGATCTGCCTGTCCTGGCCGGCCGACATCTGCAGGACCTGTCCGACGGTGCGCGTGAGCGGCTCTTGAACCAGACCTGGAAGGTGAGCGCGCAAAGCAACCGTCAGGGTCTGCGGCTGCAGGGCGAACCGATCGAGACGCGCGGTCTGCCCCAGCTGGCCAGTGAGCCGGTGTTCTTTGGCACAGTACAGTTGCCGCCGGGCGGCGAGCCGGTCATTCTGCTGGCCGAACATCAGACCACCGGGGGCTATCCGCGGGTGCTTGAAGTGACCAGCGCAGCCGAAGGCCTGCTGGCGCAGGCGGGCGCCGGCAGCCTGATCCGGTTTCGTTTGATCGGCCTGGAGGAGGCGGATGCACTGGCCGAACATCAGGCGCGTACGCTGCGCCAGCGACTGATCGGCATCGAGCAGGTTTGCCGCTATCCCATCACATGAAGGTGCACACCATGCATGAGCAACACGTTGATTTGAATGCCGACATGGGCGAAAGCTTTGGCGCCTGGCACATGGGCAGCGA
>DGIT01000076.1:42198-76259 GCA_002386465.1 Burkholderiales bacterium UBA4615 | reverse complement strand
GGTGACCCGGCCACGATCGCGGCCACGGTGGGCCTGGCCTTGCAACATGGGGTGGCGATTGGCGCGCATCCGAGTTTGCCCGATCTGCAAGGGTTCGGTCGGCGCACCATGCAGGTCACGGAAGACGAGGTCTATCAGATGACGCTGTATCAGGCAGGCGCCGTGCGAGCCTTCGCAGACGCAGCCGGTGGGCGATTGCACCATCTGAAGGCGCATGGCGCGCTGTACAACATGGCGGTCAAGGACGCAGCGCTGTCGCGAGGTCTGGTGAGTGCGGTGAAGGCATTGGGCGATGAAGTCCAGATCTATGTGTTGGCGGGCAGCATCATGGAGACCCTGGCCCGTGAGGCCGGACTGGTCGTGCGCTGTGAGGTGTTCGCCGATCGGCGTTATATGCCCGACGGCACCCTTGCCCCACGCCAACGACCCGATGCACTGATCACCGACGAGGCCGAGTCGGTGGCGCAGGTCCTGCGCATGGTCGGCGAAGGTTCACTTGTGGCGATTGATGGCACGGTCGTCAAAGTGCAGGCCGACACGGTGTGCATTCATGGCGACAAGCCCACGGCTGTGCCGTTCGTGCAGGCTCTCAGGCGCGCGTTGGCAGGCGCTTCGGTGCAGGTGTTGCCTGCCTGATGCAGGCCTGATGGGGTTGGGTAATCCGTTGTTGACTGCTGAAGCAGCGCCGCTGCGCCGCCTGTACGAAGACGATCGGCTTCTGGTCATCGATAAACCTGCCGGGCTCCTGGTGCATCGCACTGCGTTGGATGCGCACGAGTCGGATACGGTCCATGCGCGCTTGCTGCATGAAACCGGGCTGCGCTTCTACCCTGTGCATCGACTCGACAAAGGCACCTCGGGAGCGCTGGTGCTGGCACGCGATGCCGAGGCAGCTCGCCTGCTGGGCAGCGCGTTCGAGTCGGGCGCAGTCACCAAACAGTACGTGGCGCTGGTGCGAGGCTGGCCTGGCGCTGAAGGGCTGATCGATCATCCTCTGGCACGGGACCCGGAGCGCCCGTCTGCGGGTCAACCCACCCGACCTGCACGCACCGGGTGGTCGACGCGCACCCGACTCGAATGGCCGTTTGCCGTGGATGCACGACATCCAAGTTCGCGCTATGCACTGATCGATATCCATCCCGAGACCGGGCGACGCCATCAGATACGCCGTCATTTCAAGCACATCGGTCATCCGCTTATCGGCGACAGCACGCACGGCAAGGGCGCACACAACCGCGCCGTGGCCGCCTGGCTCGGGACGGCGCGATTGTGGTTGCATGCAAGCTCGATCACCTTGGCGCATCCCAGTGATGGCGCACCACTGACTGTGCAATCCGCTCTGGGCTCCGAGTGGATGACCCTTGAGCCCGGTGCGCTCTCATGCGACGGCATGTTGCGCGCGGCATGCTACGGTGCGAGTCCTGTTCCGACCCCGTTGCCGCTGTGAGTGCACGCCCCCCATCACCCGCCCTGCCCACTGAGCCTGCCTTTGCAGAGTTGGGGCTGACACCGCCCCTGTTGCAGGCCTTGAAAGATGTCGGGTATGCGCAGGCATCACCCATTCAGGTGGCAACCATTCCATTGTTGCTGGCGGGCCGTGATCTGTTGGGGCAGGCGCAAACCGGTACCGGCAAGACGGCCGCCTTTGCATTGCCGATTCTGTCGCGGCTGCAACTGAACGTGCGCACACCGCAGGCCCTGGTGCTGGTGCCCACCCGAGAGCTGGCCCTGCAGGTCACCGACGCTTTTCGCACCTATGCCATGCACATTGAGGGGTGCGAGGTGCTGGCCCTGTATGGCGGTCAGAGCTATGCGCCGCAACTTGCGGCACTCGAGCGGGGCGCGCAGGTCATCGTCGGCACGCCCGGCCGGATCATCGACCACCTGGATCGTGGCACCCTGAAGCTGCACAGTCTCAAGACTGTGGTGCTCGACGAAGCCGATGAAATGCTGCGCATGGGCTTCATCGAGGACGTGCATCGCATCCTGCGCGATACGCCGCGAGAACGTCAGACCGCGATGTTTTCGGCCACCCTGCCTCCTGAGGTGGGGCAACTGGCGCAAGCCCATTTGCGCGATCCGGCACAGGTGAGTGTCTCGGGCCAGGCCCGCGCCGCCGATACGGTCCGACAGCGTTATTGGCAGGTCAGCGGTATGAGCAAGGTGGATGCGCTCGTGCGCATCGTGGAAACCGAAGCGGTCGATGCCATGATCGTGTTCGTGAAGACCCGCGAGGCCACGCAAGCCTTGGTCGAGCAGCTCCAGGAACGCGGTCTGGATGCAGCCGCGCTCAGCAGCGATCTGCAGCAAAGCGAGCGCGAGCAGACGGTTGCGCAATTCAAGCGCGGCGAGGTGGATGTTCTGGTGGCCACCGACGTGGCAGCACGTGGCCTGGATGTGGACCGGGTCAGTCACGTGCTCAATTTTGATATGCCGACCGGGCCGGAGAGTTACACGCATCGCATCGGTCGTACGGGCCGTGCTGGTCGAGCGGGTGATGCGATCCTGTTCATCACAGCCCATGAGCGCGAAAAAGTAGCCGCGCTGGAACGCGCCGTCGGCCAGACCATTGAACCCATGAAGATGGCGTCCAGTGCGGTGCTCAATGCGGCGCGCATCGCACGCTTCAAGGCGGCACTGTCACAGGTGATCGAGGACGGCGAGCATGAGATGTTCCTGCCGATCGTGCAGGCTTATGCGCGCGAACACGGCGCGAGCGGTACCGATATGGCGGCGGCCATTCTCAGCCTGGCGCAGGAGGGTGTGCCGCTGATCCTGGAGCAGCGCAGTGGCGGCAAACAAGCGGTCTCTGCACGTCCGGATAGGTCAGTGAGTGCTGATCCATCCCCGACAGACCCTTCCCGAGGGACGTTGGATGGAGCCGATGCGCTGCATCGATCGCAGGCCGCGCAGGGGACTGACGATGACGCCGAGCAGGCGACGCCCAGCGCAGTGCCGCCTGAAGTGCCTGCGGCGTTCAAGGCGTACCGGATCGAAGTGGGGCACACAAGCGGGATCAAGGCCGCCAACCTGCGTGATGCGCTGGCGCGAGAATGCCGGATCGAAGCGCGCTTCATCGGGCGCCTGCAGATGTTCGATATCTTCAGTCTGGTGGAGTTGCCTGGGGATCTGCCCAACAAGCGCCTGAAACATCTGGTCAGTGCGCGCGTGGCGGGTAAGCCCTTGCAGATTCGCCCGACCGACGAGCTGCCGCAGGCCCCGCGGCCTGAGGCTGACTGAGGCCAACGGAGGCGTTTCAGCGCATCGTCAGTTCAGGCAAACCCCAGCACCACCCTGCGTGTGCGCGCAGATTTTTTCTCGATCTTGGTGACCACTACGCGGCCGATCTCTGCAGTATTCGTCACGTGCGTGCCGCCGCAGGGTTGCAGATCAACGCCTTCAACTTCCAGCACACGAATGCGACCCAGCCCACGGGGCGGTTGAACGCTCATGCTGCGTACAAGACTGGGATTGGCGTCGAGTTCCTCTTCGCTGATCCATCGGTGCCGCACCGGATGGGCCTCGCCCACCAGCCGGGCCAGCCCTTCAGTGAGGACCTCTTTGTCCAGGGGCTCAGTCATGTGAAAGTCCAGGCGCGCATACTCGGCCGTGATGGAGCAGCCGTCGACCGGGTGCGGCACCAGGGCGCATAAGAGATGCGTGGCGGTGTGAAAGCGCCGATGGGCCTGGCGCCGGGTTGCATCGATCCGCGCGGTGACCCGTGTGCCAGCCACCAGCATGGAGAGATCGGTGCCTGCTGCTGCGACATGCGCGATTGCACCCGGACGCTCTTTGTGTTTGCGGGTGTCGACGATCGCAATGCTTGTCGCGTCGGGCAATGTCAGCATGCCGGCATCGCCCGCCTGGCCGCCGCCCAACGGATAAAACACCGTGCGGTCCAACACGATGCCTGCGTCATCCACCGCAATGACCGTGGCGGTACACTCAAGCAGATCGGCATCTTCTCTGAACAATTCTTCGGTCATAGGGCGAGGTGCTGGGATCACATTTCAAGATTATCGATCAGCCGCGTGCTCCCCAACCGAGCTGCGCCAAGCACCACGGCTGCGTCACCGGTGCGCAGTGGCTGCAAGTCGTGCTGTCGGCGTGCCGTCAGGTAGTCGGGCGTCCAGCCGCGCGCGGTCAGCGCCTGCATCTGCTCGGCCTCGACTGCAGCCAGGTCGGGGTGCCCTGCGCGCACAGCCTGCGCGATGCGCTGCAGAGCCTGGGACAGATGGACGGCTTCAGCACGCTCGACTGCACTGAGGTAACCATTGCGCGATGAAAGTGCCAGGCCGTCGGTTGCGCGTTCGGTTTCGCCAGCAACGATTTCAATGGGCAGCGCAAACTGATCGACCATGCGACGAATGATCATCAGTTGCTGGTAGTCCTTCTTGCCAAACACGGCCACTCGCGGCTGTACACAGGCAAAGAGTTTCATCACCACGGTGCACACGCCGGTGAAGAAACCAGGGCGAAAATGTCCTTCCAGGATATCGGCCAGCTCAGCGGGTGGGTCCACGGTGAAGGTTTGCGGCTCGGGGTAGAGCTCGCGCTCGTTGGGTGCAAAGAGCACGTCGCAACCCGCTTCGCGCAGCCTGCTGCAGTCGGCCTGCCAGGTGCGCGGATAGCTGTCGAAGTCTTCGTGCGGTGCAAATTGCAGCCGATTCACGAAGATGCTCACCACCGAGACATCACCCAGGGTGCGGGCACGGGTGAGCAGCGCAATATGGCCGTCATGCAGGTTGCCCATGGTGGGCACGAAAGCAGGGCGCCGGTATGCAGCGAGGCGATCGCGCAGCTCGGCGATGGTGTGGGCGATGTACATGGCAGGTCTTTACCAGGCGTGCTGGGCATCAACCGGAAAGCTGCCGTCCTTGACTGCTTTCACATAGGTCTCGATCGCATCGCGCACACCGCCTGCGCCGTCCATGAAGTTGCGTACAAACTTAGGGTTCTTGCCGAGGTTGATCCCCAGCATGTCGTGCATGACCAGCACCTGGCCGGCCGTTCCAACGCCTGAGCCAATACCGATCGTGGGGCATCGGGGCAATTGCTGGGTCAGGCGTGCCGACAGGGCAGCAGGGACCATCTCCAGCACCAGCATCGTCGCGCCTGCATCCTGCAACTCCAGCGCATGACGCGTGAGTTGAGCAGCGGCTTCTTCGGTCTTGCCCTGCACACGGTAGCCTCCCAGGGCGTGCACCGTTTGCGGTGTGAGGCCCAGGTGCGCACACACCGGAATCCCACGCTCCACCAGGAATCGCACGATGTCGGCAGTCCAGCCGCCGCCCTCCAGCTTGACCATGTGCGCGCCCGCCTGCATAAGTGCGGCGGCGCTGCGCAACGCCTGTTCACGAGATTCCTGATAACTGCCAAAGGGCAGATCGCCCACCAGCCACACGGTGCCCTGCACGCGACGCACACCACGCGCCACACTTTCCACGTGGTAGCACATGGTCTCCAGGCTCACGCCCACCGTGCTGGACAGGCCCTGACAGACCATTCCCAGAGAGTCGCCGACCAGGATCACTTCGATGCCGGCCGCATCGGCGACGGCCGCAAAGGTGGCGTCATAGGCGGTGAGCATGGCGATTTTCTCGCCGCGCGCGTGCATCTCCAGCAGTCGGGGCAGGCTCATCGGGCGCCGTGCCGGGGGCGCGGCATGCACAGGCAAAGAACCGTAGGGCGTTGACGAGGTGGCTGCGCCCGCGGAGGGGCCGGGAGTCGATGGGGCGGCTGCGCCGGGCGCGGTCGTCTTGGTCGAGGTCAAAGCATGCTCCTGTGAGAGGGTTGTCAGGCTACCTCATCAAAGCTAAAGGTCGCTGAAAATGCCCTTCAGCCCAGGCAGACCCTCGCAGATGGGGCCCATCGCTCGCGATGCAAGACCCCGTCTACTCAATCAATCGATGTTCCGCCGATTGAATCAGAGCCGCTTGCCCAGACTGATGACCTCGTCCGAGCCGTAGCCGAGTGAACGCCAGAAGTTCAGCGCCCCGGTGTTGGTATCGAGCACTTGAAGATTGATCTTGGGACAGCCCCGCGTGCGCAGCTCGGTTTCTGCGTGCGCCACCAGTTCGCGCCCCAGGCCGCCTCGCCGATGGTCAGGGTCAACGCCCAGCGAGTAGATCCAGCCGCGATGCCCGTCGTAGCCGGCCATCACGGTGCCCACGACGCGATGGCCGTGATGCCCCAGCCAGAACAGACCATCGCCAAATGCAAGTTTGCGCAGAATGTTGGTGCGGGGGTCGCGCTGCGGATACCGGGGGTCGTTGTACTCGGGGAATACGCGGTGCCACAACGTAATGACAGCCTCGAGATCGGCTGGTGTCACGACTCGAATAGGCATTGTTTCAATCGTCACGCTACGGTACAGAAGGTTCTGAAACGCGCAGCATACTGGCTCGCGCTTGGGCACAGGTCGGACAGGACAGGGTCCTGATAGGATCGCCGCAACCACTGGGCAACGTCAGAGCGCGGGTTTGGGCACTTGGCGATGCAAGGGTAGATGCACGCTGTGGCGCCCATCTGGCCGCTGCCCGACCACCTGAGGAAAACCTTCGATGAAAGTCTATTACGCCCCGAATACACGCGCCGTTCGTACCGTCTGGCTGTTGAATGAACTGGGCATGGAGCATGAGCTGGTGCGCTTCAAGCTCGGAGACAAGGCGATGCGCGCGCCCGAGTACCTGGCCATCAACCCCAATGGTCGGGTGCCCACGCTGGAAGATGGCGATGTGCGCATCTCGGAGAGCACCGCCATCGCACAGTACCTGGTGGCGCGTTACGGGAAAGGCCGGCTGGTGCCCGAGGTCACGTCGCCTGAGTTTCCTGTGTATCTGCAATGGTTGCATTACGCCGAGGGCATGATCATGCCGCCGGTTAATACCCTGGTGGTCGAGACCATCCTGCTGCCGCCAGAGCGGCGCAGTGAAGCCAATGTCGATCGGGCGCGAAAGCTGCTGATTCGAACCCTGACTGCGGTGGAAGCGCATCTGCAGGGCCGCGAATACCTGGCTGGCGAGTTCAGTGCTGCCGATACGGTGACGGGCCACGCGTGCATCGTGGCGTCACGACTGGGCGCAGACCTTTCGGCGCTGCCGAATACAGCCGCCTACACGCAACGCCTGCTGGCACGACCGGCGCTTCAGAGCGCCTGGGACGCCTGAGGCGTTTGCCCGCCTGCGTCTGCTCAGGCGAGCCGCTCTACCACTTCAGCACCGCCTTCGCTGCCGGGCGCTCACGGTAGCGCTCATCCCAGGCGCGCAGCCGGGGCCGATCACCGATCAGATCGGCCTGAATAAAGCGCAGGAACTGCAAGGCGGCTTGAAGCGTGCAATCGGCGATCGAGGGCCGTTCGCCCATCAACAGCGGACGCCCATCTGCCAGCATCGACTCCAGATGATTGAGCGGCAGCTGCAGCTTGTCTTCGATGGATTGCGCGAGCACCGGGTCGGGGGGCAGTCCCAGAGGCGACTTCTTCGCATGGACATAGCCCCCCATGGGCATGGCAATGCGCAATTCAACGACCCGTTCCAGATCCCGAGCGCGAGCGCGCTCAAGGGCATCAGTGCCCATCAGCGACCCATTCGGAAAGCGCTCTTCCAGGTACTCCATGATCGCGAGCGATTCGATCAGATAGCTGCCATCGTCGAGCTCCAGTACAGGCAGCGTGCCGAACGGGTTGCGTGCAAGATGCTCCGGTTCCCGATGCCGCCCCTTGAGTGTATTGACGACAATCTGCTCAATTCCGAATGAAGTGCCCAAGGCTTCGCGTTCTGCGATGTAGAGCATGACCTTGGTCGGATTGGGTGCCAACGGCACCATGTAGAGTTTCATGTTCTGAGGTCTCGGTGCGGTATGGGTGCAGGCCATGCCACAGGCACAGCGCTGCAGCGGTCATTCGGCCTTCAGTCCGGTCTCCTGGACCATCTTCGTCCAGACCTGCAGTTGCTCGCGTTGATATCGCGTGGCCTCTTCGCGACTGGACGGGATGGCGGTGATGCCTCGCCGCAGCAGGGCGTCACGAACCTCCGCAGTTTTCAGAATGGGCACCACTTCGCGATTCAGCCGATCAAGGATGTCGTTGGGTACGCCTGCCGGTGCGGTGAGCACCCACCAACCCGAAAAATCGGGCGGCGTTGGGAAACCTGATTCAGCGTAAGTGGGTACATCGGGCAAGAGCGGATGGCGCTGCGCGGTGGGCACGGCCAGCGCACGGATCTTGCCCGTCTGAATCAGGGCCTGCGCCGAGCTGATGTCGGCGACGACGTACTGCACATGGCCTGCAGCCAGGTCGGTGACGGCAGGCGGTACCGATTTGTACTGCACATGGGCGATGTTCAGCCCATTGGCTTTCACGAAATGGCCCATGAACGAAATGCCGCCGGTGTTGCCGCTGCCGTAGCTCAGCTTGCCCGGATTGGCACGAATGTGTTCGACCGCCTCACGCAGGGTTTTCGCAGGAACGGTGGACGAGGCCAGAAAGACGTAAGACAGGGAGGCCACCAGCGTGATGTAGCTGAAGTCCTTGAGCGTGTCGTAGGTCAGCCCTTCGCTCATGCCGCCCGGGCTGGCGGCCAGCCCCGAGTTGGTGAGCAGACCCAGCGTGTAGCCGTCAGGCGCCGAGCGCGCAATTTGCGTGGTACCGATCGTGGAGTTGGCCCCAGGCCGATACTCGATCACGATCGGTTGCTTAAGCGCCTGCGACAGGGGCTCGGTAAAGGAACGCGCCAACACATCGGACGCTGAACCTGGGCCGAAGGGCAGGACCAGCTTGATCGGTCGGTTGGGCCAGGCCGATTGGGCGAATGCTGATGGCACGGCCGATGCAGCGAGACTCGCCGTCAGGCCCGACAGCACGCGGCGTCGAGAAATAATCATGAAGACTCCAAAAAAATGAGGAAATCAGTTGACGCATATCTGCGGTCGATCAAGTCTCAGATGGTGTCAGCGGCCGCCTTGAGCGTCGTCCACGCGCACGGTAGTACCAGTGACGAACTCTGAGGCCGGCGACACCAGAAAGAGCAGGGTGCTGTCGAGTTGCGCCGGATCGCCCAGCCGCGGGCGCGGAAAGTTCTTGGTGATATCGCCCATGCGTTCGAGCATGCCGTCCATCATCTCGGACGAGAAGGCTCCGGGTGCGATGGCGTTGACGTTGATGTGATAGCGCGCCCATTCCACGGCAAGTGCCTCGGTCATGCGTACTACCGCCATCTTGCTGGTGGCGTACAGCGCCGCGCCGCGTCCGTCATAAGCATAGGCCGCACGCGAGGCAAGATTCACGATACGCCCCGGCTTGCCGGAGTCAATCAGCCGACGCGCCACTTCGCACGACAGAATCCACGGGGCGCGCACATTGATGTCGAGCACGCGGTCGATCAGTTCCACCGACATCTTGTGCGCGCGCTGTGCATCTGGAATGCCGGCGTTGTTGACCAGGATTTGTACGGTACCCAATTGGGCTTGCGCCTCGGCCACCACCTTGATGAGCTGATCGGCATCGGTGACATCCAGTTGCAGTGGCAGGGCGACGCCACCAGCAGCTCGAATTTCGGCGGCCAGTGCCTCAAGCTTGTCGAGTCGGCGCGCTGCGATGGCCACCTTAGCGCCGCGGGCGGCCAGCACGCGTGCGAAGCGACGACCCAGACCGGCGGAAGCGCCAGTGACCAGGGCGACCTGACCGCTCAGGTCCTGTGAGGCGTAGGGCAGGGGAAAGCTGGTACTCATCTATTCGGGTGTCCTGTGTTGTTGGGGTTGTGCGAGGCCTGACTCAGCAGACACCCCGTTTCGGGTCGTTGCGTTCATGCATGGTGCACGGAGCAGGCCATGCCGCCTGAATGAATCGAATTTAATCAGGCACGCCCGTCAGCAGGCTCAGCGGCGCCCGAGTGATGTCACTCATGTTTCGACGCACATCGAAGACCCGGATCTGCAGGTCGCGCAGCGCGGTGTTGGCTTTCATGCGTGCGACGATCGGGCCATCCACATAGGCCTGCGCCGTCTTGCGGTCTGCGAAGAGGTAGATGCCTCCTGACAGTTGTGCGTCCGACGGATCGTCCAGCCAGATCTTCCATTGCAGCCCGGGCAGATTGACGAAGGGCGCAGCGGTTTCGTCCGAATAGCGACCGTCCCATTCCGACTTGGGCATATCGGGGCGCCGATAGTTGATCTGAACGATGACCATGACCGTGTCTCCTTGTATCGGTTGTGAAGTCATCGTATACCGGCCGCGTGCCGGGGCGAACCCCCCTCGACCGATGCCCGTGTCGGGATCAGGTGCCGAGGGTGTTGATGCGCATTTCGGTAGCCACCTTGCCGTCCTTGGCCAGACACATGGCTGTCCATCGGCCTGATGTGTCATCGACCAGGATGTCGATGCTGTCGTCCCAAAAAATCGGGCGGCGGAAGTAGATATCGACGTCGAGAGACCGTGGATTTTTTTCTCGCCACAGCGCCGCAGTGAGAAACCGTACGCCGTGCCCGCCGCCGATGATGGGGGCACGATAGCCAGCCCGCCGCGCTGCGTCTTCGTTGAAATGAATGGCGTTGGTGGTGTTCAGCCCATAGCCTTTCACATCGTCTGGCGTCAGCGTGAACTGTCCGATCTGTTTGAGCGCCGAAGTGTCTGCAATGACTAGCGCAGGCCGCTCACCCGCTCCGCGCAGCGCAGGGTCGGCGTAGACGCTCGGGTCGGTCTTGAGCGAGGTGCGGCGCGAGGTGATGCACAGTTGCTTGTCGTGCCCGTGATACCAGGTCTCGCTGGTGGTGACTCGCCCGCGTGCGGACGGGCGCACATCAACAATTTCCCCACTCACGGTAATCGATTCATCCATTCGAAGGGGCCTGGTTTGAACCAGGCCCTGCACCATGTTGACGCCACCATTGGCCGAGATGCCATTGCGCACACCTTCTTGAATGGCCAGGCTGATGAATGTCGCGGGGTCAATGCAGCCGTGATAAATCGCCGGGTCGATGCCACACAGACCCAGCAGTCGCCGCTCATTGTCGGTATCGATCTGCATGACGCGGGTCGTGTAGCGCAGGCCCGGGTAGGGGGTGATGTCGGCAGTCTGTGCTGAGTCTGTCATCAAGCGAAGCCTTTCGTGGCACGTGGATCGGATCAGCTGGCGTGATGTGCGCGCATGAATGAGCGGATCTGACGCACAGCCAGAGGAACGCGCTCCTTCGGCTCTTTCCAGGGGTACATGCTCAGCTCCGCGTTCGGCGCCAGCATGGCCGATTCCATGGCGACCGCATACGGGTGGGCAGGAATGTCGTCGGGCAAGATCAGCACGGGCGTCTGGCAGGCGCGCACGAAGTCACGATCAACTGTAAAGACGAAGTCGTCGTGGGCCCGATACATGCGGGCTAGAAATCGCTCGATCATGTCTTCGGTGATCTCTGGCTGGCGCGCCCTGAACGCAGGCCCCCAGCCCTTGATGTTGGACTGATAAAAAAAGTCGCGCATCTCGGGGCGTGACCCACTGGGCTGCACGATCACCGCGGCGGCAATTCGCTCGCCGGCGCGCTTGAGCAGGTTCCAGCTCATCGGGCCGCCAATGCAAAAGCCCATCACAATGAACCTTGAAATGCCCAGATGGTCCATGAGACCCAGCTGGTCGTCTGCGAATGCATCCCAGGGCCGATCGATCTCAAGCGGGCCCTGTGACTGCCCAGCATTGGCATGGCGCAAATCGCTGCTGATGCAGCGGTACTCATTGCTGAATTCCGCCATCGGATTGAACGGCCCGTTGCGCATGAAGGTGAGGTCGGAGTTCAGTCCGCCCCCGGGGATGATCAGGAGGGGATAGCCCGTGCCTGACTCCTCGTAGTGAATGCGCACGTCGCCGCGTTCGTAGAAAGGCATGGCTCGGTCTCCGGGCTCCGAGGTACTACTGTTTTGGAATTTTGGCGGCCTCGATCACGCGCCCCCACTTCTCGATTTCGTCGTCGACGAAGCGTGCGAAGGCCGATTGCGACAGATCACCTCGTGTGACCCCCAGCTTGGCGAAGCGTTGCTCAATCTCGGGCGAGCGCAAGGTGGCTGCGACGTCATTGGCGATGCGCGCCAGTGCCGCTGGCGGCAGCTGTGCCGACCCATACAGCCCGAACCAGGACAGGACTTCGAAGCCCTTGACGCCTGACTCGTCAATGGTGGGCAGCTGTCGTGCCGTAGGCGCACGGGTGAGTGATGTCACCGCGAGCGCCCGGATCTTGCCGCCCGACAGATGCGGTGTGACTGCGGCCAGCCCGTCGAACATCACGGGGACGTGCCCGGCCATGACATCGTTCAAGGCCGGTGCGGCGCCTTTGTATGGAATGTGGAGGATGTCCACCCCGGCCATCACCTTGAAGAGCTCTCCTGAAAGATGGTTGGCACCGCCTACGCCGCTCGATGCAAAGCCGATGGCACCCGGTTTTTCGCGCGCCATGCGGATCAGGTCGCTCACCGACTGTGCGCCGAATTGCGCATTGACGATCAGCACGTTCGGTGCTGTGGCGATCAGGGCAATGGGAGTGAAGTCGCGCTTCGTGTCGTAGGGCAGACGTTCGAGCAGCGAGGGATTGATGACATGGTGGGTGGCGGTCAGCAGCAGGGTGTGCGGATCGCCGACTGCACGGGCCACTTGGGTCGAGCCCAGGGTGCCGCCTGCGCCGCTTGCGTTATGCACCACCACTGGCACACCGAGGCGTCCCTGCAGTTGAGTGGCGATGTCGCGCGCCAGGATGTCGGTGGTGCCGCCCGGCGGGAAGGGCACGATCAGGGTGATCGGCTTGGCTGGGAAGGTCTGGGCGTGGCTGTCGACGCAGATCAGGCTCATGGCGAGCACAGTCGTTCCCACACAGGCGGCGAACTGCAGGCAATGGGCAAAGCCTGATGCGATTCGCAACAGTGCGCCGTGTGTGATGGCTTGACGCATATTCATCTCGGTACATCTCCCTGGAGCGTCACACGATGCAGAAAGCGCGGATGATCGCCGTAGTCGTGAATCGCGTAATGCGTGGTGCATCGGTTGTCCCACATCAGCAGATCGCCCACCCGCCAGCGGTGCCGGTACACATAGTCAGGCTGGCCGAGCAGGCCCAGCAGCCAATCGAGCAGGGGCCGGCTTTCCTCGCGGGTCATGCCTTCGATGTGCTCGGCCTGACCACTGATGAACAGCGACTTGCGTCCGGTCACAGGGTGGGTGCGAATCACCGGATGCGCGGCTGATTCATCTGACGGTGAGCGTCCCTCAAGTTGCTTGTGACGCTGCTTGTCATAGTGCACAGCCCGCAGACCCGAGAGCATGCGCTTCATGCCATCGGACATCGCTTCGTACAGGCCATACTGATCACACCACATAGTGTCGCCACCGACCGCGGGCAATTGCGCGGCGCTCAGCATGGTGATGGCGGGTGGAGCAGAAGAGAAACTGGTGTCGCAGTGCCAGTATTCGGTGACAGTCCCGGTCTTGCCGCGATTCCGGATGGTCGCGACCGACGTCTGGCCCTCAGTGGCTTTGAGCATCGGTCCCAACCAGGGCGTTCCCCAATGACTGGAGAACCCGAGCAATTCGTCCGCGTTCAAGTGTTGATCGCGTAAGACCAGTACGCCTCTGCGGTGAAAGACCTCGGCGAGGAGCTCGAAAGACGCTGTGGTGAGGTGTCGCGCATCGATGCCGCTGACCTCACTTGCAATTCGGGGCGATAGCTGAGTTTCTTGCATGAGGCAGTCTCAGGTTCAAGTGGGGCGATCTTGCTGGATCACCGCGAACGGCGTGTTTTGCACAGTGCGCATCGGCGCAAGGCGATAGTCGCGTTGAGGCTTGTTGATACGACATAGGACAGAGCGCTTGCTCGCATCCTACGACGAAAATCGTATCGGGTCGTTCCACAGTTTCGAAGGACTAGCACGCGCATCGATGGCAAATCACTTCCGGATCGGCCGCAAGATGCAATCGCAGCGACAGGAGTAGTCTTTCCGTTTCACACATTTCAGGAGGGCGTCGTGCTGAAAATTTACGGCTCAGCGAAATCGCGTGCCTTGCGCACGCTCTGGATGGCGGGTGAGCTCGGAATTCCTTACGAGCATCTCGACTACCTGCCGCGTTCGGCTCCCACGAAGACGCCGGAATTTGCGGTCTTGAATCCCAACCGCCGTGTGCCGGTTATTGATGACGATGGCTTCGTGTTGTACGAGTCCATGGCGATCAACCTGTATCTGGCCAGGAAGCATTGCAGCGCTTTGTACCCGTCAGAACTGAAGCACGAGGCGCTCGCCCTGCAGTGGAGTTTCTGGGAGACCGATCGGCTGGATCGGCAGATCACGAATTATGTGAATCACAGCACCGGTCTGCCTGAGGCGGAACGCAAACCCGCAATCGCCGAGGCAGCGTGGGCGGAAATCGTTCCGGCGTTCGATGTGCTGGAAGTTGCGCTGGGGCACTCAGAGTGGCTGGCCGGGCCGGCCTTTTCGGTGGCCGATCTGAATGTGGCGGGCGCCTTGTATCGGGCGCTGTTCCTCGATCTGGCGAAGTGGCCGAAGACTCAAGCCTGGGTTGCGCGCTGCTGGGCACGGCCGGCTGCGGTCAGCGTGCGCAAGATGCGCGAGTAGTTGCCCATGCGCCCGCTCAGTTCATGAGCGGGCGGGCTGCTGCGAGCGCCTGAGCAATGCAGTTGACCTGTTCCGCGGGCACACCGGCTGCACCGATCATGCTGCTGTTTCGAGCAGGGCGGTCGATCGGGACCTCAGGCGCTTGTTGCTGTGAGCTGCAGATCGCGTGAGGCCCGAGGCCACCACTTGGAGAAAGAGTCGCAGCGCACTGCAACCTGTGCGAAGGGGCAGGGCGCGGGCATGCACTCAGCCAAACCCGATAGCCACGGCGCCAAGTGTGGTTCCGCGATCGTCCGTACGCTATGGGCTGTAGCCAATGCAGTGGCTAAGCCCTCGCTTCGGTCATGCCAGCGATGTGGCGCCAATTGCGCCATGCGACGGCCCACGAACTGCCAGCGTCGTGCGCTCCAGGGCCAGGCCCGGTGAAAATCACTCACAGACACGCCGATCACCAGTGCATTCGCTGGCAGGTTCGTGGGGAGTGGGCCCAGGCTCCACGGATGTACGATCCACACATCACGGTCTGCAACCAGGTTTGCGTCGGGGCGCGTGAGTCCGTCATCAGCGGGCGGTTCCACGTACAGGTGCGGTTCTTCCGTCGAGCTGAGCGAAGGATGTTCCGGGTTGTGAGACGCCTCTTTGCACGAAGCGTCTCGAGCGATGAGATCCAGCTGTTCGTAAGACGTATCGATCACCGTGTGGGCACTGTGCCATTGCGCAGGTGCGTAGCGCGCCACATTGTCCGCATTAAAAAGATAGGGTTTGTGGCTGCCGGTGCCAGCCACCCATTGCCAGCTCAGATGGTTGCTGGCCAGGTCGCCATCGAGCAGATGGCTGTAGAGCCAGTCGGCGCCTGCACGCCAATGCACCTTGCGCAGATGCACCACATAGCTGGCCAGCCACATGCGGGCATGGTTGTGCAGCATGCCTGTTGCGTAAAGCGTTCGCACCGATTCGTCGATGACCGGCACACCTGTAGCGGCCTGTCGAATATCGGCGGGCAGCTCTGTTGCGTACGCTGAATCGGGTAGCGGACCTTCATGCAATGACCGAAGGATGTCATCGCCACGGTGTGACCACACATGGCGAAAGTACGCACGCCAACCCAGCTCCATGACGAACTTGTGCTGCGTATGAAGCGTGTGTTGAGCGGCGACGGTGGCCATGACCTCGGCAAGCGTGACGAAGCCGTGGGTGATATAGGGCGACAGTCCGCTGACTGCGCCTTCCAGTGCATTGCGGGTACGGGCATAAGCCGCGGGGTGCACGGCGGTGATGCGTGCGTGCGCCGCTGCGAGCGTGGGCTCGAAGGGTTCAACCATGGGCAGGTGCTGGGGGTGCCGCGCCAGGCGTGGTGGCATGCCTGAGTACCCGTTCAGCGGTGCGAATGACTGCGGCGTGCTCCTGGACCGCCTGCTTGTCGAGATCGGTCATGCGGGCTACGTTCTTCACCTGCAGCGCCATGCGCGGGTTGGCGGCAAGCACGGTTTCGTGCCGGATCAGGAAGTCCCAATACAAGGTGGTAAACGGACAGGCTGTGTCGCCGGTGCGCTTTGCCGGGTCATACCTGCATCCACTGCAATGCGGGCTCATGCGCTGGATGTACTTGCCAGTCGCTACATAAGGCTTGCTGGCCATGAGGCCGCCGTCGGCAAACTGGCTCATACCCAGGGTATTGGGCAACTCCACCCATTCCACCGCATCGACATACACCGCCAGATACCAGGCATGCACCTGCTGCGGCGCCACGCCCAGCATCAGCGCATACAGCCCGGTGACCATCAGTCGCTGGATGTGGTTGGCATAGCCGTGCGTGAGCGTTTGCGTCAGGGCATCATGCAGACATGCCATGTCGGTGTCGCCCGTCCAATACCAGGCGGGCAGGTCTGCGTCGGCCTGCAGCGCGTTGAGTGTTGCGTAGCCGGGCATGCGGGTCCAGTAAATGCCGCGAACGTATTCACGCCAGCCCAGGATTTGTCGCACAAAGCCTTCCACGCTGGCCAGGGGCGCCGCGCCCGTGTCATAGGCCGCCACTGCAGCGGACACGACTTCGCGCGGATGGAGCAACTTCAGGTTGAGCGCTGCCGACAGATGCGCGTGATACAGCCAGGGGTTGTCTGGCCAGAGCGCATCCTGGAACCGGCCGAACAAGGGCAGGCGCTCGGCGATGAAACGCTCCAAGGACTGAAGGGCCTGTGCTCGCGTCACGGGCCATGCGAAGCTGTCCAGGCGTCCGGGATGCTCTGCAAAGCGCGTCTGAACCAGTGCGATCACTTCACGTGTGATCGCATCAGGCGGAAACACTGATCGCTCGGGCACCGTACCGGGCCCCTTGGCACCGAAGGACTCGCGATTGTCTGCATCGAAGTTCCATTGGCCGCCTGCAGGCGCATCGCCATCCATGAGTACCTTGTGGCGTTTGCGCTGCTCGCGATAGAAATACTCCATTCGCAAGGACTTGCGCCCCTGAGCGTGCTCGGCAAACTCACGCACGGTGCAGTAGAAGTGGCGATCCTCGCGAATATCCAGCGGCAGCTTGCAGGTCTGTGCCACGTCTTTGATGCGCTGAAGTACCCGCCAGTCGCCCGGTGCGGTCATCACCAGCCTGTCAGGGCGCAGGCGTGCGATGTCGGCTTGCAACTGCTCGCCCAGGCTGGCGCGTGTATCAGCGTCATCCAGCCGGCAGTAATGCAGTGGACGACCCGCCTCACGCAGGGCGAGGGCGAAGTGACGCATGGCTGACAGGAAGAGGGCAGTGCGCGGTTTGCTGGACCAGACGTGGGTTGACTCTTGCGCAACTTCAGCCATCCAGACCTGGTCCTGGCCTGCATCGAAGTCGTCGAAGGCTGACGCGTCCAGGTCGAGCTGATCGCCCAGAACGATGACAAGCGCACGCAGTTTACCCACGCGCAGCCTTGTTACGCCGACAGGCGTCTGAGCAGAACTTCACCTCATCCCAGTTCCTGGCCCAGCGCTTGCGCCAAGTCATGGGCAGGCCGCAGGCCGCGCAGGGTTTGCTGGGCAGGGCGGCCTTATTGCCGCGAAAGGATTTGCCGGATGGTTGGGGATCGCGCATGCGCATCAGGCTCGTCTGTCGGACTGCGCCGCACGGGGAAGGGCGCAGGAGTGTCTGTCTTCGGATCGAACAGGTTAACCTGAAGCCTCAGCCGGACCACTGAAAACCCGGGTTGAAGGGGACGTATTCACGAGGCTTGCACTGCGACTACCGCTGAACCCTTCGGCAAGATATGGTGCACTTCGGTTTCTTGCCCATGTATCGAAGCGAGTTTGCCTTGCTGGCTACCCATCGGGCTGCCATTTTTCGTTCCCAACTCACACAGGCTTGTTATGCCATCCGTCATTTGCCTCACTGGCGGCCTTGCCAGCGGAAAGTCCACCGCTGCCGCCCATCTTCGTGAACTCGGTGCCCATGTGATCGACGCCGATCTGCTCGGCCATCGCGTGTACGAGCCAGGTTCGGTTGCCCACAGCCGCATCGCCGAGGTGTTCGGCCCCGAGGTGGTGGCGGGCGATGGTCGTATCGACCGAAAAGCGCTGGGCGGCAAAGTGTTCGGACAGCCTGCTGAGCTGAAAAAGCTCACCGACATTGTGTGGCCTGCGATTCGACGCCTGGCAGCGCAGGAGATTGCGCAGATCAGGGCGTCAAATGCTGCGCAGGTCATTGTGCTCGAAGCGGCGGTGCTGTTTGAAGCCGGCTGGCAGGATCTGGGCAACGAGGTCTGGGTCAATATCGTCGATCGTGAAGTGGCGATCGAACGCGCCATGGCACGTGATGGCGCAGGGCGTGCGGCCGTCGAGGGACGCCTGGATGCGCAGCTCTCAAACGCAGAGCGTATGGCGCTAGCTAATGTAGTGATCGACAATAACGGCACACGCGAGGCCATGCTGGCCCAGGTGCGCAGGCACTGGGAGCGGGTGCGTGCGCAACCGGTGCTGCGCATGCCGCATGTGGGCCGGCAAGTGGAGTTGGAGGGCTTGGCCCTCCTGCATCCCACAGCGCAGTTGCATGGCAAGGTCTGGATCGGGCCGGGCGCGTCGGTCTGGCCCTATGTGGTCATGCGCAGCGAGATGCACCACATCCGCATCGGGGCACGCACCAACCTGCAGGATTTTGTGATGGTGCATGTGGGCAACAACACGCCGACCATCGTCGGCGAAGACTGCTCGATCACCCATCACGTGACGCTGCATGGTTGCGAGATCGGTGACCGATGTCTCATCGGCATCAATGCCACGATCATGGATGGCGCAAAGATCGGCGCCAATTCAATTGTGGCCGGTCATGCGATCGTGATGCAGAACCAGGTCTTTCCAGATAACTCGATCATCGGCGGCGTGCCGGCCAAGCTGATCGGCACCCGTGACAACGGCGAGGCGAACGTTCGCAATGCACGCTTTTATGAGGAGATCGCCCGGCGACTGGTGCGGGGCGAAGAGCGCTTGCGCGAGGGTTGAGGCCGCTCAGCTTTCGAAGAGCCGCAAACAACCGGTCTCAGCCAGCAGATCGCGCAACGCGCCCTGATCGGTCGGGCTGAGCCGCTGCCATGACTCGCGCAGCCAGCGTACGCACTTGCCCTGGTAGGTAAAGGGCTGCTGTACCCAGCGCAGGCCTTCCACGACGGTTTCGACTTGCTCTGCGCCCTGAGCCAGTGCGGCCTCGTTGGCCAGCATGACCGGCACATACGTGCGACCGACTTCAGCGAGCAGATCGCGCAGGCTCTCGATGGCAGCTTCCCGGGTCAGCCAGCCGTCTTCGGTGACCGTTAGACCGGAAAGATCCTCGACCAGATCAACCCAGGCAAAGACCCGTGGCGAGCGTTTCAAGGTGAGCGCCATCGGAGTGGGGTCGAAATGCGTGAGCTGCGTGAGTTGGCCAAAGATGCCGAAGTCGCTGGCTCCGGGGCGTGCACCCATCAGAAAAGGATAGCGACGCAGATGGGCGTCGAACAGGTCGAGAAAGCGCCGGTAGCTGTCTTCGATGACGGGAGCGGTCTCGGGGCTTGAGCCGACATAACGCAAGCGCGAGATCTGTCGCTCCGAGAATTGCTGCTTCATCTGGGCGATGGTGGCCTCGGTGGCGGTGATCGCCCGCCATCGCGGCAGCACCTCACCCGCACGCTCGATGTCATCGGCGTAATGCCAGCGATAGTGGAACATGGCCTTGGTGAGCCATTCATCGCCGTAGTCCTCGAAAAGTTCATCGAGCAAGGCCAGCACGGGGTCGGCCGGCAGCACGCTGCGCCCAACATGCTCGCGCTCGAGCCGCCGAATGATCGGTGTGGAATCGGTCACGGGCTGGAGCGCGCCCTGCGCATCCGGAAACCAGAAGGTCGGCAGCAGCGAGACCTTCGGCATGGGCATCTGTGTGGCGTACCGGTTCAGGATCATGAAGCGGTAGGGGAGATGCCGATAGCGCAGCACGGCCAGCATTTTGCGGGTGTAGGGCGAGCCGGGGGCGCCTCCCAACTGAATCGGTTCGGTTGTGCTCATGAACTGTCCTAGGGGTGCGGTGTGCGCAGTGTTGATGGCAGGCCGCAGGTTACTGCATCGACAAGGCCTCATCACGATCCGAACCGAGCCTTATCCGAAGCGGGCCTGAGACACACGGGCAAGCCCGCGGAGCGGGATGCCGGTGAGGCACAGGTCACTCGGCACCGATCCGACCCTCGCCCTTCAGCCCCCAGGGCCGTCGGTCATGATGTAGCCCATCAGGTCGCCCACGTTGAGCTGCAGGTCGCGGATGATGTCCTTGACGACGTCTCCGATGGAGATCACGCCCACGACCTTGCCCCCGTCAATGACTGGCAGATGGCGAAACCCCTTTCCAGCCATCAGACCCATGCAGGCGTCCACCCGGTCTGCCAACTTGACGGTGATGGGGTTACGCGTCATCACTTGGCTGATCATCGTTTGCTTCGCATCAAGCCCCGGCAACAGCACTTTGATGGCGCAGTCACCCTGGGTCACGATACCGACCAGCACCCCGTCATCAATCACGAGTACTGAGCGCACGCGGTTGTCCCGCATCTGCAACAACGCTTTGACGACCTGATCGTCGGATCGAACGCTGATGAGGGTGCCGTCTTTCTGGGTCAGCACGCTTTTGACAGTGGTCATCGATGTCCTCTTTGTTGGGCAGTCGGGTGGCAGGTTGGAAATTGTGCACGGAACTGGCGATTTTCGCAGCTTGGCTGCACCGCGAAAGGGTCACCCAAGCCCCGGGCGCGATGAGTGCCTGTCGCACGTCCAGAACCGGACAGCGAGCCGCAACGCAGCGTCTTAGCGGAGACTGGCTTCGCGCCGACTCGCTGGAAGATACCGCAGCAATGCGGCATAAAACTCCATGGCTCGAACCGGTTTGGCAATCAGCGTGTCAACGCCTGCCTTCAATGCCCGTGCACGGTCTTCCGGCATGACACTGGCCGTCAGGGCCAGTACTGGCAGGCGGGCCCAGTCAGGGTTTGCACGGATGCGTTCTGTCGCTTCATAGCCGTCCATCACGGGCATCTGCAGGTCCATCAGCACACAATCAAAGCTCGCTCGCGCCAGCCACTCCAGCGCCTCCTGACCATGTTGCGCCACCTCGACCGAACACCCGGCGCGCTTCAGCAGATTGACAGCGACCAACTGGTTGAGTGCGTTGTCTTCGACAAGCAAGATGCGCGCGCCGCGTATCGATGCCAGCTCGTGGTCTTCAAGCGCGGGGCGAGCCGGGTCGGCATAGCCGCCGACGGCATCGGGCATGTTTGCCACGGTGGCGAGCGCTTTGAACGGCAGCTCGAAATGGAAGGTGCTGCCCTTTCCGAGCTCAGTTTGAGCCCAGATTCGCCCTCCCATCAATTCGACCAATTCCCGGCTGATGGACAGGCCCAGGCCCGTGCCGCCAAATTTTCGCGAAATGGATGTATCCGCCTGCACGAACGGCTGGAACACACCCGCCAGTTGCATCTCGGTCATGCCCAGGCCGGTGTCGTGGACTGAAAAGTGCAGCCACCGTGGCTCGGTCGACCCTGACTTCAGTGCGACCTTGATTTCAATGCCACCTGCCTCGGTGAATTTCAGCCCGTTGCTCACCAGATTGATGAGCACCTGGCGCACGCGCTTCGGGTCACCCAACAGCTGCCGCGGCACTTCAGGCGCGCAGGACCACTTCAGACTCAGCCCCTTTTTGCGGCTGAGCGCAGCCAGCATGCCGGTTGTGCTCTCGAGCGTGTCATGCAGGTTGAAGGGGATCGATTCGATTTCCAGTTTGCCGGCATCGATCTTTCCGAGGTCCAGCACGTCGTCAAGGAGTTCCATCAGCGCATGTCCGGCGAACTTGACCTTACTCAGGTAGTCCTGCTGTTGCGCGGTCAGCTCAGTGTCCAGCGCCGCCTGCGTCAAGCCGATGATGGCGTTCATTGGCGTGCGAATCTCATGGCTCATCTGGTTCAGGAAGTGGCTCCTCGCCTGACCCTTGAGAATGTCGCTGATGTCGACCCCAAACGAGTAATAACGCTGGCCATCTGATCGGGGCGGCCCAGCCAAGCGGTTTAACCGCAGGCTGATGACGGCCTTACTGTCGCCAGACAGTACTTCGACGGTGTCAGTGATCACTTCGCCCGCATTCAAACGCGGGAACTCGCTGATCATCCGGGCGGCCTGTTCCGGTCCGAGAATCTCGCTCACATGCCGGCCAAGGATGTCGGTCGCCGGTCGATCCAGCAGATCGGCCAATTCCTGATTCACAAAGAGATAGTGGCCGCTTTGATCGACCACGGCGATCGTGCCAGGAAAGCTTGCGAGCAGTGCCTCATAGTCGGTTCGTCTGGCAACGCTATCTGCAAGGGCCTCCTTCAGTTCGCGCTGCGTTTGCTTGAGCTGAGTGAGGTCGGTCCACATTCCGACTGAACCGAGCTTCACGCCCGCCGCGTCGTAGATCGGAGTGGCATTGTTGAAGCATTCGACACGTGAACCATCCGGTCGCTGCAGGCTGATTTCGTAGCCTTGCTTGGATCCGCGCTTGCGCCGTTCCAGCTGATCGTTCAGGGTCGCAAGGTCAGGCCCGGAAAAGAAGTCAAAGACCGAGCGCCCCAGGATGTCTTCGCGTTGGCGCCCCAGCAGACGGCACATTGCCGCGTTGACGTAAACAGTCAGCCCGGTGTTATCGAGATGCCAGATGCCTTGCTCTGTGTTCTCAAGGAGCTGTTCCCGCTCCAAAAGGACGGCACGCGTGCGATCGAGTTCGGCTCGTAAGTTCTCAAGTTCACTCATCGCTCAGCCTTGATGTTAGGCGACTTGTCGATTGCGCTGCTGTTTCGACTTGACGCAGGCCACCAAAGCCTTGCGGACTGCAGCAAACCAGCGCGAACCCGATCGAATGGTTTACCGATTGTAAACTTGGAGCTGAGTATCGGGCACATCAACCGGGTCTGGTGGTTTCCGCCTGGATGAGCGCCGCCTCGGGCCAACGTTCGCAATGGTCAGCATCCATCGTTTAGGCGATGCGCGCGAATGGGGTTCCGTTAAAGGACTGAAAGAGATTGATGACCGCATCAGCGACCCATTCCGACCTGACTTTGCGCCTCGTCCGCGACGTGCCGATCAGCCCCGAACAATGCTTCGAAGCCTGGACCGTGCCGCATCGCCTGATGCCCTGGTTCTGTCCACGCCCCTGGCGGGTGGTCGCTTGCACCATCGACCCCAGGCCGGGGGGCGCTTTCTGCACGACGATTCAATCCCCGGAAGGCGAGACGCTGCCCGAGGGCGTCGGATGCTTTCTGGCCGTGGAGGCGCCACATCGGCTGCTATGGACTAATCTGCTGGGGCCGGATTTCAAGCCGCAAGCCATCACCCACCCTGGATTCGGCTTTGTCTGCGAGTTGCGGTTCGATCGACTTCCGGATGGCGCCACGCGCTACCAGGCTCAGGTTCACCATGTGGACGCTGCAGGCCGCGATGCCCATGCAGCGATGGGTTTCGAGCAGGGCTGGGCAATCGCGCTAAGCCAGCTGGTGGAGATGGTTCAAGAAAGCCAGCCTGGCTGATTCAACTGGCTTTGCGGAAACTCCCAGTGATGGGTTTAGGCCCCTGGCAGGCGGCGCGCAAGCACGGTTTGCATGCGTTGCACGCGATCGGAGGCGCGTCAGCGTTCGGCTTCTTGTGCCGTACGGCTCAGCTGCTGATCGGCTGATCGCGGCTGAAAGAGGGTGAGTGCCAGCGACGCCGCGCAGCAGGCCATTGCCGCCAGTTGCAACGGGCCCAGCGGTTCGCCGAGCAGCCAGGCCCCCGAGAGCATGGCCACCATCGGCACCATGATCACCGACAGGCCGGCCACATTCGCAGGCAGCAGGGTCACGATCGCGAACCAGCACACATTGCCTACGCACAGCGGAATCAGCGTGATGTAGATGAGCAGCAGGATCGACTGGGTACTGGGTACAAACCACTGCCCGTCACCGGTGGTGAAGGCCACGATCATCACCGGCAGCGACACCAGCAGCATCTGCCAGCCGGTGAGCACCAGGACCGGCACCGGAATGATCCGACGCTTGAGGAGGAGGGTGCCCACGGCCCAGCCCAGACCCGCAAGCAAGCCCAGTGCAAGACCGAGCGGAGCCTGCGCATAAGCGCCAAGGCTCGGGACCATGAGCAGCACCACCGAGAGCGTGCCCAGTGCCAGCGCCATCAGCAGACGGCCGTTGAGCCGTTGCCCGAACATTGCCCAAGACAGCAGCGCCGACCACAGGGGCATGGTGTAGCCAAGCACGGCCGACTGACCCGAGGGAATGAGGGTGGCCGAGTAGGTGCTGCAGATATTCCAGACCACCAGATAGAAAAAGCTGGCTGCTGCAAGGGTGGGCCAGTGCTCGCGGGGAATGTGCATTGGCATGCCGCGCAGACGCGCCACCGCGAGCAGGATGAGACCGCAGGCAGGGGCCGTGATCGAACGGAAGGTCCAGACCGAGATTTCCTGCAGGGCCAGTGGGAACAGGGGCCAGTTGGTTCCCCAGACCAGGGTCAGCACCACCAGCATGGCGATGGCCCGCGGTGGCACGGTCACGGCAATCCTTTGTCAATCATCCAGACGGAGCAGGTATTCACTGCCCGATCTTCTCAAGACTTGCCCACGGCGCCAAACAGCGTCTCACCCATGAGAGGGCGCAGACCGACGCTGCGCGGCCGCGCGCCCGGATTCGGAACCGTAGCGCTGCCCGGTGTTGCTTGGAGGGGTCAGAATGCGGGCTGACCTCATGGGTTGACCTGCATGCATGGCGGCTCGCCCGGTGCAGGGTCTTGCGAGGAAGTCCCCGTCTTGCCCGTCACCGCATTGCCCACCAATCGCATCACCCGCGGCATTCTGTTCATTCTGATGGCGGTGTTCCTGTTCGCCTGCATGAACACACTGGTCAAGCTGCTCAGTGCGCGGCTGGAGCCGGTGCAGATCGTCTGGGCAAGAACGCTCGGGCACTTCATCTTCATTGGGCTGCTGTTCATGCCGCGCTACGGATGGGGGGTGCTGCGAACGCGCACGCCGGGTACGCAGGCCGCGCGCTCGTTGCTGCAACTGACCTCGACTACGCTCTACTTCATCGCACTGGTGACCGTACCGCTGGCCGAGGCCACCACGATCAGCTTCTTGTCGCCGCTGCTGGTCACCTTGCTTGCCGTCCCATTGCTGGGTGAACCGATCAAGGCCAACCGCATGGCGGTGGTGCTGGTCGGCTTCATCGGTGTGCTCGTCGTGGTACGCCCAGGCAGCGGTCTGTTTCAGTGGTCCTCGCTGCTGATCCTGGGCAGCTCGCTGTGCTATGCCCTGTATCAGGTGCTCACCCGCCGCGTGTCGGGCGACCCCGCTGAAACTTCGGCGATCTGGAGTGCGATGCTGGGCAGCGTACTGATGTCCTTCGCTGTCCCCTTTTTCTGGCGTACCCCGGATCGCTGGACCGATGTGCTGATGCTGCTGACGCTGGGTGTGCTGGGTGGCCTGGGGCACTACTGCGTAGCCCGCGCCATGATCAATGCCCCGGCCAACATCGTCTCGCCGTTCCAGTACTTTCAGTTGCTGTGCGCCGGCGTGTTCGGCTGGCTGGTGTTCGATGCGGTGCCAGGTGTGAGTACCTGGCTGGGTGCCGCGATCATCATCGGCGCGGGGCTGTTTCTCGGTTGGAGCGAGACGCGGGCGTCGCGACGCTGACGCGATCTCTGGATAACCTGTGGCTTGCTCGCTGCGAGCCGGTGGCCCTGGTGTATTTCATTGGGTTGCCCGCATACGGTTGCAGGCCGCGGATGTTGTCCTTGAGCGCATCACCGAGTCATCGACCCATCAATTCACTCCGCGACGACGGCACACTGACGCAGCCAAGGATCGAGCGGGGCGATATCAAACGTGCCCCACTCGAACATCTGCATCATCTCAGCGTAAATGTGCATCGGCGCACGCTGCAAGCGCCAGCCGTTGATCCGCAGAAACGCGTCGGCAGTCGCAAAGGCGACGCGCTTGTCGCCATCCGCGAACGGGTGGTTGATCGCCAGGCTTTCTATCAGCGCGGCCTTTGGCGCTCCTGGATCGCACACACTGAGCGCACCGTCATGCATGACGTTGGCCACCCGACAACGCTGTGCCGACTCCCACGGCTCATCCACGGCGACCTTTTTTGCTGCCAGGCCAGTTGCGTGAGCGGTTCGTCAGCCCGTGCGGCTGGCTCAGGATGGCCGCTTGGCTGCAGCGAGGAAGAGGCCCAGGCCGATCATGGTGACACCTGACATCCGCGTCATCGCCCGAGCCCTTGCAGTGCGCACCACACTTGACTCAAGCAGCCGGTGAGCCGACAACGCTGCGACCACATCCACCAGCGTGTTCAGTGCCACGCAGATGCTGCCCAGCACCACCAACTGCGGTAAGAGAGGCTTGGCAGGCACCAGAAACTGCGGCAGGAAGGCCAGGAAGAACAACGCAGTCTTCACGTTAAAAGCCTCGACCACGATGCCTTCCATCAGTGCACGGCGAGCGCCCTGAGGTGACACCGTCTGATCAGCATCATCGAATTGTTTGCGCAGCAGCATTCGCACACCGAGGTAGACGAGGTACGCAGCGCCGACGTACTTCACCAATGTGAAGGCCAGCGCCGATTGCGCTACCAGGATTGACAGGCCGAATGCCGCAGCCAGCACGTGGAGCATTCCACCAATGCCCGTGCCGATGCACGAAGCCAGTCCTTCCGCGCGCCCGCCTGCCACCGTGCGGGCCACGACATAGGCGATGCCTGGGCCTGGCGTAACGGCTAGCACCGTGGCTGCGATGAGAAAGGCGATGAATGACATGGCGTCAGTTTTGAGTTCGGAATTCAGGCCTCAGCCGGAAGAGGAACCTGGCGGTTGCTGTGATGACCTAGTCTAGCGCGTGAGGGCGTCGTCGAACTCGCAGTTCGCTGCTCGCGTACCAGTTCAGCTTCGTGACGGACGCGAAGTCGGTAATCCTGCCGCCCTCGGGCGGTCAGCATTGAGTGCGACCAGGACGGAGATGCGTTCGCACACCGATCGCGGCTTCGGGTACGGTGCATGGCTTTTGACCTGTCAGGTCAGAAGCCGGGTTTTATGGGACACGGCCGACTCGATATTTGAGTCAGATCATTACGGAACTGCGCACTTCATCAACGATATCGATCCAGAGGAAAGCGTGAACCATCATGCTGCGAACTTAGGATCAACCGTGCGCCCAAACATCCCCGCTACATGGAACCGCCCTCGGATCGCGCTGTGCGCGTCCGCCATCATGATTGCTCTCGGTGCGGGGCCACTCCTCGCTGCACAGTCCGTCACGCTCGAAAACTTCAAGCGCGCTGAGTCAGACCATTACTTCAGCGGCTTTGTCGCGAAGGGGTGCTTCGGCAAGCTCTGCAGCGATCGCGAGCCGGTTGCGGTCAACCAGCAGACCGTCATCCGGATGAACCGCGACACGCCCTACACCTTCGGGGTGTTCGACCTGTCCACGCCGGTCACGATCGTCAAGCCGGACGTCGGCAGGCGCTTCCAGTCAATACTTGTCGTCAATCAGGACCACTACGCGCCGCTCGTCGCGTATGCGCCGGGGCGCTACAAGCTGACCCGGGAGAAGCTTGGTACGCGCTACGTGCTCGTTGTGATCCGCACGTTCATGGACCCGAACGATTCGGCCGACGTGAAGGCGGCGCATGCCGCGCAGGATGCCGTGCGTATCGAGCAGGCGAGGCCAGGGAAGTTTGAGGCCCCCAACTGGGACGGGGAGCAGCGCGCAAAGATGAGCGCCGCCATCGCGAGCCTGATGCCCTACGCGGGCGACAACCGAGCGATGTTTGGACCTCGGGAAAAGGTCGATCCCGTGCGACACCTGATCGGCACCGCGGCTGGCTGGGGAGGCAACCCGTTAGAAGACGCGACGTACGTCGCGAGCCAGGTGAGTAAGAACGACGGCACGACGCCCTACGTGCTGAGAGTGGGGAATGTGCCGGTCGACGGATTCTGGTCGGTGACGGTCTACAACGAGAAGGGCTTTTACGAAGCGCCCGAAACCGCGATCTCGGTCAACAGTGTCACGGGCAGGCGAGACCCGGACGGGACGGTGACCATTCGTTTCGGTGGCGATCCGAGCGCGGCGAACTATCTGCGGATCATGCCGGGCTGGAACTACACGGTGCGGATGTATCGACCGCGAAGCGAAGTCCTGTCCGGCAAATGGGCCTTTCCGGAAGCCGTGGAAGCACGCTGACTGCGGCGAACGGTGCTCGCCTAAACCCCGCGGTCGCCCCGCGCCCGCCGGGTTCGATCCCCGCGCTGAGTCGCTCAACAAACTAAAACGCCCACCCCTTTCGGGGCAGGCGCATTAGTTTGTTGGTGGAGCCGGCGGGAATCGAACCCGCGTCCGCAAGTCTTCTACGTAACCGCTCTACATGCTTAGCCAGATCTTTTTTTGTCTCGTCGTCGCCTATGCCGATCGGCAGGCTCAGGAAACGACCAGCCACCTATTTTTTAGCTCCTCGATAAGCGGCCCACCGAGGCACGATCCGATGTGAATGACACTGCAGTCCCTTGCGGGACCCGGGCCATCGGCAACCCGGTGCAGCGGCTTAGGCCTTAAGCGGCCAGAGCGAAACGCTCGTCGTTGGCGTTTGAAGTTTTCTAGAAGGATTTACGAGGGCACTAGAGTCCTCGGCATGCACTGAAACGCTTCACTACCCACGTCGAAACCAGGTCGGCCCCGGTCTTGAACGCACATTGTATCGGAGGGCGGGAATTTCAAGCGGCTTTTCTTCACGGACCGAGCCAGGCTGAACCGGCCGATCGAGGTCGCGCAGGTCAAGCCTCATTGTTCATGCAGCGCCGCGTTACTTCACTTCGAAGGTCACCTTGCGCACAACGCTAGCAGTCTCGGTGTCCTGCTTTGCGCTGTCGACGCTCACCCGCGGCGCCAGCACATACAAGCGTTCAGTCGGAACTTTGCGTTCCTCACGCAGGTAATTGCGCACGGTTTCGGCGCGGCGTTGGGCGAGCTGGCGCATGTCCTCGGTAGCGACCTCATTGCGCTCGAGGAGCTGCTGCTCCATGTCCTGCGGGCTCACGGTCTTGCTTTGTGCCGATCCGTCGAGTTTGGCGGCACGCCATAACCGTTCAATCAGTGCTGCCCGCTCTGTGGCGTCAACCGTGACGGTATCGATCGTCAGTTCGGTGGCCTTGTTCGTGCGGCGAATATCGCCAAGCTTGGTGCCTTGCAGCGCACGTTCGAGGCGTGCCTGCTGCAGCGCCTGTGCGTCGCTCTTCGGATCGGCATAGCCAATGATGTCCAACGACAATGCTGGGCGCGCTTCAAGCGCAGTGGCCAGACCATCCAGGCGCCGACGGTCTTCATCATCAATGCGCGCATCGCCCGCACTGAACTCGATCTGACTCAGATCTGTGCCGCTACCGCCATCCTGGCCCAGTGAGGCCAGGAATCTGAACGGGGAGGTCACCACTTTCACGATGAGATTGCCGATGGCACGCCAGATGAGTCCACCGACCGAGAACTGCGGGTCAGACAAGGTGCCCGAAATGGGCAGGTCCAGATCAATGTTGCCGTTCGCATCCTTGAGCAGTGACACGGCCAGTTGAACCGGCAGCTTCAATGCATCGCGGCTCTCGACTTTCTCGCCGAATGTGAGCTGATTGATGACGAGCTTGTTTTCCGCTTCAAGTTTGTCGCCCTCGACCTTGTAGCGCACGTTGGCCGTGAGCTTTCCTTTTTCGATCGCGTAACCGGCCCAGCGACCGGAATAGGGGCTGAGCTTGGGCAAATCGAATCCGCGCGCGACGGCACGCAGGTCGATGTAATTACGCGGCGCAAGCGGGTTGATCTTGCCTGTAATGTCGAGCGGCGTGTCATCGTCTACCCGGCCACTGATCAGCACATCCGAGGGTTCGGCGCGATCGCTCGCCAACGCATCAATGGAGCCCGACAACTGGGTGAGGTTCGCGGTGTAGTTCGGGCGAATGAACAGATCGGTAAAGACCACGTTGCCGCTTGCGATCCGGATGGTGCCGATGCTCACGCGCGGTTGTTCCGCGGGCTTTGTCTCGGCGCGTGGACTCACGGTTGCGCTGCGTTGCCCGGATCCGATTGAAGGGACCGCCTGCACTGTGCTGGCGGGGACGGCAGAGGCTGGTGGCGGGCTTGTGCGTGCACCGCTTGAATCGGTGAGCGACTGCGGCGCTTGTCCCTTGCTCGGGTCAGCCAGTATGTTGCTCAGGTTCAGGCGACCTTCCTGCGAAAGGATCACCCGTGCGTAAAAGTCTACGAATGCGACGTCACCGATGGCAATTGAACTTTGCCCCGGCCGGTCTGGTCGCCAGTCCACGTTGACTGAGGGAGCCGCCAGTGCGCTCCATCGCGCGAAGTCCTCGCGCGTCAATTTATCTTCGGCGGCTACGTTGTTTGCAGACACTTCGCCAGCAAACCCGATGCGGCTCAACGATCCATTGGGGAGCGACTCCAGGTTCAACCGGCCACCGCCCCACAACTGCCCGCGTACCAGCGCGAGGTTCAGGTAAGGCTCGATGTAAGGGTCAAGGTAGGTGAGGTCGATCTGCTGCAAGCGAAGCTGCGCATTCAGATTCAGCGGTTGCGGGCGCACCGTCCCCGCTGCACTCAAGCGCGAACCGTCTGCAAGCGATACCGTCGCCTCGAAGGGCGCCGTGCGCTTGGGGTCGAGGGTCAGATCGCGGGCTTTGCCGCTGAAGGTAACCCGCGGCAGGCGATTGCCTTTGGCTATCAGCGCATCGCGGTAATCCAGTTCCAGGCGGTCCACCTCAGCCTGCCGCACCAACAGATTCCACGCAGGCTGCGCGGTGGGTGTTGCGCCTGGGCGCGCCGCCGATGTCTTGCTCGGTGGCCTGGCGTCATACCACTGCTGCAGATCGATGAGCCCGCCCGCATCGCGGTAAGCGCTGAGATTCGTACGCTCCAGACGTGCCTGACCGATCTCGATGCGACGTGCCACACCATCGACCTTGATCGCCGACAGCTTCAGACCTGCCGTGCTCAGAGGCTGGGTACGAGGGTGGGTGACGCGCAAATCCGTAAGCGAGGCCTGAGTGTCATCCACCGACCAGGCGCCTGACTCGGTGTTCCAGCGCACGAGGCCCTGCGCCTCAATGACGCCTCGCTCAACCTTCGCCTTCAGCGCCGGGCCGGCAAGCGACGCATAACGTGCGATGGGCACGCGCCTGAGATCGACGCGTGCCTGGCCTTGCGAGCCGTTGAGTTCAAGCGTGATGCCCAAAGGGGTTTCGCCATTGATCGACGTTTGCAACTGCGCCGTCCCGTTCAAGCGAGACGGCTGAGACAGGTCGGGGATCAGGATCGGGCCGCCTGCCAGTGTGACCTTATCGGCTTTCGTTTCAAGACCACCGGGCAGCGCTGCATCGGCCCATTGAATGACTGCGTCCTCGACCGTGAGGCGCTCGATGCGCAGGGATCGTGGCCCGCTCGACGCTGCGCTCGAACTGTTGGTTGGCGCTGTGGTGTGCGTCGGCGTTGCACCCTGCGCAGGAACGGGCGCTGATGAGACGGCCTCAGTCCTGGGCCAGATCATGGAACCGTCTGCCGTGCGCCCGCCTGAAAAGTTCAACCCTGCCAGCGCAAGTGCGGCGATCCTGATCTCGCCGCCCAATGGAAATGAGGGGCCAATGTCGGCACTCAGGCTGCGCGCTGAAAGGCGCGGTGCACCCTGCGCATCGGCGACGCCAAGGTCTTTCAGACCCGCCCGTCCCTCAAGGCTCAGCGCTTGCTCGGGCCGCTCTGGCCGAGTGAGATAGCGACTGCGCAATTGCAGGTCGATGGCACCGCCTGTAGGACGCATGTCGGCAGGCAGCGCGACATAGGGCAGCACACTGGCAAGCGGCAGCGCGTCCAGACTGGCTTGGGCATCGTAGACCGGCGCCTCGCTGAAGAGGGTCGCGCGCGCATCGAATGAGGCTGGCCGATCATCGAGCGTGAAGCGTGCTTTGAGGGTCGCTGGTTGATCGACCTTGGTTTCAAGGTTGGTCAGCCCTTCGAGCGAGAACTGCAAGGCTTCTATGCGGGAGATCTTCTTTACCACCCGGTCGTCGAAGGCGAAGGCCCCGTCATGCAGTGCTACGCGATCGACGCGCCAATCGGTGCGCCGCAACGACGCGGGCCGGTTGGTGAACTGTGCAATGACGTCCGACAAGTCGAGCGAGTCGGGGCCCGTTCTGACGACACGCGCGCGCGGCTCATTCATCTCGATGCTGCGCACCACCACTACGCCGTGCAGATAGGCTAGCGGATCAACCTTCAGGTCGACCCGTTTGGCGGTGAGCATCGGCTTGCCTGGCTCAAGGCTATCGATGACCAGATTGCTGAAAATGGCATGCCCAGCGAAAGGCGAGACGCTGATGTGCTCCACATGGACCGCGCGTCCGAGCATGAGGCTGGTACGCGCAGCAATCTGTTCGCGCATCAGATTCGGCCCCCAGGTGAGGGTGGCCAGCAACACGGCCGCCAGCAGGACCACCGCCGCCAGACTCCACAGGAGCCAACGCGCCACAGCACCGTGCTGGCTCTGTCTCAGTGAAGCCGTGCTCAGCACGCGCCGCACCACGCTGTGTCCGGATCGCGTCGACCACATCAGCATTGGGCGCGGCGATCGGGTCAAGATGTCCTCGTGCCGACTTTCAATTACGCAGCTGCAACAGACCCTGCAGCTCAACGGGTGCATGAATCAGGGCATCTGCGCCCCAATGAATCGGCGCGAGGCCATCACCGCAAAATCCGTAACCCGCCGCAATCGTGCGCATGCCTGCTGCGCGGCCGGCTTCGATGTCGCGCAGGTCATCACCCACGTAGATACAGTCCTGCGGCTGAACGCCAGCCAGCTGCGCTGCATGCAGCAGTGGCGCAGGATGTGGCTTGGGATGAGGGGTGGTATCCCCGCCGATGGCGCTGACCGAACGATCCAGAACACCGAGTGCAGCCATGATCGGCCGCACGTATCGCTCGACCTTGTTGCTGACCACGCCCCAGCGAATGCCGTGCGTATCCAAACCGGCAAGCACTTCATGCATGCCGTCGAACAGCCGGGTGTGTACCACCATGGCGGCTTCGTAGCGTGCCAGAAAGTCGAGACGCAGGGTCTCGTACCCGCCATCTTCAGGTCGAACGCCTAAGCCTTGTCCCAGAAGCCCGCGCGCGCCGTGCGATGCGAACGGCCGCAACACATCCAGTGGCAAGGCGGGCAGCCCTCTTTCCTGACGCATGGCGTTGACCGGCGCGGCGAGGTCGGCGGCGGTATCGGCGAGGGTGCCGTCAAGATCGAAAAACACGGCCAGTGGGCGCGGTGTAAAGGGTGCGGTCATGACGGGCATCGATTTGGTGGGCGCCCTGACCGATTCAGGCGGGCTTGCGAAAGGCAACGAGGTAATTGACGCTGACGTCGCCGTCCACCAGTCGGTACTCGCGTGTGAGCGGGTTGTAGGTCAGTCCCAGCATGGCTTGTTGTTGCAGTCCGGCATGGCGCGCATGACCGATCAGCTCAGAAGGTCGAATGAACTTGCCGTATTCGTGCGTGCCACGCGGCAGCAGTTTCAGAATGTATTCAGCTCCGATGATCGCGAACACGAACGACTTGGGGTTGCGGTTCAGTGTGGAGAAAAACACCCAGCCGCCTGGACGAGCCAGCCGCGCGCACGCGGCGATGGTGGAGGCTGGATCCGGGACATGCTCTAGCATTTCCATGCAGGTGACCACGTCGCGGCTTTCCGGTTCGCTCGCGGCCATGTCCTCAGCAGAGATCTGCTGGTAGCGCACCGCCACGCCGGACTCCAACCCATGCAGCTCAGCGACTTTAAGTGCTTTGCCTGCCAAATCGATGCCAGTGACCCGGGCACCTCGCGCAGCCATGGACTCAGCGAGAATGCCCCCGCCGCATCT
>DGIT01000076.1:27557-42147 GCA_002386465.1 Burkholderiales bacterium UBA4615 | reverse complement strand
TCGCATCCTACGTCGATGACATCACGCCCCGAAACCGGCCCGGCGAGTTGTTCGATCCATCCAAGGCGCAGCGGGTTGATCCGGTGCAGTGGCCTGAACTCGGATTCAGGATCCCACCACCTTGCAGCCAAGGCTTCGAACTTGGCAATTTCACCCGAGTCTGCGTTGGCGGAAACAGGTACTTCAAGGGCAGGGGCAGAGGGAGGAAGGCTCATGGTCATCAGTCGAACGCACAGCCGGTGATTTTAGGGGAACCTGGCATGGCATGACATAGCGCATCGACAGAATATCGGGGGGATACAAAAACGAAGCGCCAAAAAAAAGCCCCGCGGAAGCGGGGCTTTGTACAGCAAGGTCGGCGAAGCGGGACCCTGAGGCCCCACTCAGCTGGTGAACCTTACTTCTTGACCGGGCGCGTACCGACCACTTCGATCTCCACGCGACGGTTCTTCATGCGGCCTTCGGCAGTCTTGTTGTCGGCGACCGGCTGCTTGGTGCCTTTGCCTTCGGTGTAGACGCGGTTGGCTTCGATGCCTTTGCTCACCAGGTATGCCTTCACTGCTTCAGCACGACGCAGCGACAGCTTCTGGTTGTAGGCCTCGGAACCAACGCTGTCGGTGTGACCCACAGCGATGATGACCTCAAGGGTGATGCCCTTGATCTTGCCGGCGAGGTCGTCAAGCTTGGCTTTGCCTTCAGGCTTCAGCGTGGCCTTGTCGAAGTCGAAGAACGCATCGGCTGCGAAGGTCACCTTCTCGCTGGTCGGACGCGCGGCCGGGGCAGGAACCGGGGCCGGGGCCGGGCGAGCTGCCGGAGCCGGGGCCGGGACAACCGGAGCCGGTGCGCGCGGCGGAGCCATCGGCGACGACACAGGGGCCGGAGCCGAACGCGGCATCAGGTCGGCGTTGCAATCGACCTGAGCATTGGCGGGCTGCCACCAGGGCGAACGCACGCACAAGCCTTTCGGGCTGCCGGGCTGCTCTGCAAACGGCGAAGTGACCACGTTGCCGAACGGCGACTGGACATAGCCGGTCTGGTTCGGAGCGGCTTTGATATTCGGAGTGTCCTGGTTGGTGGACGCGCATGCAGCCAGCAGACCAGTGGCCACGAGGGCTCCCAACTTGAGCGATTTCTTCATGTTTCTCCTCTCGGTGAGATGACTCACATCTGAAAAATCAACGCCTTGCAGCGGCTGCGACGCAGTATACCGACCCGCTTACCTACGGCAAAGCGCCTCGAACGTGCCTTGTGCCGGTGGGCGCCACCGGAAACTGCAGAGCGCCACACGGCTTGAAACAACCTATGCCCGCACGTTACCCGGCACAAACTGACCTAAACGATTGTGCCACACGACATTGCGGGCACGTACTGCCGCTACGGCGTCGAGCGCGCGGGCATGCACCATTTGTCGCTTGACTACAACAGACTGCCCATTCACCCAGACATCGCTGACCTGCTGATTCGTCGCGGAATACACCAAATGCGCGACCGGATCATGGAATGTGGCCAGTCCGTCATCGGTCAGGTCGACCGCAACGAGGTCAGCTGCCTTGCCGGGTTCAATGCTGCCGATCCTGTCCTGCATCCCGAGGGCCCGAGCGCCGCCCAGAGTAGCCGCCCGGAGCGCCTGATGCGCATTGAAGGCGGCAGCATCCCCGCTCAGTCCTTTGGCGAGCAGGCAGGCAGTGCGTGTTTCGGCGATCAGATCGAGGCGATTGTTGCTCGCTGAGCCATCGGTACCGATGGCGACGTTGACGCCTTCTTTCAGCAGTCGCGCCACCGCAGGCCCGATGCCGCTGGCCAGTTTCAGGTTCGAATGCGGGCAATGCACCACCGAGGCGCCATGGTTCGCAAGCAGGCGAATGTCGGCGCCATCCAGGTGCACTGCGTGCACGCCAATCAACTCCGGGTTGACCAGCCCCAGTGCGGCCAGGCGCGCCAGCGGGCGCACGCCGTGGCGCGCCACGTGCTCGGCCACTTCGCGCGCGGTTTCGTGCACATGGATATGCACAGGCATCTGCAGCTCGGCTGACAGGCGTGCCACATCTGCGAGTGCCGCGTCGCCTACCGAATAGGGTGCGTGCGGCGACAGCGTGAAACCGATCGTGGGCTCATGGCGCAGGCTGTCACGAAGCTTCAGGCCCTTGGCGAGATAGTCTTGTGGCCCACTCCCGTACGCGCTGGGAAAGTCGATCACGATGATGCCCACCGCAGCCCGCATTCCCAGGTCCAGTGCGGCTTTCGCGGTGGACTCCGGGAAAAAATACATATCGCTGAAGGTAGTGATCCCGCCCATGAGCATTTCGCGGCAGGCCAGCACTGAACCGTCATAGACGAAGGCCTCCGACATCAGCGCACCTTCCATGGGCCAGATGCGTTCGTGCAGCCACCGCTCAAGGGGCAGATCGTCGGCAGTGCCTCGCAGCAGGGCCATGGCCGCATGGGTATGCGCATTGATCAGTCCAGGGATGAGCAGATGCTCGTCCAGATCAATGCGCGAGGCCTGCGGATAGGCCTGCAGAGCGGCTTCGCGAGCCATCACGGCTGCGATCTGCGTGCCCTGCACGACAACGGTCTGCCCGGTCAGGACGGCGGGCCCATCGGCCACCGGCGCAAGCCATCTGGGACTGATCAGCGAAACGGGCGCGGTCGGGGGGGCGGTCGGCACAGTCATGCCCCATTACATCACAGCCAGATGGGTTAAAATTCAAGGCTTTACCCGCCGCAGCGCTCGTCGCATCCTCATGGATCAATTCGCAAAAGAAACTCTCCCGATCAGTCTCGAAGAAGAGATGCGGCGCTCCTACCTCGATTACGCCATGAGCNNTGCTCAACGTGGAGAAGGCGCGCATCGACAAGATCTTGGGGAGCGACAACATCCGCACGCTGATCGTTGCACTTGGCGCAGGGATCCAAGACAGCAGCAGCTCATTCGATCTTGCGAAGCTACGCTACCACCGCGTGATCATCATGACGGACGCGGATGTTGACGGTGCGCATATTCGCACGCTGCTGCTCACCTTCTTCTACCGCTACATGCCCGCAATCATTGAAGCGGGCTACCTCTACATTGCACAACCACCGCTCTACCGCATCAGTACTGGTAAGGAGACAAAGTACGCATCCTCCGAGAAGGAGCGAGAAGAGGCGATTGCCTCGTTCAAGACGAAGAACGTCAACGTGCAGCGCTTCAAGGGACTCGGCGAGATGAATGCCGAGCAGCTCTGGGAGACGGCAATGAACCCTGAGAATCGCGTCTTCCTACAGGCGCGGATTGAAGATGCCGCAGCGGCCAATGAAATCTTCGAGATGTTGATGGGCGAGCGCGTGGAGCCACGTCGAGACTTCATTAAGGCTGAGGCGCGCAAAGTCCAGAACCTCGACGTCTAATCAAACGAATCACATCAAACCAGCCCAGACATTGCACACAAGAAAGGAGGTGACGAGATGGCGAAGGGTCCAACAGGGAAGGGTCCGGTAGATAACGGCGCAGACGGGATCAGCCCGGGCGGCGTGAGCGTCACCAGCGTGAAGTCGATCCGCATTGAAGACGAGATGCGCACGAGCTACCTCGATTACGCCATGAGCGTGATCGTCGGCAGGGCTCTCCCGGATGTACGCGACGGACTCAAGCCGGTCCATCGGCGGGTGCTGTTTGCGATGCACGAGCTGAACAACGACTGGAACCGGCCGTACAAGAAATCGGCCCGTATCGTTGGCGATGTCATCGGTAAGTACCACCCCCACGGTGATCAGTCGGTCTACGACACCATCGTGCGCATGGCCCAGGATTTTTCGCTGCGCTACATGCTGGTCGATGGGCAGGGCAACTTCGGTTCGGTGGATGGCGACAACGCTGCCGCCATGCGGTACACCGAGATTCGCCTCTCGAAGATCGCTCATGAGCTGCTGGCCGATATCGACAAGGAAACCGTCGATTTCGGTGCCAACTACGACGGTTCAGAGAAGGAACCGCTGCTGCTGCCTGCACGCATTCCGAATCTGCTCATCAATGGCAGTTCGGGCATTGCGGTGGGCATGGCCACCAACATTCCGCCGCACAACCTGGGCGAGGTGGTCGAGGGCTGTCTGCTGCTGCTGCGCAGGCCCGAGTCAAGTGTGGATGAACTCATCGAGCTCATTCCGGCCCCCGACTTTCCAACCGCCGGAATCATTTACGGCGTCAACGGCGTGCGCGAGGGTTACCGCACCGGTCGGGGCCGAGTGGTGATCCGCGCCCGTACACATTTCGAGGAAATCGATCGCGGGCAGCGACAGTCCATCGTGGTTGACGAACTGCCTTTCCAGGTCAACAAGCGTGTGCTGCAGGAGCGCATCGCTGAGCTGGTCCAGGAAAAGAAAATCGAAGGGATTTCCGACATCCGTGATGAGTCGGACAAGTCGGGCATGCGACTGGTCATTGAGTTGAAGCGCGGCGAAGTGCCTGAGGTGGTGCAGAACAATCTGTTCAAACAGACGCAACTGCAGGATACCTTTGGCATGAACATGGTGGCACTGGTCGATGGCCAGCCCCGCCTGCTCAACCTCAAGCAGATGCTCGAGGCGTTCCTGTCGCACCGGCGTGAAGTGGTCACGCGGCGCACGGTGTTTGATCTGCGCAAGGCTCGCGATCGCGGCCATGTGCTCGAGGGTCTGGCGGTGGCGGTGGCCAACGTCGACGAGATGATCGAGCTCATCAAGGCCTCGCCCACGCCGCCCGTGGCCCGCGAGCGGCTGCTGGCCCGCACCTGGGACCCGGGTGTAGCCCGCGAGATGGTCACCCGCGCCGGGGCAGATGCGGCGGCATTCAGGCCGCTGGGGCTCGAGCCTGGTGTGGGGCTCACCGATGCCGGCTACAAACTCTCCGAGGTTCAGGCCCAGGAAATTTTGCAGATGCGTCTGCAGCGTCTCACGGGCCTGGAGCAGGACAAGATCGTTCAGGAATATCGTGAGGTGATCGAAGCCATTGCCGATCTGCTCGATATCCTGGCGCGTCCTGAGCGCATCAGTCAGATCATTGGCGATGAGCTGAAGGCCATCAAGGCGGAATACGGCGACCCGAACAAAGACCCGCGGCGCTCGCAAATCGAACTGAACGCGACCGAGCTCGACACTGAAGACCTGATCGCGCCCACCGACATGGTGGTGACGCTCTCGCACACCGGGTACATCAAGAGCCAGCCGCTCTCCGAGTACCGGGCGCAGCGTCGTGGCGGGCGTGGCAAGCAGGCCACGTCGATGAAGGAAGATGACTGGATCGACCAGCTCTTTATTGCCAACACCCACGACTACATTCTGTGTTTTTCCGATCGTGGCCGGGTTTATTGGCTCAAGGTCTGGGAAGTGCCGCAAGGGTCGCGCAATGCGCGGGGCAAACCCATCGTCAACATGTTCCCCCTGGTTGATGGCGAAAAAATCACCGTCGTGTTGCCGATCAAGACCTTCGACGATCAGCATTTCGTCTTTATGGCCACCAGTCTGGGCACGGTCAAGAAAACGCCGCTGACCGAATTCTCGCGTCCTCTGAAGCGCGGCATCATCGCGGTCGATCTGGATGAAGGCGATTTTCTGATTGGTGTGGCGGTCACCGATGGCGCCCACGATGTCATGCTCTTTTCGGACAGCGGCAAAGCGGTGCGCTTTGATGAGAACGATGTCCGACCCATGGGGCGGGGCGCGCGCGGTGTGCGGGGCATGACCCTTGAGGATGGACAGGCCGTGATTGCCATGCTGGTGGCCGAGACTGAGACGCAGTCGGTGCTGACCGCCACCGAAAACGGGTTTGGCAAGCGCACGCCGATTACCGAATACACGCGCCATGGTCGTGGCACCAAGGGCATGATTGCCATTCAGACCAGCGAACGTAACGGCAAGGTAGTCGGGGCGATCCTGGTCGAGGCGCGTGATGAAATCATGCTGATCACCACGGGCGGCGTGCTGGTGCGCACCCGGGTGTCCGAGATCCGCGAGATGGGCCGCGCCACACAGGGCGTCACGCTCATCGCAGTCGATGAGGGCACGACCTTGTCGGGTGTACAGCGCGTGGTGGAATCGGACGGAGCTGAAGAACTCAGCGCTGGCGAATCGGATCCGGGCACGGCATCCTGATCCGCGGTTTCGTTCTGTCCGTGAGCATGCATGCAGGATGGGGCGCGCCCCGGTGTTGTTGAGCGGTTGATTGCGGTGGCACACACACACTCTGGAGACACGCAATGAGCGACCGACTGTCCGAATTGCGACAGCGAATTGACGAGGTCGACGGCCGCTTGCTCGATTTACTTGGCGAGCGGGGTCGACTGGTGCTTGAGGTGGGCGCGCACAAGCACGCCACCAACGCACCGGTCTGGAGACCGGAGCGTGAAGCGCAGATTTTGCGCAGGCTTGCTGAGCGCAATGCCGGTCCGCTGCCGGATGCCGCTATTGCTGCGGTCTGGCGCGAGATCATTTCTGGTTGCCGCGAGCTCGAGCGGCGGTTACGCGTGGCCTATCTGGGCCCGGCCGGAACATTCTCGGAGCAGGCCGTGCTGGCCCAGTTCGGGCAGGGTGTTGAGGCCGTCGCGTGTGTGTCGATTGATGAAGTCTTTCGCGCAAGCGAAGCCGGTACCGCAGACTTTGGTGTGGTGCCGGTAGAGAACTCCAGCGAGGGGGCGGTCAACCGCAGTCTCGACCTGTTTTTGCAAAGTCCCCTGAAAATTTGCGGTGAGGTGTCGGTGCCAGTGCGTCATCACCTGCTCACGCACAGCGGCACCATGAATGGCATCACCCGCATCTGCGCCCATGCGCAGGCCCTGGCGCAGTGCACTGGATGGCTCAATCGCAACTATCCCACGCTGGAGCGTGTGCCGGTCTCAAGCAATGCCGAAGGCGCGCGTCTGGCTGCTCTGGAGCCGCATACCGCGGGCATTGCCGGCGACGGGGCACTGGGGCGCTACGACGTGCAGGTGGTGGCGCAGTCGATCCAGGATGATCCGCTCAATCGCACGCGCTTTGCGGTCATCGGCAACCATGTGTGTGGCCCATCAGGCACAGACCAGACTTCGCTGATTCTGTCAGTGCCGGATCGTGCCGGCGCCGTGCATGCGCTGATCGAGCCGCTGTCGCGTCATGGCGTGTCGATGAAGCGCTTCGAATCGCGCCCGGCACGTCAGGGCAACTGGGAGTATTACTTTTACATCGACTTGCTGGGCCATGAGGCCGACGCATCGGTGGCGGCTGCGTTGGCCGAAATCCGCGCACATGCCGCTTATTTCAAGTCGCTGGGTTCGTATCCGCGTGAGGTGAGTCTGACCTCCGGACGCAGCCCCCATCCAATCGCCACACCGACCACCTCTACATCGCCCGCACCATGAGCGCTCAATCTGCTGTGACCGATCCCGCATCACTTGCGCCGGCCTATGTGCGCGCCATTGCGCCTTATCGCGCAGGCCGCCCGATCTCTGAAGTGGCCCGGGCCTATGGTCTGGACGAGTCCAAGATCGTCAAGCTCGCCTCCAACGAAAACCCGCTGGGCATGCCCGAGTCGGCCCGTCAGGCGATGCTGGTTGCCGCCGCCGACCTGGGACGTTACCCGGATGCCAACGGCTTTGAGCTGAAGGAAGCGTTGTCGGTGCGCCTGGGTGTGCCGCAGGACTGGCTGACACTCGGCAATGGTTCCAACGACATCCTGGAGCTGGTGGCGCATGCCTGGTTGCAGCCGGGTCTGTCGGCGGTGTACTCGCAGTACTCCTTTCAGGTCTATGAACTGGCTACGCAAGAAACCGGGGCGCGGGCTATCGTGACCCCCGCGAAGAACTTCGGCCACGATCTGCCCGCCATGCGCGCTGCCATTGCGCCCGATACGCGGGTGGTGTTCATTGCCAACCCCAACAATCCCACCGGCACCTTTCTGCCTGCGGGCGAGATCGAGGCCTTCCTGCAGTCGGTGCCGTCCAATGTGGTGGTGGTGCTCGATGAGGCTTACAACGAATACCTCGAGCCCTCGCTGTGGGTGGATGCGGTGGCGTGGGTCAAGCGGTTTCCCAACCTGGTGCTCTCGCGCACGTTCTCCAAGGCCTATGGGCTTGCGGGCTTGCGTGTGGGCTACGGCGTGGCCCAGCCGGCACTGACCGACCTGATGAACCGGGTACGACAGCCTTTCAATGTGAATTCCATGGCACAGGCGGCGGCGGTTGCGGCGCTGGCCGATCGGCCATTCCTGGAGCGCAGCCGAGCGCTGAACGCTGAGGGTGTGAAGCTGCTGCAGGCGGCCTTCGAGGCCATGGGTCTGCAATACGTGCCCTCCTACGGCAACTTCGTGCTGGTGAAAGTGGGTGACGCCAACGCCATCAACGAAAAGCTGCTCAAGGCTGGTGTGATCGTGCGGCCGGTGGGCAACTACGGCCTGCCCGAGTGGCTGCGTATCACAGTGGGGCTCCCCGAGGAGAACCGGATTTTCCTGGATGCCTTGCGTGCCGCGCTGGGGCGCGCGTGACCGAACCCGCTGCTGCGAAGCGGCCTGCTGAGCATCCTGAGGTGTTTGATACGGTTTCGATCGTTGGGACGGGTGCACTGGGCGGCTCGGTGGCAGGTGCCTTGCGTGCGCGGGGTCTTGCCCGTCGTATCCGCGGGCTGGACCCGCAGCATGCGCACATAGCACGGGATGCAGGTCTGATCGATGAGGTCTGCACTGGTTTGCCCGCGCTGCTGGCTGGTGCCGATCTGGTGGTACTGGCTGCGCCAGTATCCGTGAACTGTGCGCTGGTGGCCGAGCCGGCGATGAGAACGGGGCTGGGTGCGCAGGCGTGCCTGACGGATGTGTCGAGTACCAAGTCGAGCATGGTGGCTGCAGCCCTGGCAGGCCTGGGCGAGCGCCGCGGGCGCTTCGTCGCGTCTCATCCGATTGCCGGCTCCGACCGGTCAGGCCCAGGGGCTTCGCGCGCGGATCTCTTCGATGGTCGCGCGTTGCTGATGTGCCCCACACCCGAGTGCGATGCCGATGTGGTGCAGCGGGTGGAGTCGATGTGGCGCGCACTGGGTGCACGGGTGGCGCACATGAGCCCGCAGCACCACGACCTGCTCTTTGCCGAAGTCTCGCACTGGCCGCATGCCGTGGCGTTTGCACTGGCTGCATCGATTGGCGAGGGGCCGCGTGCCGAGGATGCCCGCCGCTATCACGGTGCAGGGCTTCGCGACACCACGCGGGTGGGAGGTTCGCCCGCAGGGTTGTGGGCCGGCATCCTCCTGGACAACCGCGAGCCGGTGCTGGCCGCTGCTGCGGCCTTTCGCGTTGAACTTGACCGCATTGAATCCGCGCTGCGAGACGGCGATCGTGATGCGCTCATGCAGGCACTGGCCCGCGGGGAGCGCTGGCGCAGCGCGTTCTGATGCACGACTTCAGAGGCGCGGACCGAGGCGCTGACCTTCCTAGCCTACTGCCAGACGCCGACAGTGTAATGCTGGCCCGATTGGGCTACGCCCAGGATCTTCAGCGGCGCATGAGCCGCTTTTCAAACTTTGCAGTGTCGTTCGCGATCATCTGCATCCTCGCTGGTGGCATCACGGCCTTTCCAACAGCCCTGGGCGCGGGTGGCGGCTTTACGGTATCAGTGGGCTGGTTGGTGGGCTCGGCTTTTGCGCTGCTTGTGGCGGTGGCCATGGCGCAAATTGCCTCAGCGTTTCCCACCGCCGGGGGGCTTTATCACTGGGGATCCATTCTGGGCAGCCGCGGCTTCGGTTGGGTGACGGCCTGGTTCAATCTGCTCGGGTTGGTCTTGGCCTGTGGATCGATTGCTTTCGGTCTGTATGACCCATTTGTCAAAACACTGCTTCTGCCAATGCTGGGCATCGACACGGAACAGTGGGGTTTACGCAGCCAGGCTGCATTTATCGGCGTTGTGCTCGGCTCGCAGGCGGTACTCAATCATGTCGCCATCGGATGGACCACGCGACTCATCGACTTCTCTGGCTATCTCATCTTCGCGGTGACGATTGTGCTCACCATCTCACTATGGGTGTTTTCGGTCACGCCGATCGATGTCTCGCGTCTGATCACGTTCACGAATTTCACGGGTACAGAGGGCAGTATCTGGCCTGCCTCAACGAACCAGTTGGGCGTCTTTCTCTCGGGTCTGCTGCTGACGGTCTACACCATCACCGGATTTGACGCTTCGGCACACACGGCGGAGGAAACACGCGATGCACAACGCGCAGTGCCCCGAGGCATTGTGCGTTCAGTGCTCTGGTCTGGTTTGTTCGGCGTCGTGCTGGTGAGCACATTCGTACTCTGCCTGCCTTCAATGGCACAAGCGGTTAAACAGGGTTCGGGCTTTTTTGCGACCCTCCTTGCACCTGTGCCCAGCCCATTGCGGTTGCTCCTGGTCCTGGCTTTGGTTCTGATCAACTACGTCTGCTCGCTGGCCTGTCTGATGTCCACCTCGCGGATGATGTTTGCCTTTGCACGGGATGGGGGTTTGCCCGCTTCACAGAGGCTGGCAACCGTGGATCCGCGCTATGGCTCCCCTGCGGCGGCGGTCTGGATATCGGCCCTGGCCGCGTTTGCCATGACGCTTTACGCCGATGCCTTTGTGCTGTTGTCCACCGGTTGCACAGTGTTTCTCTATATTTCCTATGTGCTGCCGGTCGCAGCGGGTGCCTGGGCCGAGGGGCGCCACTGGAAACGCAAGGGCCCCTTTGATCTTCGGGCGCTTTCTAAACCTGTCGCGCTGGTCGCAGTGTTGGGAGCACTCACACTGATCTGGGTCGGGATGCAGCCCCCCAACGAGAAGGTGAGGGTGCTTGTCCTGGCAATGTGTGTAGGGCTGGCGATCGCTTGGTGGGGGTTGGGTGTGCGCAATCGGTTTCGAGGGCCACCGATCGACACGATTGGCTGACGCTTCGTACGTTGCGCTGCGCCCCACCAGGGCACCCCCTTAGTGCTCAGGGATTTAGCCGATGCACCTTGTGCTCATACCCGCACGCTGAAGCGGGCTTAGCCCTTGCGCTTCAGGCGTCGGATGAGGCTGGACGTATCCCAGCGTCCGCCGCCTTGTTTTTGCACATCGCCATAGAACTGGTCGACGAGCGCAGTGAGCGGAAGCGACGCGCCGTTGCGACGTGACTCATCAATGCACAGGCCCAGGTCCTTGCGCATCCAGTCCACTGCAAAGCCGAACTCGAACTGATCGTCGACCATGGTCTTACCGCGGTTGTCCATCTGCCAGGACTGCGCCGCGCCCTTGCCGATCACATCGAGCACCAGCTTCATGTCGATGCCAGCAGACTGGCCGAAGTGAATGCCCTCGGATAGCCCCTGCACGATGCCCGCGATGCAGATCTGATTGACCATCTTGGCCAGTTGACCGGCACCCGAGGGCCCGATGAGCGCGAAGGCCCGCGAAAAGGCCATAGCTACGGGCTTGGCGCGCTCGAAGGCGGCTGCATCGCCGCCGCACATCACGGTGAGCAGGCCATTGACCGCACCGGCCTGGCCGCCCGAGACCGGCGCATCGACAAAATCGAGCCCGCGCTCGCGTGCGGCCGCGTGCAGTTCGCGAGCCACTTCGGCCGACGCCGTGGTGTGGTCCACGAACAGTGCGCCGCGGGCCATGCCGACAAACGCGCCATCGGCACCCAAGACTACGCTGCGCAAATCATCATCGTTGCCCACGCAGGCAAACACAATCTGCGCACCTGCTGCGGCTTCGCGAGGCGTGGCTGCCGACTTGCCACCGTACTCCTTGACCCACGCCTGGGCTTTGGCGGCGCTGCGGTTGTAGACCGTGACCTGATGACCTGCACGTGCCAGATGGCCAGCCATGGGCGCGCCCATGACGCCCATGCCTAGAAAGGCGACCGTGTGCGGGGTGATCGGATCGTAGGTGCGCGTGCTCATGAGTGATGTGCTCCGTTCAGAATGCGGCGGCGTGACCGTCACGGCGGCTGTCGCTGGCCGCCACATAGCCGTCTTCCATGTCCTCGCTCATGCGCCAGATGAACTGGCCCGAGCCGAAGTCCATGTAGGGATCGACCACTGGCGCCAGGTTGTGACCCATGGCACGCAGTGACTCGATCACGTTGGCCTGCATGGTCGATTCCACATCGATATCCAGGCCTCGATTAACTTTCCAGCGTGGCGCATCGCAGGCCGCCTGTGGGTTCTGCTTGTACTGCAGCATGCGCACCAGGGTCTGCATATGGCCTTGCGGCTGCATGTTGCCGCCCATCACGCCAAAGCTCATCTGCGGCTTGCCGTCTCGTGTGAGAAAGGCGGGGATGATGGTCTGGAACGGACGCTTGCGCGGCGCCACCACATTGACATGGGCTGGGTCAGCGGTGAATCCATAGCCACGGTTTTGCAGCGAGACGCCTGTGCCTGGAACCACTACGCCCGAGCCGAAGCCCATGTAGTTGGACTGTATGTAGCTCACCATCATCCCGTTCTCATCGGCAGCCGTGAGATAGATGGTGCCGCCCGCGGGCGGTGTGCCGTGCTTGAAGTCGGTGGCGCGTGTGGGGCTGATCAGGCGGGCGCGCTCGGCCAGATAGCCCGGGTCGAGTAGCTGTGCAGGCGAATGCTTCATAAAGCGAATGTCGGCCACGTGCGTGTACACGTCGGCAAAGGCGCACTTCATGGCCTCGATCTGCAGATGGCGGCTTTGCGCCGAATCGGGGTGCAGCGAAGCGATATCGAAATGTTTCAGGATGCCCAGGGCGATGAGTGCCGCAATGCCCTGGCCATTCGGGGGGATCTCGTGAAGGCGATGCCCCAGATAATCCATGCCGATCGTCTCGACCCACTCAGGCCGATATTCGGCGAGATCGTCGGCCGCCATCACCGCGCCCTCGGTCTTGGCGTAGGCCACGATTTTCGCGGCGGTTTCGCCCTCATAGAAGTCGCGCCCGCGCGTCGCTGCAATGCGCTTGAGCGTGCCGGCTGCACTGGGGTGGATGAAGCGCTCGCCGGTTTCAGGCACACGTCCGCGTGGCAGGAAGTGCTCGGCAAACCCAGGTTGGTCTTTCAGGATGTCGGCCTGCGCCTGCCATTTGCGTTGCACGATGGTCGAGACGATGTAACCGCGCTCGGCGTACTCAATGGCCGGCTGCAAACACTGCTCGAACGGCAGCTTGCCGAATTTCTCGTGCAGTGCACCCCAGGCTGATACAGCGCCGGGCACAGTCACCGAGTCCCAGCCGCGCATGGGCATCTGCCCGCCATGTTTGCGGGCGAAATAGGCCGGGTCCCAGGCCTTGGGCGACCAACCCGAGGCGTTCAGGCCATGCAGTTTCTTGCCGTCCCAAAGGATGGCAAATGCATCGGACCCTAAGCCATTGGACACCGGTTCGGTGAGTGTGATGGTTGATGCCGCTGCGACGATTGCGTCGATCGCATTGCCCCCCGCTGCCAGCATGCGCAACCCGGCCTGCGCAGCGAGCGGCTGCGAAGTGGCCACCACATTGCGGGCGAAAACGGGGGTACGTACGGTGGGGTAGGGGTTGATCCAGTCGAAGTCGGTGATGCGGGCGCTCATGAGAAGGCGAGTCCTGGATAAGTGGGCCAGACAAAGTGGCTGAAAACCGAGAGGCGGAAAACTGGGAGATCGAACGACAAGGTCTTGGAAGATGTCGACAGACGGGTATTGATCGGTGTTGGGTCAGCAACCCAATTGTCTGGCCAGATCGGGGATGTCAGTGGCGAGCACATCGAATTGGTCACTCTCATTGGGAACATCGCCTCGCACATCTGGGCCCCATTCTTGCGGCCGGTCTATGTAGGCGGTGCGCAGTCCCTGAGCGGCTGCGGCGCGCAAATCTTCAGCATGCGCCGCACACAGCATCACCTGCTGCGGTTGAAGTGCAAACAGTTGGGCAACGCCTAGGTAGGTACGCGGATCGGGCTTGTAGGCTTTGAACACCTCGGCTGACAGGATGCAATCCCAGGGCAATCTTGCACGCTTGGACAGGTGCGTGAGCAGACCCAGATTGCCGTTGGACAGCGTGGTGACCACATATGTCGACTTCAAGCGGGTCAGCCCTGCGACCGAATCGGCCCAGGCATCCAACCGATGCCAGGCTCGATTCAGATGGGCTTTGGCTGCGTCGTCCAGACGCCCGGCTGCTCCAAATTTCTCCAGCACGGCATCGAGGTTTTCGCGATGCAGCGTGTCGAGGTTGACCCATTCGCGCTTGCCTTCACGCACCTGCTTCATCGAGGGTAAATAGCGGCGGCGCCAGGCATCGGCGAACTCGGCGCCGTTGATGCCCAGACCCAGGCGTTCGACCTCGCGCGCCACGGACCCGCGCCAGTCGACAACGGTGCCAAACACGTCGAAGGCTAGCAGCTGCACGTCTTTAAGAGCTTCCATGGGGTGTTGGACGAATGAGTGTTCGATGTAGGCCAAGCCCGAAGGGTCGGCGGGATCAGCGCAATGGCTGCGCAGTGGATCGTGCGATCCGACCAGCCGCTGCGCTGCTCGGACAGGCTTCAGACAAGACGAAGGAGTCTAGCAGAGCGTACTGAGGCGCAGCAGCCGATCCTTGGGGCTTGACGCGGGGCGCCTGGCGCCTCGTCCAGGCCGATCTGCTGATACACCGGAAGGTCTGGCGCCCGCAATGA
>DGIT01000076.1:0-27536 GCA_002386465.1 Burkholderiales bacterium UBA4615 | reverse complement strand
GGCGGCCCCGATTCAGACCAGACTGCGTAGCGCAAGCGATCAGTCGTCGCCGGCGAAGGCTTCTTCGCGTTTCTTGGAAATCGCAGGCAGGAACACGATGATCAGCAGGAGGAAGGCCAGGCCCAGCAGGGTTGCTGAGAGCGGGCGTGTGAAGAACACCATCGGGTCGCCTCGAGAGATGGTCATGGCACGCCTCAGGTATTCCTCCATCAGCTTACCTAGCACAAAGCCCAGCAGCATCGGCGCCGGCTCGCAGTCAAGCTTTTTGAAGACGTAGCCCAGGATGGCGAAGGGGATCGTCATGAACACGTCGAAGACGTTGTTGTTGATCGAATAGCAGCCAATGCAGCAGAACAGCAAGATGGCTGGATACATGATGCGGTATGGCACCGACAGCAGCTTCACCCAGAGGCCAATCAGCGGCAGGTTCAGAATCACCAGCATCAGGTTGCCGATCCACATCGACACAATCAGGCCCCAGAACAGCTTGGGGTTGCTGGTCATCACCTGCGGGCCAGGCTGAATGTTGTGGATCATCATGGCGGCTACCATCAAGGCCATGACAGGGTTGGTTGGGATGCCCAGCGTGAGCATAGGGATGAACGACATCTGCGCGCCGGCATTGTTGGCCGACTCGGGGCCCGCCACACCCTGGATCGCGCCTTTGCCAAATTCCTCAGGCGTCTTGGAGATTTTCTTCTCAATGGCGTAGGACGCAAAAGATGACAGGACTGCTCCGCCGCCCGGCAGGATACCCAACAGAGAGCCAATACCTGTCCCGCGCAGAATCGCAGGCAAGGCCACCTTGAAATCGTCCCAGCGGGGGAAGAGGTTGGTCACCTTGCTGGTAAAGACCTCGCGTTTTTCCTTTTGCTCGAGATTCAGGATGATCTCGGCAAAGCCGAACATGCCCATGGCGACGGCCACGAACTCGATGCCGTCGGAGAGCTCGGGCACATCAAACGAAAAGCGGGCTACGCCCGAATTGACGTCGGTTCCCACCATACCGAGCAGCAGGCCGAAGACCACCATGGCCAGGGCCTTGAGCACGGAGCCATGGGCCAGCACCACCGCACCAATGAGACCCAGCACCATCAGCGAGAAGTATTCAGCTGGCCCGAACTTGAAAGCTACTTCGGCAAGAGGCGGCGCGAAAGCCGCCAGCATGAGGGTACCCACCGTACCTGCTATGAAGGAGCCGATGGCGGCGATGGCTAACGCAGCACCGGCACGCCCCTTGCGTGCCATCTGGTAGCCATCGAGCGTGGTCACTACCGAGGAGGACTCGCCCGGCAGGTTCACCAGAATAGCTGTGGTGGAGCCGCCATACTGCGCGCCGTAATAGATGCCGGCCAGCATGATCAAGGCTGTGGTTGGGTCGGTCATCTTGTAGGTTGCAGGCAGCAGCATGGCGATGGTCGCCAGCGGCCCGATGCCAGGCAGCACGCCGATCAGCGTGCCGAGCACCACCCCGATGAAGCAGTACATCAGATTGACCAGGGTCCCTGCGGTGCTCAGTCCGAGGGCGAGATTGTTAATCAGTTCCATGTCGCGGTCCTGTAAGTACTCTAGTGCAGCGGCGCTCGTATGGCCTGGTGCGGCTTCAGCGCGTCAGGAATGTAGGCAAGAAGGGGAACTGAAGTTCCAGTCCCTTCACGAAGACGAGCCAGGAAAAAATCAGCAATGTGACCGAAGAGATGGCGGTGGTCTTGAGTGTGAATTCATGACTGGCCATTGACGAGATGAAAATTAGCAGGAACAGAGAAACGATGAATCCCAGTGTGGGGAGCGTCGCCGCATAGACTGCAACTGCCAAAAGGATGACGCCGATGACCTTGAAGTCGATTCGATCGACCTTGATCTCTGGTGACTTGGCACTCATCGCTGGCACGACCAGCATCACGCCAAGCAACGTCATGATGCCGCCCAGCACCGTCGGAAAGAAGCCAGGCCCCATTTTGGCGGCTGTGCCGAATTGGTACTGCCGCGACAGGATCATGAACAGCACGCCAGTGATTACGAAAAGCACACCGGACCAGAAGTCGCGTTGATTGCGGATTTTCATGAATTAGTCTCCAGAAGTTTCCCGGGATGCTTGCGCCCGAGAATTCCGACCCGAACGTCATCAATCGTCGGGCGTTTAGCAGCGCGAAGTCTACCCGAGCCGAGCCGGCTGGCAAGCCTCCTTGCCCTCTTCGCACGAAATTTTCTGATACTGGGCTGCTGCGAGAGCCGCTCGGCCTGAGTTTATTCGGCCGACCTTCAGATCGAGCCAGCCGATCGCGCTGCTGCAATCTGCTGGGCACTCCATCCCAGCACCCTGCCCAGGACCTGTTCGGTATGTTCTCCGAGCCTGGGCGGCGCGCTGCGATAGGCAGGCGGTGTGCGCGAGGCCTTGATCGGATTGGCCACGAGTCTGACTGCGCCAGCGTCCTCACGAGTCAATTCGATGCACATGTTGCGCGCTTGAACCTGCGGATTTTCATACACCTGACGAAAATCGTTGATCGGTCCGCAAGGCACACCGTGGCGTTCCATTTCGTCAATCCATTCATTCTGCGTTTTGCCTGCCACCATTGATTCCAGGAGTGGAACCAACACCTCTCGATTGCGGATGCGGTCCTGCACCCGGGCAAAACGCGGATCCTCGGGCAGGTCCGGGCGTCCCCCGATCGTGCAGAAGCGACGCCACTGACCGTCGTTGCCACAGGCCACGATGATCCAGCCGTCCGACGCCTTGAAAGTCTGGTAAGGCACCAGATTGGGGTGGGCATTCCCCCAGCGCTTGGGCGGTTGCCCACTGTGCAGATAGTTGGAACTCATGTTCGCGGTCATGGCCACTTGAACATCCAGCAGCGCCATGTCGATGTACTGTCCCTCTCCGGTGCGTTCACGATAAAAGAGCGCGGCCAGCACGGCCTGCGTGGCATATAGACCCGTGGACAAATCGGCTACTGCGACCCCGGCCTTCTGGGGGCCACCACCCGGACGGTCGTCTGCCTCGCCGGTGACCGACATCAGGCCGGCCAGACCCTGAATGATGAAGTCGTAGCCCGCGCGGTGCGACCAGGGGCCCGTTTGCCCGAACCCGGTGACCGAGCAGTAAATCAGGCGCGGGTTGATGGCCGAGAGCTTCGCGTAGTCCAGGCCGTACTTGGCCAGATCGCCTACCTTGTAATTTTCGAGCACCACATCGCACAACGCGGCCAGCTCGCGGATGATCTGCTGACCCTCGGCGCTGGCCAGGTCCACGGTGATCGACTGCTTGCCACGATTGGCCGCCAAAAAGTACGCCGAATCTTCTGTATCACTGCCGTCGGCGCGCTTCAGGAAAGGGGGGCCCCATCCGCGGGTGTCATCGCCTGCCCCGGGACGCTCCACCTTGATCACTTCCGCGCCCAGGTCGGCCAGATTTTGTCCGCACCACGGACCGGCCAGTACGCGCGACATGTCGAGTACACGGATTCCTTCAAGGGCTTGAGGCATGGAAGTGCTCGTAGATGGCAACGGGAGGCGAGGATGGTAGCGGGTTTGGTCCGTCATTTACGGGGACGAACCGCCCGAGTGGAATAGGTCGGTGCGCCTGCGGTGCGCACTGATTCCGGCCCGTTTTGCTGTGATACCCTCAAATCCGATCTGAATTTCCCGTTGAATCAAAGAGATGAACTCGGCCGACATTCGCCGCAAGTTCCTGGAGTACTTCGAGTCCCAGGGCCACACGATCGTTCGTTCCTCCTCGCTGGTGCCGGCCAACGACCCCACGCTGCTATTCACGAATAGCGGCATGGTGCAGTTCAAGGACGTGTTCCTGGGCAAGGACCCGCGGCCCTACAAGCGCGCGACCACCTCGCAGCGCAGCGTGCGTGCTGGTGGCAAGCACAACGACCTCGAAAACGTGGGCTACACCGCCCGTCATCACACGTTCTTCGAGATGCTGGGCAACTTTTCGTTTGGGGACTATTTCAAGCGCGACGCGATCCGCTACGCGTGGGAGCTGCTCACGGGTGTCTACAAGCTGCCCGCGGAAAAACTCTGGATCACGGTCTACCAGGAAGACGACGAGGCCTTCGACATCTGGTCCAAGGAAATAGGAGTGCCGGCTGCTCGGATTGTGCGCATCGGCGACAACAAGGGCGCGCGTTATGCGTCCGACAATTTCTGGCAGATGGCCGACACCGGGCCGTGCGGTCCGTGCTCCGAGATTTTCTTCGATCATGGGCCTGAGGTGCAGGGCGGCCCGCCTGGCAGCCCAGATGAAGACGGTGATCGCTACATCGAGATCTGGAACCTGGTCTTTATGCAATTCGACAGGGATGAGGCGGGCACGCTCAATCCGCTGCCTAAGCCCTGCGTTGATACCGGTATGGGCCTTGAACGCATTGCGGCCGTGCTGCAAGGCGTGCACAGCAATTACGAGATCGACCTCTTCCAGCGGCTGATCTCAGCCGCGGCGCGTGAGACCGGGGTCAGCGATCTGCAGGTACCTTCGTTGAGGGTCATCGCTGACCACATTCGCGCGTGCTCATTCTTGATTGTCGATGGCGTCATTCCTGGGAGCGAAGGTCGGGGCTATGTGCTGCGCCGCATCGCTCGTCGCGCGCTGCGGCATGGCCACAAGCTTGGGCAGAGCAAGCCTTTCTTTCATCGCATCGTGCCCGATCTGGTTGCAGCCATGGGCGAGGCCTACCCTGAGTTGCGCGAGGCGCAAGCGCGAGTGATGGACGTCTTGCGTCAGGAAGAAGAGCGCTTTGGCGAAACGCTCGAGCACGGCATGCAGATCCTGAATGCAGCGCTTGCAGGTGGTGCTCAGGTCCTCGATGGCGAGACCGCCTTCAAGCTCTACGACACCTACGGATTCCCGCTGGATTTGACAGCCGATGTCTGCAGGGAGCGTCGAGTCGAGGTCGATTCGGCCGGGTTCGATGCAGCCATGACCCGTCAGAGAGACACTGCGCGTGCAGCCGGCAAGTTCCGTATGGGCGGCTCGCTCGACTACAGCGGCGTCGCCACGCGGTTTCACGGCTATGAGCAGATCACCCTGGACGACGCACGGGTCAGTGCATTGTATGTCGATGGCGTGTCGGTGAACCGCGTGCAAGCTGGTCAGGATGCAGTCGTCGTGCTGGAGGCCACGCCGTTCTATGCCGAATCCGGCGGGCAGGCGGGCGATCAGGGGCAACTGGAATCAGCCGGCGAGCGCTTTGAAGTATCGGATACGCTGAAAATTCAGGCGGATGTGTTCGGCCATCACGGCAGGTTGCTGAGTGGCCAACTGTCGGTCGGCGACACAGTGATTGCGCGTGTGGATGCGGCGCGGCGCGCCCGTACCGTGCGCCATCACTCTGCCACCCATCTGATGCACGCTGCGCTGCGCGAGGTGCTGGGCACCCATGTGCAACAGAAGGGTTCGCTGGTCGATGCCGACAAGACGCGCTTCGACTTCTCGCACAACGCGCCCATGACACCCGAACAGATCCGTGCTGTCGAGCAGCGGGTGAACGATGAAATCCTGGCCAACGCCGCCACGAAGGCGCAGGTGATGGCCTTTGATGATGCCGTGGCCCATGGTGCCATGGCCCTGTTCGGAGAGAAGTACGGCGATTCAGTGCGGGTGCTCGATATCGGCAGCAGCCGCGAATTGTGCGGCGGCACCCATGTCTTACGCACCGGCGACATCGGTCTGTTCAAGATCGTCACGGAGGGCGGCGTGGCCGCTGGCATCCGGCGCGTCGAGGCGGTGACCGGCGATGTGGCCCTGGGCTGGGTACAAGGCATTGAGCACACCCTGCAGGGCGCTGCAGCCGCGTTCAAGGCACCGGTCAACGAGTTGTCTGGCAAGATCGAACACCTGCTTGAAGCGAATCGCGCGGCTGAAAAGGAAATTGCCCGTCTGAAGTCCAAGCTGGCGTCCAGTCAGGGTGACGAGTTGATCGCAGCGGCGGTGAAGGTCAAGGATGTGAACCTGCTGACTGCAGTGCTGGATGGCGCCGATGCACGGGCCCTGCGCGAGACTCTGGACAAGCTCAAGGACAAGCTGCGTCCGGCGGTCATCGTGCTGGCGTCAGTCGCCGATGGCAAGGTGCAGCTCGCAGCCGGGGTGTCGCCGGAAGCGGTTGGGCGCGTCAAGGCAGGTGAACTGGTCAACTTCGTTGCGCAACAGGTCGGTGGCAAAGGCGGTGGAAAGCCCGATCTGGCGATGGCTGGAGGGACAGACCCCAAGGCTGTGCCCGGTGCGCTGGCATCCGTTCAGGGGTGGGTGGCCGAGCGCGCGTGACGCGCGATTCAACACCCGGCACAGGCCCTTCCGGTTCGGATGAGGCCGTGCGCTCGGTCGGGGTGCATCCGCTCATTGCGTTGTCGGTGCTTAATCACGTCGCCTTCAGCGGTGCACGCGTTTGCCTGACCCTCTCCGCGCTACATCTGCAGGCATCCACCTTCGTTGTCGGAGCACTTCTGGCGTTGCTGGGTGCCTTGCCCATGCTGCTCGCGGTGGCGGGCGGTCGCTGGGTTGATCGGATTGGGGCCCGCGTGCCCATGATCCTGGGGACCGGCCTGCTGATCGCAGGCACCCTCGCTCCGGTCGTCTGGCTCTCCATGCCCATGCTCGCCCTGGCTTGCATGGTGATCGGGGTGGGTTATCTGCCGTTTCATCTGGCGATCCAGAAGCTGATCTCTCAAGTGGGGCCGATCGAGCGGCGGCGCCACAACCTGAGTCTGATGGCTATCGGTTTTTCGGTGTCGGCATTTCTGGGGCCTACGATCACGGGCTTCCTGATCGACGGCATCGGGTATCGAGCGGCATTCGGGGTGCTTGCGCTGCTGCCACTGATCTCGATCATCTGGATGCGCATGATGGGCAAGCGGTTGCAGCACCGGCCCCTCGCATCGGCGCCCTCGACGGCTCAAACAGCTCGCCTGCGCGATCTGCTGAGCACCCCGGAATTGCGCCGTCTCTACATGGTGGTGGCGCTCATTTCATCGGCCTGGGAGGTACATCAGTTTCTGGTGCCGATCTATGGCGCGAGCAAAGGCCTGTCAGCTTCGACCATCGGACTCATTCTGGGGGCCTACGCCATCGCATCACTGGTTGTACGGGTGATCGTGCCGATCTTTCTGATGAATGTGCGCGAATGGACGGCCATCGCCGTGGCACTGATCGTCGCGGTGGCGGTTTACGTGGCTTATCCGTTTTTCGATCGACTTGAAGCCCTGTTCGTGCTGTCATTTATTCTGGGCCTGGGGCTCGGCGTTTCGCAGCCGATGACCCTGTCGATTCTCGCCCGAGTGGCGCCACCCGAGCGGCTCGGCGAGGCGACGGGCTTGCGTCTGACCCTGGTGTTCGGCACGCAGACCGCACTGCCGCTCGCATTCGGTGCGCTGGGCGGCGTCTTCGGGGTTGGTATCTTATTCTGGGGCATGGCCATGCTGGTAGCAGGCGGACTGATTGGCGTATTGCGCGCCAACCGGAACACGCCGCCGACCTGAACAAGCCTGGCCGCAGAGGTATCATCGCGCCAAAATTTTTTACAGAGGCATTTCTCCATGAATGACTTGAAACTGCAGGACACGCTCATCCTGGCGCAGCAAATCATCGTCAACTTTGGCCTGAAACTCGTCGGCGCCTTTGTGCTGTGGTTTGTGGGCCGTTGGCTGATCGGCAAGGTGGTGATGGCTGTTGGGCGGGCCCTGACTGCCAAACAACTCGATTCGACGCTGCAACGCTACCTCGCCTCCATTCTGGAAGTGGTGCTGAACATCGTCCTGGTGATCGGCATCCTCGGGTTTTTCGGCTTCGAGACCACGTCATTTGCAGCCCTGATTGCCGCAGCCGGCGTAGCCATTGGCGCAGCCTGGGCCGGTCTGCTGTCAAACTTTGCTGCCGGTGCTTTTCTGATGGTGCTGCGTCCATTCAAGGTCGGTGATTCCATTGAAGTCGGTTCAGTGGGCGGCACAGTCCAGGAGATCGGACTGTTTTCCACGACACTGCTGACGGCCGACAATGTCCCCACCTATGTGAACAACAGCCGGATCTTGAGCGACACGCTGCGCAACTTCTCTGATTCGCCACATCGGCGAGTTGACCGGACAGCTCAGGTCGATCACGGTGTCGATCCCAAGCAGGTCATGGCCTTGCTGCGTGAACGTATTGCCGCGATTCCGAATGTGCTAGCCCAACCCGCCCCACAGATTGAAATCCTTAACCTCAACGATTCGGGTGTGGAACTGGCCGTCAGGCCGTACTGCAAGCCGGAGCATTACGGTGGCGTGTATTTCGCCACTAATGCCGCCATTCTGGATGTGCTGGTCTCGACCGGGGCCGTGGTGCCGACCGCATCATGACCAGTGCGAGCTCATTTGATCTGGAAGTCGATGCATCAGGTCTGAACTGCCCCTTGCCCATCCTCAAGGCCAAGAAGGCACTGGCCGGTCTGAGCAGCGGGCAAGTGCTCAGGCTGGTGTCGACGGATCCAGGTGCGCAGCGCGACTTCGAAGCCTTTGCCAAGCAGACCGGCAATGAGCTGATTGCTCAGGAAGATACTGGTGGTGCCCAGGCGTTTTATTTGCGGCGTCGATGAGGCGAGCTTCACGCACGGTCATGCATGCCAGGATTGAGTAATGTGGCAGCCGCGGCTGCAGCCGCAGCCGCAAGCGCAGACTGCAATCGCGCGCGCTCTAGTGGTTTCGTGAGATAGCCGTCGAGCCCTGCTCGCAGTCCGGCCTTCACCTGATCGTCGAGTGCTTCTGCGGTCAGGGCATAGATGGGCGTACGTCGCCGATCGATATGCGACGTTTCCAGCGATCGGATCCTGCGCGTCGCTTCGAGTCCGCCCATCCCCGGCATCTGGATGTCCATGAGGATCAGGTCAAAGCGTTTGCCCTCGACTGCCGCGATCGCCTGCTCCCCGTCGCCCGCGATCGTGACCCGATGGCCCCATTTTCCGAGCAGGGTGTCCATCAGCTTCTGATTGACGATGTTGTCATCAACAACCAGAACATCGAGCGGACTGATCTGTATCTCTTGCGCAGGCACGCCGCCGTGGGCAGCTGAGGCGTCTGATTTGAAAGGCATGTGCTGAGCGGTTTCATCAACCGGCGACAGTGGCAGGCTGACGGTGAATACACTCCCCAGACCCGGGGTGCTTTGAACGGCAATGCGCCCGCCCATCAGATCGACCAATCGCTTGCAGATCGTCAAACCCAAGCCCGTCCCTCCGAAACGTCGTGTGGTCGAGGCGTCGGCTTGAGTGAAGGCTTCGAAGATCATCTGCTGCTGTTCAGCCGCAATGCCGATCCCGGTATCGGTCACTGAAAACGACAGATCAGTGGCTTCGGTGGTGTCGGGGATGCGCTCCACGGCCAAGCGCACGCTGCCTGACTGCGTGAATTTGATCGCGTTGTTGATCAGGTTGATCAGCACTTGCCGAATGCGGCCGGCATCACCGGCCACCCATAACGGGACATCGCTCGCCACGTCGTATCCCAGGGTCAATCCCTTCTCCCGCGCGCGCAGCTGCAGCGGTTGCATCAAAGAGGCAAGCTCGCTGCGCAAATCGAAGGGCCGCGCCTCGACTCTGAGTTTGCCGGCATCGATCTTCGAGAAGTCCAGAATGTCATCGATGATGCTCAGCAGACCGTCCGCCGAGCTGCGCACGATCTCCAGGTATTCGTGCTGCTCCGCTGTCAGCCGCGTGGCCAGCGCCAGATCAGTCATGCCGATGATGCCGTTCATGGGCGTGCGCATCTCATGGCTCACGGTGGCCACGAAATCGGATTTGATGCGACTCGCCTCTTCAGCACGCAGCACACTCGCCTTGAGCTCGCTGGTCATCGTTTCGAGTCGCAAGGTGTTTTCGCGCAACTCGCGTTCAAGCTGCGTGCGTCGCTCGATTTCGCCGGCCAGCGCTGTGTTGTCGGATTGCAGGCGCATAGCCCGTTTGCGCTGACGATCCAGCGCGAAGGCGCTGACCAGCAACAGGAACGGGAACAGGCTCAAGAAATTCAACAACCGCGGTGGCGAGCTGTTTACATAGACATCATCGCGGTCGAGCAAGGTAATCAGAGAGAGCGGTGTGCCTGTGACCGGCGTGCGAAGCGCCAGCGTATTGTCGAATTCGGCGCTGCCCCCGGGCAGCCGACTAGCGGCTGTCAGTGCATTGGGGGTGAGCCCTGCCATGGCCTTGGCCAATGACTCATCCGGGCGGCCAACACTGCCCCCCGCACTGATCGCCAGTCCGTCTGCCGAGACCAGAAATTCCCGGTAGCTGCCGCGCCCACTCAGGGGGCCGGTGGCGATCAGCAGCTTGGAGAGTTGGTCCAGATCCCCAAAGGTCACGACGGTCCCGCTTCGCACATCCTTGTGCATGACCGTAGCGCTTGCAATGACCGTTCGTTGAACCGGATCAATGTGCAGCGTACTGTTCAACGCGCGGGCGTCTGGAAGCAGGGTCTGCGCATCGGCAGCGCCCACATCCGCCAGCACTGCACCCGCTTCATCCAGCATGACGATACGGCGATACGAGAGCGATCCGTGTTGCGCGCTTTGGCTGACCTTGCGTACGAATCGCTGGCTGATTCCATCAAGCGATGTTCCCAGGCCATATTGCATAGACATGCCGAGCGCCCGGTTGACCAGATAGGCCTCAACTTCGGGACTTTCGGCCAGCTCGCGCGCTTCAATGCGACGTTCCACCGCGGTCTCGGCCAACGCTTCCGCACGTCGCGTACTGTCGGCCAGCAATCTGGCTTCGATCGTGTTGCGCAGCAGGGATTGCGATTCGAAGACGTTCCGCAGGAGCACGACGCTGTATAGACAGAACAGCGCCGCCAGCACCACCGGCCAATGGCGGGTGAGGAATCCTGAGCGAATCATCGGCAGGTCAGTGGCCCTGATGGGTAGGGGTGATCAGAACTTGCGTTTGAAGAAATCCGGGAAATAGCGACGAATTCCAGGGTAGTACTTGTCAACGAGGCGGTCATACGATCCGTCGGCACGGATTTTCGCGAGGTATTGATCGAACGCCTTACGCATTTCAGGGGCGTCCTTCGGAAACGCAGCGGCCAGGTCCTGATGCTCGGAAATAGGGCCCAGAACCTTGATGCGACCCGCCCAGCGCTTGAGGTCGAGAATGGCATCTGGCACATCAAGCAAGGTCAATTCGGCCTGGCGGTTGATCAGGGCTGGCACCATTTCGTTCAGGTTGGTGCTGGCGGTGTAAGCCTTGAGATCAAGCCCAATGCCCTTGAGCCCGTAATTGGCAGGGTCCAGGCAGGTGCGCTCCATGACCAGCAGGCTGTTGCGCCCGATCATCGCCTTTGTCTGCGAAATGTCGGCTGCCAGATCGTTTGAACCCTTGATGGGCTTGAACGCTGAATTGGCCCGGGCCACCAGCAGTACCTGTGAGGGAAAGGTGGGCTTGGAAAACAGGACCACCTGTTCGCGCCACGGCAGCACCGTGAAGCCGGTTGCGATCATGTCGCCGCGCACCGGGAATTCACCCTGCAGCATCACGTCGGAACCTTTGCGCACCACATCCTTGCCGAGCAGGTCGCGCAGCACATTGTAGAAGTCTGAGTACACCAGCGTGTATTTCACGCCAATGTGTTTGGCAAAACCCTGAACCAGTTCAACATCGAAGCCGTCACCTGAGCCGGTGACGAAATTTGCATATCGAATACCGAGATGGCGCAACTCGCCGCGTTGCTGGATGTCTTTCAGATCGTGCGCGTGCGCCTGTCCAACGGACAGGAACATGGACAGTACGATCAACAGCAGCGCCAGCGTCCGGTTCCCTGCAACGCGATGCTGAGCCAGCATGTTCATGGTTCGGTCACTCCCTTTAGCGCTCAGCCGAGCTTGGCGCGCTGTTCGCGCAGGCGCTCGAGGGTAGCCGAGAACCCTGTCAGACGCTCACGCTCCTGTTCCACGACTGCAGCCGGCGCGCGCTGAACGAATGAGGCGTTGTCGAGCTTGGCGCGGGCTTTGTCCGACTCGCTTTGCAAGCGGGCAATTTCCCGCTCAACGCGCTCGCGCTCGGCCGTCACGTCGATCTCGATCTTCAGCATGAGCCTGAAGTCACCCACGATCTGTACCGGCGCCAGCGATTCTGCGGGCAACGCACTGACCACCTGCACTTCGGATAACTTGGCAAGAGACTGCAGGAAAGGCGCGTGCAGCGCCGCCCGCTCGGCTGGGCCTGCGATCAGCAATGGCATGCGTTGTGCAGGCGACAGGTTCATCTCGCCTCGCAGTGCTCGACAGGCGTCGATCATGTCACGCAGCTCTGCAACGGCTGCTTCGCTTGCGGTATCGATTTTGCCGGGTTCGCTCACCGGCCAAGCCTGCGTGGAAATTGAATGCTGGGCATGCTCGAGCGCTGCGGCCAGTGCCGCACCATCACGGGTTTGAACACCTCGCTCACCGTAACGCTGAGCGAGCGGCGCGACCTTCTGCCAGAGTTCCTCGGTAATGAACGGAATCATGGGATGGGCCAGTCGCAGGATCGTCTCCAGCACCCGAAGCAGCGTGCGCCGCGTTGCCCGCTGCACCGCTTCATCGGTTGATGCCAGGTTGACCTTGGCCAGCTCGAGGTACCAGTCGCAGTATTCGTTCCAGACGAACTCGTACAGTTCGCGGGCCGCATGGTCAAAGCGGTATTCAGTCAGGGCCTGTTCGATCGTGGCTTCGGTTCGCTGCAATCTGCTGGTGATCCAGCGGTCCACGTGATTGAAGTGCAGGTAGCCGCCCGGAACGCACTGCTCCGCGGTGTGGGGTGCAAAACCACAGTCGCGCCCCTCGGTCTGCATGGTTACGAAGCGCGTGGCATTCCAGAGCTTATTGCAGAAGTTGCGATAGCCTTCGCAGCGACCCAGGTCGAAATTGAGCGTGCGGGCGAAGGTCGCCAGCGAGGCAAAGGTAAACCGCACGGCGTCGGCGCCGTATGGCGCAATACCCTGCGGATAGGCTTTTCGGATCTGTTTTTCAATCCGTGCTTTGTGATCTTCGCGCAGCAGTCCAACCGTGGACTTTGCGAGCAAGGCATCGAGCGTGATGCCGTCGATCAGATCCAGCGGGTCGATCGTGTTGCCCTTGGACTTCGACATCTTCTGGCCTTCGGCGTCGCGCACGATGGCGTTGATGTAGACATCCTTGAAAGGCACCTTGCCTGTGAAGAACGTGGTCATCATCACCATCCGGGTGACCCAGAAAAAGATGATGTCAAAGCCGGTCACCAGAACTGACGAGGGCAGGTAGCGCGCCAGGTCTGGCGTGGCATTGGGCCAGCCTAACGAGGAGAACGGAACCAGTGCCGAGGAAAACCAGGTGTCCAGAACGTCCGGGTCGCGAACCAACGGGCCCTGCCAGCCGGCGGCCCGGGCCTGCGCCTGGGCCTGCGCTTCATCACGGGCAACAAAGACTGCGCCATCGTGAATGGGCGCGCCGTGCGCATCGGCCTTGTACCAGGCCGGCACCTGATGGCCCCACCAGAGTTGCCGAGAAATGCACCAGTCCTGGATGTTGCCTAACCAGTGGTCATAGGTGCTGCGCCAGTGGTCAGGTACGAAGCGGACCTCACCGTCATCGACAACCTTCAGGCATACATCCGCAATTGAGTGCCCAGGAAAGAAATGATTGCCGTGGTCCTGTTTGCTCATCGCGACAAACCACTGGTCGGTGAGCATGGGTTCAACCACGACACTGGTACGCGCCGAGCGCGGGACCATCAATTTGTGCGGTCGTTCGCTGACCAGCAGCCCGGCCGCCTTCAGGTCTTCCAGCACACGCTTGCGCGCCTCGAACCGATCCAGGCCGCGGTAGCGTGCTGGCGCAGCGTCCGAGACCTTGGCATCAAGAGTGAGGATGCTGATCGCCGCAAGGCCGTGCCGCTCACCGACCGCCCAGTCGTTGAAATCATGGGCTGGGGTGATCTTGACGCACCCGGTGCCGAAGGCTGCATCGACATAATCGTCAGCAATAATCGGGATGCTGCGCGTGCCGCCCTGGCCATCATCGGACAGCGGCAGATGCAGCGTGCGGCCCACGAGCGATGCATAGCGCGGATCACTCGGGTTCACGGCAACCGCGGTGTCACCCAGCATGGTTTCAGGACGGGTCGTCGAGACGACCAGTGCGTCGACTACCACCGCGCGGGCAGGTTCGGTATCGGTGGCCTCCAGCGTCACCGTGACCGGTTCGCCGTTCAGTGGGTAGCGGATATCCCAGATCCGTCCCTCTTCTTCCTCGCTGTCGACTTCCAGATCCGACACGGCGGTCTGCAGGGTCGGATCCCAGTTCACCAGCCGCTTGCCACGGTAGATCAGGCCTTGTTCATGCAGCTGCACGAAGACCTCAAGCACCGCCTGGCTCATCTGCGCGTCCATCGTGAAGTAACCGGCACGCGCGCCATCGGTGTCTGCGTAATCCCAGTTGCCGGACGCACCCATGCGACGCATCTGACCCACGATCGTGGTGCCGGACTGTTTGCGCCAGGTCCAGACTCTGTCCAGAAATGCCTTGCGCCCCAGATCGTGGCGGGTCAGGCCTTCGGCCTGCAGTTGGCGTTCGACCACGACCTGAGTCGCGATGCCTGCGTGATCGGTTCCGACGACCCAGTTCACATCCGAACCCTTCATCCGCTGCCAGCGAACCAGGGTATCCATCAGGGTCTGCTGGAACGCGTGTCCCATATGCAGCGTGCCGGTCACGTTGGGTGGCGGCAGTTGAATGCAATAGGCTGGCGTCGAGGCGGCCGGGGTTTGGGGGTTGCGGAACAGGCCTCGCGATTCCCACAGGGGGTACCAGCGCGCCTCGATGTCGGCAGGCTCGAAGCTTTTGGCCAGAGCGGCATGCGGCGCGCCTGATGTTGGCGTGGCGTTCATGGAAGATGCCTCGGGGAAAGGAGCAGAGTCCCCGATTATAAGTGGGCGGACCTCTTGGAGAGGGCCTCATCCACCGCGCGGGCCACGGCTTGTTTCATGGCGCGCGCGAGGTTGGACTGCAAGGTGTCGCAGGCATCGTCCACGGCATCTTGAAGCGCGCGCTGCAGTTCGGCACGAAACCCGATGTCGATGGCATCTTCAAGCTGCTGCAAGACCTGCGCCGTGACGGTATCGCGTATCCGCTCCAACAGTTGTTCGCTTGATTCAGGCGCCGGCTCTTGCGCAGCCACCACTGCGGGGGCTGGGATTTCCAGCACCTCTGTGAGCATTGGAATAGTTTCGTCGGTGGCGGACGGCTCGATGGGTGTCATCACCGACTTTTAATCACTGACCGGCGCCGGCCAGGTCATGGGTTTCAATCGGGTAGCCGCGGTCACGATAAAACCGCCAGCGTGCCCGTCCGGCTGCCCGGTCCTCATCAAGACCTGAAACCAGCTCGATCAGTCGCTCGAAACGTGCAAATCCAGGGGGCGTCAGGCTGCCCAGGTTGACCATCAGATCGCGGTCGCCAGCATGCCCTGCATCCTGCAGTTCGGATTGCGTCAGTAGCACCGCAGTCTCGCTGGCCAGTGGGTCGGTGGCCATCACGTGCGGAATGAAGTCCTGGGCTGAGAAAGTCCACAGCGACTGATCGAAGCGCGCCAGCAGTGCGGCGTCATCGCTGAAAACCACCAGGCGATGACCGGCACGAAATGCCTTGCGCACCAGGCGACAGCCGTAGTCGACCTTGTCGGGCACATTGAAATGAAAATCCACACGGGTCATGGCAGATGGGCGATGCTGAGGCTCATGACCCGGGTGCCCGATCAGTTGCGGCCCGCGCGGCCCAGCACGAATCGTGTGAGAAGCGGAACAGGCCGTCCGCTTGATCCCTTCGCTGCGCCGCTGCGCCAGGCCGTGCCCGCGATGTCCAGGTGCGCCCAGTCATAGGCTTTGGTGAAGCGCGACAGAAAACAGGCTGCGGTCACGGCTCCGCCGGCGCGCCCGCCAACGTTGGCCATGTCGGCGAAATTCGACTTCAAGCCGTCCTGGTATTCGTCCTCAAGCGGCATGCGCCAGCATGGATCGGCCGCTTCGCGCCCGCAGGCGCTCAGTTCTGCAGCCAGGGCATCGTTGGTTGTGAACAGGCCACTCAGATGATGGCCCAGCGCCACCACGCATGCACCGGTCAGCGTGGCAATGTCCACCACTGCCGCCGGCTTGAAGCGCTCCACATAGGTCAGCGCATCGCACAGGATGAGCCGGCCTTCGGCGTCGGTATTCAGGATCTCGACCGTCTGGCCTGACATGGTGGTCACGATATCGCCCGGGCGTGTGGCCCGCCCCGAGGGCATGTTTTCGCAAGTTGGAATCACGCCGATCAGGTTGACACGTGCGCCCATGGCGGCCACGGCACGCATCGTGCCCAGGACCGATGCCGCGCCGCACATGTCGTACTTCATTTCATCCATATCGGCGGCGGGCTTGAGCGAAATGCCACCGGTATCGAAGGTGATGCCTTTGCCGACCAGGGCAATGGGTTTTTGCTTGGCACCTGCGCCGTCGTAGCGCATGACGATGAGCTTGGGTGCAAGCTCCGAGCCCTGTGCCACGGCGAGCAGCGCGCCCATCTTGAGCGATTCCATCTGCTTGCGCTCGAGCACCTCGACCTTCAGGCCAAACTGCTTGCCGAGTTTGCGCGCCGTGTCGGCCAAATAGGCCGGGGTACACAGATTGGGCGGCAGATTGCCAAGGTCTTTGGCCAGATCGGCGCCATCCGAGAGTGCCTGGACCATGCGCAGTTCTGCAGTCAGGGCGCTGTTGAGCGTGCGGTCTGCACCGAACGCCAAGGCGGCAGGACCGCGGGGTGTGGTGTCAGGTTTGCTTTTCGTGCGATCGAAGCGGTAACTCATGTCGCGGGCCATCAGCGCCTGAGTTCTGACTTTCCACGTGGCGTCGCGGTCTTTGACCTCGACGTCATTCAGCCATGACACTGCATCGCGAGCGCCGGTGCCTTGCAGGGCACGCACGACCGCCCGGGCCATGTCGCCGAAGATGCGCTCGGTGACCCCCGCTTTGTCTCCAGCCGAGACAAGCAGCACGCGTTCGATCGACGAGCCCGTACCCACCAGGAGGGTCGCGCCCGCCTTCGCCGCCAGATCGCCCCGCTTGAGCGCGGCAGCCAACTGGCCGCCACAGGCGGCGTCGATTGCCTGACCAGATGGGGAGAGCCGGGCGCCTATCACTGCCACGACGGCGCAGCCAGTTCGGGTCTTCTCGGATGTGGAGGTCTTTATGCTAAATTCCATCGCGGTCTTTCAGGGCTTGATCCCTTCGAAGTATAAGCGAGCGTTACCAGCCTGCGATGCTGTTCCAACAGGCCCTGCGCCGAGACCTCTTCAACCTGGCGGGTGCGGTCTTCGCAACCCTCTTCACCGTCATGGTCACCACCACGTCGATCCGACTGCTGGGCGGTGCCGCGGCGAACCGGCTGGCCACAGCCGACGTCCTGCCCCTGATCGCGTTTGCATCGGTCAACTACATCCCGGTGCTCATGGTCCTCACGCTCTACATCACGGTGCTGCTCGCGCTGACCCGTGCCTATCGTGACTCAGAAATGGTGGTGTGGTTTGCAAGTGGCCTGAGTCTGCGCGCCTGGATTCGGCCGGTGCTGGCGTTTGCCATCCCATTCGTGGTTCTGATTGCGATCGTGTCCTTGCTCGTCGGCCCGTGGGCCAGCCGCCAGGCGAGCGAGTACAAAAGGCGCTTCGAATTGCGTGACGATGTGTCCATGGTGGCCCCGGGTCAGTTTCGCGAGTCGGTGTCGTCCAATCGCGTGTTCTTCGTCGAGTCGGTCGATGAAGCCCAAGCTGAGGTGCGCAATGTGTTCGTCACGCAAATGCGCGAGGGACACCTCACGGTCGTGGCCTCCAGCGGCGGTCGGATCGAGACACGTCCCGAGGGCGGGCGATTTCTGGTGCTTGAAGACGGCCGTCGCTGGGACGGTCAGTGGGGGGAAGGCGCCTATCGGCTGATGGAGTTCCAGCGGTACGGACTGCTGCTGCAGCCCAAGCCCGAGCCCGGGGCTGAGGATTCCGCGCGTCTGCGTGCCACGACTGATCTGATTCAGGAGCCCAGCGCGGCCAATCGGGGCGAATTGATCTGGCGGCTGAGCCTGCCGATATCAGGTCTGCTTGCAGCACTGCTAGCCATACCTCTTGCTTTCGTCAATCCGCGGGTTAATCAGTCGGTCAATCTGATCGTGGCCATGCTGATTTACGTGATCTACAACAATGCCAACAGCCTGATGCAGGCTTGGGTCAGCCAGGGCCGGTTGCCATTCGCAGTGGGGTTGCTCACCACGCATGTGCTGGTCATATCGATCATCGCTTTCATGTTCTGGCGACGCATGTCTTTGTCCCGGCTGTGGCCTGCCTGGCTGAGCTGGCGCCGGACACGGGCCCAGACCGAGGCGCCTAAGCCGAACAGCCCAGAGGCGTCTGCATGACCGTCGTCACCCGCTATCTGGCACGCGAGATCGTGCTGGGTGTGTTGTTCGTCTTGCTGGGTTTTTTGGCGTTGTTTGCGTTCTTTGACCTGGTTGGGGAGCTGGATGACCTCGGCAAGGGCGCTTATCGCATTCAGCATGCGTTGGCCTTTGTGGCCCTGACTCTGCCCAGCCGGGTCTATGAGCTGATGCCGGTCGCCTCGCTGATCGGGTCGGTGTACGCCCTGGCCCGTTTCGCCTCGCAGTCGGAGTTCACAGCGATGCGTGCGGCAGGCATGGGGCGTGTGCAAGCGCTGCAGGCGATCTTGCTGGCCGGGGTCGGGTGCGCACTGTTCACGGCGCTGATGGGGGAGGTGGTCTCTCCCCCTACCGAGCGCTTGGCGCAGCGTTTGCGTCTGGGCGCGCTGGGCAAGGGCGCCGTCGGCGAGTTTCGGTCCGGAACCTGGGTGAAAGACACCCGTCGGGCGCCTTCCGGCCAACTGGACGTCGTTCGATTCGTGAATATCGGCACCCTCAATGCGGATGCGAGCCTGCAAAACGTGCGCATCTTTGAATTCACACCGGACTTGACCCTGCGTTCGATCGTGCAGGCCGAGTCGGCGCGCTTCGAGGGCGATTCGCGGTGGGTGTTGTCAAAGGTGGACGAGACCCGATTCGACTCGGGTCGCACCTCTGATGGCTTACCCACGCTCAGCTCGAAAGTCCTGCATGATGCACAGCGAGTTTGGGCGTCCGATCTTGATCCAAATATCTTGCGGGTCTCGTTGGTTGACCCTGCCCGGATGTCGATTAGCGCCCTGATCCAGTACACGCGACACCTGCGCGATAACCGTCAGTCCCCAGGGCGCTACGAGCTCGCTCTCTGGAAGAAGGTAATCTTTCCCCTTGCGGTCATCATCATGATGATGCTGGCTCTGCCATTTGCCTACCTTCAGGTGCGAGCCGGAAGCATCGGGTACAAGGTCTTCGCCGGCATCATGCTGGGCGTCGTGTTTCATTTCATGAATGGTTTGTTCTCGCATCTGGGGCTGCTCAACACCTGGCCGCCATGGCTGGCGGTCAGTATTCCCAGCCTCGTGGCGCTTGCCGTAGCGTCCCTGATGCTCGCTCAAGTTGGACGCATGCGATGAAGACTGGCCTCATCCTTTTCGCGCACGGTGCACGCGACCCGCGCTGGGCGCTGACCGTGGAAGCGCTTGCACACCGTTGTCGATCCCGCGACCCTTCGCTGCCGGTGCAGTGCGCCTTTCTGGAGTTTCTGGCGCCAGACCTGAAGGAAGCGGTTGCATCGCTGGTGTCGGCTGATGTGCAGCATGTCGTGATTTCCCCGGTCTTTCTTGCCGCAGGAGGTCATGTGCTGCGCGATTTGCCGGATCGAGTGGCGGGTCTGAAAACCGCTTTTCCAGGCCTCACGGTACAAATTGAGCCTGCGCTCGGTACCAGTGAGCCTGTGATTGAAGCGATGGCAAAGGTATGCATGGATGCGGTCACAGCGACGCGGAGCACTCAGGCGCAGTCCACGGATCCGGAGCGGTGATCCGGGGCGATCGGCCCCGCTGGCTAGAAAGCGCTGGACGACCTGATGCGCTTTCGTTAGGATGCCGCTCAACTTAGGCGCTGGCATGCAGGACCACCATAAGGTGGCGCGCCAACAGATTTACGAGGAGGAGGAGAGGCAGCACAGTCTGCCGTTCAGGGCGCACGGAAACGGGCGCCTTTTTCTTTTGTGCCTACAGACTGCGGCAGGCCCGGCCGGGCAGAGCAGGTCGCTTGAGCAGACATTGACCGACCACTCGGTCGGCGAATATGATCGCGACCTGTCGGCGGGCACCAGTCCGCGCGTCCAACCTTGGAGCGTACCTATGAGCAAGTTCCTATCGAGCCTGGTGGTCGGGTCGGCCCTGTCCTTCGTGTCTGTCACGGCCTCTTCACAGGTGGTGCTGACCACCTCTAGCTGGCTCGGACCGAACCACACGCTTTCGCAGACTCAGGCCAAGTGGTGCGACGAGGTGCGCAATGCCACCCAAAGCCGTGTGCGCTGCAACATCCTTCCCAAAGCTGTGGTGGCACCTCCGGGAACCTTCGATGCTGTGCGAGACGGCCTGGCCGACCTGAGTTACAGCGTGCACGGGTACACCCCGGGGCGCTATGTATCGACCCTGATGGCCGAACTGCCCTTCATGGGCGATTCAGCAGAAGCCAGCTCAGTGGCCTATCAGCGCATCTATCAGAAGCATCTGGCTGCACTGGGCGAGCACAAGGGACTGAGAGTCATCACGGTGTTCACCCATGGCCCGGGCATTGTGTTCAACACCAAGCGCGCCGTGACTTCACTTGCTGAGATGCAGGGTCTGAAGTTCCGGGTGGGCGGTGGGATGGTGAATGAAGTGGGCAAGGCGATGGGTGTCAATGTGACCCTTAAGCCGGCCCCTGAGTCCTATGAGCTGGTGTCCTCAGGCGTGATGGATGGCGTGTTCTTTCCGGCAGAGTCCATTGAGTCCTTCAAGCTCGAAAAGCTCGTCAAGCATAAGACCACATTCCCCGGCGGCCTGTACAACACCAGCTTTGCATTCGTGATGAACGAAGGCACCTGGAACAAGATCGCCAAGGCTGATCAGGATGCGATCACCAAGCTGTCGGGTGAATATGCCGCCCGTATGTTCGGTCGCGGCTGGGATAACGTGGATCGGCGCGGCAACGCCTTCATGCAGGCAAATGGTGTGGTGTCGACCCAGGCCGGGAAGGCCTTCGTAGAAGAAGTGAAGGGCAAGACCGCCGCCTTGGAAGCGAAGTGGATCACTGATGCGAAAGCCAAAGGGCTGTCCAACCCGGAACAGGTCTTGCGTGAGTATCGGGCGGAAATTGCCAAGAACTGACCGCTGCGCCGTGATCTGTCAGCGGGCCCGCGAGCCCGCGTTGCCGACTGCCCCATGAGCGCGTGCAATTGATCCGGGCAGTCGAGCGCGGGCTTGGATGGCTGGCAGGCGGCAGCCTGTTCGGAATGATGTTGCTCACGTTTCTTGATGTCATCGGGCGCAAGCTCTTTGACCGATCGCTGCCAGGCAGTCTGGAGCTCACCGAGCTTTTGATGCTGGCGGTCATCTTTGCAGGCCTGCCGCTCACATCCTTGCGCGGCGAGCATGTTCTCTTCGATTTGCTCGACCACTGGCTGCCCGCATCGATGCGGGCTGTGCAGGGGCTCTTATCGCATCTCTTTTGCGCAGCGGTCATGGCTGGAGCCAGTTGGCTGGTGTTTGCGCGCGCGGCGCGTACAGCAGAGCAAGGCGACACCACGGCTCAATTATTGCTGTCGCTGGCGCCGTTTTTCCATGCGGTCGCAGCCATGCTGGCGCTCACTGCGCTGATGCACGTGTACCTGGCCTTTGCAGCACCCTCGCATCAGGAAGACGACCCGACCGCAGGTGTCGTATGACCGAAGGCGCCAGCTGATGCTTGAAGCGTTGCTCGGATTTGCGGCCATGTTTGCCCTGATGATGCTGAGGGTGCCAATCGCCATCAGCATGGCCGTCGTTGGTCTGGTTGGCATTGGGCTGATGCGATCCTGGCCTGCAGCAATCGCCTCGTCGACCACCGAAATCCTCGACGTCGCGAAGTACACCCTCTCGGTCGTCCCGCTGTTTGTGCTGATGGGCAACTTCGTGACCCGCGCAGGTATGTCACGTGAGCTGTACCGGTTGGCCTACACCTTCATCGGCCACCGCCGCGGTGGACTCGCCATGTCCACCATCGCCGCGTGCGCGGGGTTCGGGGCGATCTGCGGCTCATCCATTGCCACGACGGCCACCATGGCACGCGTGGCTATGCCTGAGATGCGTCGATTTAATTACCGCGATTCGTTTGCGGCAGGCTCGATCGCTGCAGGCGGCACGCTTGGAATCCTGATCCCACCCTCGGTGATCATGGTGCTCTACGCCATCATGACCGAGCAGAGCATCGGAGCGCTCTTTGCCGCTGGCGTCATCCCGGGCCTGCTCGCCACGCTCCTCTACATGGTCGCCGCGTCGGTGGTCACCCGTCGCCATCCCGAATTGGGCCCATCCGGGGAACGTTCGAGCTGGGCCGAGCGCATGCGGGCGGTGCGCAATATCTGGGGTGTCCTGGTGTTGTTTGCCATCGTGATGGGTGGCATGTATGGCGGCTGGTTCACGCCCACCGAGGCCGCCGGTATCGGAGCGATGGGCGGATTTCTCTTTGCTTTGGCGCGCGGCGCCTTGACCTGGCCTGTCCTGATCGATGTGCTGGTGCAGTCGGCCCGCACGACGGCCATGTTGTTCACCATTTTGATCGGTGCATCGATCTTTGCGAGTTTCGCGAATTTCACGACCATGCCTCAGGACCTGAAGGATTTTGTCGAGCAGTTCAGCATTCACCCCATTGCAGTCATCGTTGCCATTTGTGCGGTCTATGTGCTCCTGGGCACTGCGATGGAAGAGCTCTCGATGATCCTGCTCACGGTGCCGATTTTCTTTCCGCTGATTACGCACCTGGGTTTCGATCCGGTGTGGTTCGGCATCCTGATCGTGTGCGTAGTGGAAATCGGCATGATCAGCCCGCCTGTCGGCATGAACGTGTTCGTGCTGCGCAGCGTGCTGCCCGATGTACCCACTGGCCAGATCTGGAAGGGCGTCATGCCTTTTCTGTATGCCGACATCGTCAGGCTCGCCGTGCTGATCGCATTTCCGGTCATCACTCTCTGGTTACCCAAGGCGCTCGGACTTTAAGTCTGTTGCGTCATCGAACTGCCCTCGAACTGTCACGGTTCGATCAAGGCAGCGTCATCTCTGTCACGCATCTTCATGACTCGCTCGAGCGCGACCCCGTTTGAGCTTCGACTTCTTCGAAGCCGTCACGACGCGGGGTAATCAACGACCTCCAGGAGTCCAGCATGTCGCACCATCACGACGACCCCATTTGCAACGATTCGTCGAATGAACATTTCCAGAATGTCCTTGACCGCGCACTGGTCAGTCCAGCCCGCCGCAATGTGCTGCGCGGCAGCGTCGGGTTGTCGGCAGCAGCGGCGCTCCCACTGCTGCAAGCGTGCGGCGGGGACAGCGATCCGATCAGCAGTGTTCCGGCGCTGGCGAAGGGACTGAGCTTCACTCCGGTTGGAAAGAGTCTGGCGGACCAGGTGGTCGTTCCCGCTGGCTATACCGTTCGGGTCGTCCATGCCACCGGTGACCCGCTTGATTCGAGCCTGTTGGCTTACAGTAATTCGGGTACTGAAACCGACGACTGGGCCCGCAGGATCGGCGATCACCATGACGGCATGGATTTGTTCTTTATTGATTCAAGCGGTAAGTACTCGGAGGCAGACACGGGGCGCGCCCTGCTTGCGGTCAACCACGAGAGTTCGGCCGATGCGCATTTTTTTCATCCTGCAGGCCAGACGTCTGGCGGTGTAGCAGGCAAGAAGTTCACTCAGTTCGGCGATTGGGACGCGAAAGACCGACCTGCTGATGGCCTGGAAGTGCGCAAGGAGATCAACCATCACGGTGTGTCGATCGTAGAACTGAGCAAGAGCGGCAGCACCTGGTCCTACAAGAAGGATTCTGCCTACAACCGCCGGATCACTCCCAATACCGTGGTCAATATCACCGGGCCGGCCGCCCATCTGGCGAACATCAAATCCTTGATGGTCACGGCGTTCGACACGTCGGGCGCGACCGCACGCGGCACGCTGAACAATTGCGGCCATGGCAAGACGCCGTGGGGCACCTACCTTGCTTGTGAAGAGAACTGGGCTGTTTATTTTCAGATGCCGGCCGGGACTCCCGCGCCCGACGCGAAGACTGTCGCCTCGCGCGCCCGTTACGGTGTAGCCCGGGCAGCACTCTCGCCCACTGCGACTGCCGGGGCGAGTCAGGGTTGGCATACAGTACCTGGGAGCAATATCTACAGTCGCTGGAACGTGGCGCCCACGGGTGCTTCGGCTGCCGCGGATTATCGTAATGAACCCAATACCTTCGGCTATAACCTCGAGATCGATCCTGCAAAGCCGGACTCAGTGCCTGCCAAGCGCGTTTCAATGGGTCGCTTCGCCCATGAGGCCGCTGTGTGCGGCGTGCCGGTCGTCGGCCAGCCGCTGGCCTTTTACATGGGTTGCGACTCGCGCAACGAGTACATCTACAAATTCGTCAGCACGGCGGTCTGGTCGACAGCCGACATCGGCGGTGGTATGGCGGCCGGCAACAAGTATTTGAACGAAGGCAAGCTTTATGTAGCCAAGTTCAATGCCGACGGTTCGGGTACCTGGCTGCTGCTGGATATTTCGGTGCCAGCCATCGCGAATTTCGCCACGTATGCATTCGCCAACCAGGCCGATGTACTGGTCAACACACGCCTGGCCGCCGACGCAGTGGGCGCCACCAAAATGGATCGTCCGGAGTGGGGTGCGGTCAACACCTCCACGGGTGAAATCTATTTTGCGCTGACCAACAATGACTCCAGACGGACGCCTGCGACTGCAGACGGTGCAAACCCGCGCTCATTCAATGACCCGGATGGCTTAAAACGCACCGGCAACTCTTACGGGCACATCATTCGTTTCCGTGAGCAGGGTTCGATTCCCGCCAATGCTGCGGCCACAGGGTTCAACTGGGACATTTTCGTTTTCGGCGCGGAAGATAACTCGGCAGCAGACGTCAACCTGTCTGGCCTGACTGCATCGAATGCGTTCTCTTCACCCGACGGTCTGTACTACAGCCCGTATTCGGGGATCATGTGGATCCAAACTGACGACGGCGCTTTCACTGATCAGAGCAACTGCATGCTGCTGGCTGCGGTACCCGGGACGGTCGGTGATGGCAAGGCAATCACAGTCAAAAATTCGCTCACGACCTCAAGCGGCACGACTACCGGTACGACCGGGACCTTCATCGGCGCTGCATTGGGTGATGCGAAGCTGCGTCGATTCCTGGTAGCACCTAAAGGCGCTGAGGTCACTGGTCTGGCCGAGACCCCCGATGGAAAAGTGATGTTCGTCAATATTCAGCACCCGGGTGAAGACACGCCAAAGCTGGGGACCGCTTCGACCTTTGCCTTTGACAGCCGGTGGCCTGGCAATGCCACAGGTACTCAGAAGTACGGTCCACTGGGACGGCCTCGTTCGGCCACGCTGGTGATTACCCGCGACGATGGTGGGATGATCGGCGTCTGAGCTGAGCGTTGACGCGCAATGGTTTGAAGGCGGGTAGCGCTGTCATGGCCTGCCCTCCGGACTGTGTGGACACGAGCCCCGATAGCCCGCCGTGGTGTGCCATCGGGGTTTGAATGCGTGCTTCAGATCGACTATATTGAGCGGCGTCATCGGGCCGATAGCTCAGCTGGGAGAGCGCCGCGTTCGCAATGCGGAGGTCGGGAGTTCGATCCTCCTTCGGTCCACCAATTACAAGGGCTCGGATAGCTTCCGGGCCCTTTTTGTTCCCGGTGAACTCCGGGATGGTGGTCTCAGGCGTGATTGCGCTTGCGGCGTGTGTGCCGTGATGCAATCACCTGGGCAATCGCCTCGAAAGCCGCCATGTGGGCAGAGGTCGGACGCGTTACCAGTGCAATCGTACGTTGTGGCGCGGGCGCAGCCAGAGGACGTGCCTGCAATGGCTGGTGTCTGATCAGACCGTGTCTAAGTGCCATTTCGGGCAACAGTGCCACGCCCATACCCGAAGCCACCATCTGGACCAACGTCAGCAGGCTGGTCGCTTCAAGCCCTTCCACGCTGCCGACCTCTGCGGCTCGACAGGCTTGCAGGGCGTGGTCCCTCAGACAGTGGCCTTCCTCAAGCAGAAGCAGGCGTTCGGTCCACGCATGGCTCAAGCGAATGGCACGGCCGGACACAGCCAAGTCGTCTTCGCGCCCCACGAGCCAGAATTTGTCTGCGTAAAGAGGGCGCACATGGAGTTCACCGGTCTCTACGGGCAGCGCAATCAGGATGAAATCGAGCTGGTGACTTTGCAAACGCGCAATCAGATGCGCGGTGAGGTCTTCGCGCAAGGCCAACTGCAGGCCGGGGAGCTTCTTGCGCAAGATCGGCATGACCTCGGGCAATACGAAGGGGGCGATCGTGGGAATGACACCCAGGCGGAGCTGCCCATGCATGGGTCGTGCAGCCGCAGACGCAAAGTCAGTCAGGTCTTGCGCAGCGGCCAGTACCTGGCGTGCACGCGTGGCCACGCTCTGCCCCACGGCTGTCAGGGCGACTGATTGCCTGTCGCGCTCGACTAGCTGCACACCCAGGGTTGACTCCAATTCCTTCAGTCCGGCGCTGAGGGTGGATTGGCTGACAAAGCATGCTTCAGCGGCCCGGGTGAAATTCAGGTGTTCCGTGAGTGCCAGCAGGTAGCGCAGCTGTCTGAGAGATGGCAGGGCGGTCATGGCGTTGCAGGAAGCTTGTTATCGATTTATTAGATAACGATAGCAAATATTACTTGTTAGACCGATGACCGATTGGCAGCCAGACTCGCTCCCATCGCAACACACTCACTTCACAGGAGCTGAACTCATGGCACGTCCGGACATCAAAACCTATCAAAACCTGGAAGCAGCGTTCGCTGGCGAATCCATGGCCCACATCAAGTACCGCTACTTCGCCAGGCTTGCGCGGGCAGCCGGCGATGAAGCGACCGCCCGGATTTTTGAACAGACGGCCGAGCAGGAGGTGATGCATGCGTTCGGCCATCTCGACCTGCTGTACCCAGCCGATCAGATCAGCCCTGCCAAGGCGCTACAAATCGCGATCGAGGGCGAAACGTACGAATACACCGAGATGTATCCGGCCTTTCGACAGGCGGCTGTGGACGATGGCAACGACGCGGCGGCGGCTGAATTGGAAGCTCAAATCGGGGAGTCCCGAGCGCATGCCGAACAGTTTAGGGCTGTGCTTGCAAAAGCGGCTAAACGCTTTGCAGCCCTGGCCAAAGTGGAGGAGCGCCATGCCAACCACTATGAGCAGGCGCTGAAAGCGATTCTGGCTCAGTGACAGCCCACCAACCCTGCAGTCCTGCGTGAACACATCACCCTACCTACTTGATTGAGGACACTATGAAGACTTGGCAATGCATTGTGTGCGGATTCATCTACGACGAAGCTCAGGGCA
>DGIT01000103.1:743-5124 GCA_002386465.1 Burkholderiales bacterium UBA4615 | reverse complement strand
CGGGTGGTCGGCATTGCGCCCGGCCTCACCCTGCCCAGCTACCTGCAGGACGATGCCGCATTCGACCATGCGCATCGCACCCATGCGCCACTGGGACGCTCGAGCACCGCGGAAGATATTGCGGCTGCAGTCGCCTTTGCGGTGGCCACCCGTTCCATGACCGGTTCGGTCATCATCGTCGATGGGGGCCAGCACATCCGGCCGTTACCGCGCGATGTCAGCCTCATGGACAAACCCCTCTGATGGCCGCGCTCCAGTCTCTTCCAGCCAGCATCGCGGGCACGCAGCAGGTCTTCATTGAAGGACTGCGCATCCAGGCCCGTATTGGCGTTTTCGAGCACGAAAAAACTGGCACGCAACCGCTCGCCGTAGACCTTGAACTGCAGGTTGATGCGACCCGCTTTCAGCCGCTTCACGACCGGCTCGACGAAGTGTTCGACTACCAGGGCGCGCGCGCAGCCGTGCTGGAAGTGGCCGGCCAAGGGCATATCCACCTGCTCGAAACTTTTGCCGACCGGGTACTCACACGCCTGCTTGCCATACCGGACGTCTGGTCCGCTCGCATTCGCATTCGCAAATTCACCGCCTTCGATGACTGTGCTGCCGTGGGCGTGGTGGTTGAGCGCAACCGTACGCCATGAACGCGCCCAACCCAGCGCCTGTGCGCGAAGCGCCCACCCGTGCCGCTCAGCGCCTGCAATTCGAGCGCAACAAGCTGCACAAGCGGCTGTGCCGACAGGTGGGCGAAGCGATCGGCGACTTCAACATGATCAGCGCGGGCGATCGCGTCATGGTCTGCCTGTCGGGTGGCAAGGACAGTTACGGTCTGCTCGACATCCTGCTCACGCTGCGCGCCCGCGCGCCGGTGCCGTTCGAAATCATTGCGGTGAATCTCGATCAGAAGCAGCCGGGTTTTCCTGAGCATGTGCTCCCCGAGTACTTGCGCGCGCTCGACATCCCCTTTCACATCGAGAATCAGGACACCTACTCGATCGTCAAGCGGGTCATCCCCGAGGGCCGCACGATGTGTTCGCTGTGTTCGCGCCTGCGCCGCGGCATTCTGTACCGTGTGGCCGACGAATTGGGCGCCACGAAAATCGCGCTCGGCCATCATCGCGACGACATCCTGCAGACCTTCTTTCTGAACCTGTTTCATGGCGGCAAGCTCAAGGGCATGCCGCCCAAACTGGTGTCGGACGATGGCCGGCATATGGTCATCCGCCCGCTCGCGTACGTGAAGGAGGAAGACCTCGAAGCCTATGCGCAGTGGCGTGCCTTTCCGATCATCCCCTGCACGCTGTGCGGCTCTCAGGAAAATCTCAAGCGCAAGCAGGCCAAGGCCATGCTGCAGGAATGGGAGCGACGCCACCCGGGTCGGGTCGACACCATCTTCGCAGCCCTGTCGCGCATGGTGCCTTCGCATCTGATGGATCGGGAGCAGTTTGATTTCGGCGGTCTGATCGCCGACGGCCAGGCAAGCGACCATGGCGACATCGCATTCGATGTCGACCCGATACTCGAAGCGCCAGAGCCGTCCGCTGCATCCGTCGCAGCTCCCAATGGGGTGGTGACCGCGATTCCGATCACCCGCATCGGCACCCGCACCTCGGGCCGCTGACAGCACTGAGCCGCCCAGAGCACCATGCGCATCGGCCGACTCTCTCGCATCCTCTTTGTCGCCTGGCGCTACGGCCTGGATGAAATCGCGGCCACCGGCGCGCATGCCACCCTGGGCTCGCGCTGGACGCTGGCAACGGCCCGGGCCTTGCGACTGGGTCGCCAACTGGACGCACCGCGCGGCGCACGCCTGCGCATGGCGCTGGAAGCTCTCGGCCCGATCTTCGTCAAGTTCGGGCAAGTCCTGTCCACGCGGCGCGATCTGCTGCCTGCCGATGTCGCCGAAGAACTCGCGCAACTGCAGGACAATGTGCCGCCCTTCGACTCCACGCTGGCCATTGCCGAGATCGAACGGGGCCTGGGGCGCAGCATCGAGGCGGTGTTCAGTGAGTTTGATCCGCAGCCTGTGGCCTCTGCATCGATTGCGCAGGTGCATTTCGCGCGTCTGCACGATGGCACCGAAGTGGCCGTGAAGGTCCTGCGCCCCGGCATGGCGCAGGTCATCGACAAGGACCTTGATCTGCTGCGCACCGCTGGCGCGCTTGCCATGCGCCTGTCGGCCGATGCACGCCGGCTGCGCCCGCTCGACGTGATCGAGGAGTTCGACCACTACCTGCACGACGAGCTCGACCTGGTGCGCGAAGCGGCTAACGCCAATCAGCTGCGGCGTAATTTCAGCGGCTCACGCCTGCTCAAGGTCCCCGAGATGTACTGGGACTATTGCGCAACCAACGTGCTGGTCATGGAGCGGGTGCGCGGCATCCCGATCGGACGCATGGACCGCATGGCCCAGGCCGGCATCGATCTGAAGCGCCTGTCGCGTGAAGGCGTGGAGATCTTTTTCACACAGGTCTTTCGACACGGCTTTTTCCATGCCGACATGCACCCGGGCAACATCCTGGTGGGCGACGCAGGCGAAGACTTCAACCGCTACATTGCCCTGGACTTCGGTATCGTCGGCACCTTGTCAGAGGTCGACAAGAATTATCTGGCGCAAAATTTTCTCGCCTTTTTCAGGCGCGATTACCGCCGCGTGGCCGAGCTGCATGTGGAGTCCGGATGGGTGCCGCCCGACACCCGGGTCGAGGAGCTCGAAGGCGCTGTGCGGGCCGTCTGCGAGCCGTTCTTCGATCGTCCGCTGAAGGAAATTTCGCTGGGGCTGGTGCTCATGCGCCTGTTCCAGGCCTCACGCCGTTTCAATGTGGAAATTCAGCCCCAACTCGTCCTGCTGCAAAAGACACTGCTCAATATCGAAGGGCTCGGTCGTCAGCTCGATCCGGACCTCGACCTATGGGTCACCGCAAAACCCATCCTTGAGCGTTGGATGAGCGAGCAGATCGGCGTGCGGGGGTTCGTCGAGCGTCTTGGCCAGGAGGCCGGCCAGTGGGCGCAGCTGCTGCCCTCCATGCCCCGCTTGGCGCATCGCGCCCTGATGCGGGCGGGTGAGCCCCGCACCGACGCCCCCTACGAGGCCATGCTCAGGCAACTGGTCCGTGAGCAGCGGCGCACGCGTATCGCGCTGTGGGTCGTGGTGATTACGGTTGCAGTCCTGATTGGGCTGCAGATCTGGTCGGTGCTGCACCCGAGGGTGTGAGGGGCGCGCTGGGTCCACTTGCGGCCTTCGCGGGCCGCAACGATTCAGTCAGATCGATCCAATCCTGAAGCTTGCGCTGCAGATGGTCGCGCTGGCGCGGCGTGGCCTGCGCAAAGAGAGCCGCCGTCATCGCATCACCCGAAGCAAGCGAGGACTCCACGGGCTGCCGATCGGGGCCGTCGCGCCACTGGGTATAGCGCAGGAAATGCTCCTTCACCCAGGCGGCCGCCACCGCATCACCGGGTTGCTCCGTGCGAATCCGATCGATCAGCGCAATCAGGTCCTTCTGACGCCCCAGGCGCTGGGCAAACCAGCTGTCTTCGGCGGGCGGCGCTTCAGCGGCCATACGCCGCGCCATCTGCTTCTGGGAGTCAGTGAGCGAACCCAGGAAGAATTCAGCGCGATCCAGATAGCGCTTGGTGCGCGCAGCCACGCGTTCAGACTGCCCGGGCGGCATCCATTCCTTGCGCATCTTGTCGTTGTCGCGCGCAAGCTCAGTCTTCAGCCGGTTCATCTGACTGGCTTCCAGGGTCGCGGCCACCTGCGCCACATCAAGGGCGACGCGATCAACCAGCGGCGTGGCGCGCCGGGCAATGTCCTCTCGCCAGCCGCGAATATCCGTCTCGGTGACCGATCCGCTCGCCACGTGTTGCTTCACTCCACGCAGCCATTGCGCATAGTCATCAAGTTGCGTAGTGCGATGCCAGGCGAGCAGGCTGTCGAAGGCACGGCCCGCGCGAAAGCGCTGATCCGGCGTCAGCGACACATAGCCATCCAGCCGCCAGAGCGCAAGTGTGGAAAAGTTCTCATAACCCAGCCGCCCAACCGACGCGCAGCCGCTCACAGCCATACAGACGGCCAAGCCCAGCAAGGCCGTGCGAATGGGTCGCGTGCTACGATCGATCGCAGAAAAAAAGCCGCGAAAACCGCCTGAAATCAGGCCAATCACCACTGAATCCACCTCATGAACGTCGTGATCCTTGCGGCAGGCATGGGCAAGCGGATGCGCTCCGAATTGCCCAAGGTCCTGCACGAACTGGCCGGAAAACCCATGCTCGGCCATGTCCTCGACACCTGCCGCAGTCTATCGCCGGGCCGCATCGTGGTGGTCTATGGCCACGGCGGCGACCAGGTCCCCACGGCACTCGCATCCTCCGACATCGCCTGGGC
>DGIT01000103.1:0-591 GCA_002386465.1 Burkholderiales bacterium UBA4615 | reverse complement strand
GGACGCATCGTGCGCGGCCTGTCGTCCTCGCCACAGGCCCAGGCAAGCGCGCAAGATCTTCGCGGGCCCATCCTGCGCATCGTTGAACACAAGGACGCCGATCCCGCCACGCTGCGCATTGCCGAAGTCAATACCGGGATCATGGTGGCGCCCACCGCACATCTCAAGCGCTGGCTGAGCAAGTTATCCAACAGCAATGCGCAGCAGGAGTATTACCTCACCGATATCGTCGGCATGGCAGTCAGTGAGGGCATCCCGGTCGTGGGTGCTCAGCCCGCAGCGGTCTGGGAAACCCTCGGCGTCAACAGCAAGGCGCAGCTGGCCGAACTGGAACGGGTCCATCAGCGTCGTGTGGCAGACACTTTGCTCGAGGCAGGTGTGGGTCTTGCCGACCCAACACGCATCGATGTGCGAGGCACGCTCACTGCAGGTCGCGACTGCTTCATCGACGTGAACTGCGTCTTTGAGGGCACCGTGGTGCTGGGTGACGGCGTGCACATCGGCGCGAACTGCGTGCTGCGCGATGCCCGGATCGACTCGCACACGGAAGTCCTCCCCATGTGCCATATCGATCAGGCGCAGGTGGGTGCC
>DGIT01000033.1 GCA_002386465.1 Burkholderiales bacterium UBA4615 | reverse complement strand
GGCGTGCACGTCATCAACCTGGGGGATCACGCCGGGCCGCTGTCCCCCATCCTGCACGTGGTGCCGCTGCAATTGCTCTCGTACCACGCCGCCCTCGCCCGCGGCACGGATGTGGACAAACCAAGAAATTTGGCGAAATCCGTCACCGTCGAATAGGCAATCGTTTTGCGGCCAAATTTCTTGGTTTGCGGCGCAGGCTAACCTGACCCGCAGGGGCAGGTTAAGGCCCAACGGGCCGGCCGCAGCCACAAACCACTCCTGGCCAAGTCAGTGACAGTCGAATAAGCCATCGTTGTGCGGCCAAATTTCTTGGCTTGCGGCGCAGGCTAACCTGACCCGCAGGGACAGGTTAAGGCCCATCGGGCCGGCCGCAGCCACAAACCATGCCGCGCAATTCCCTGACGAATCCAAGCATGTCCTACAGATGGGCGGGAGCGCGATTAATTGTCATCGGTAAAGAGAGCGTAACTGAGGTTCGATGACGCGGCGTCGGTAAGGGTTGTCCAGTATCGACGGGAAGGCGAGATCTACTTTGCGCCCGCCGAAAATGAGTTCGAGCTCTTCTTGCATGTCCACCAGGTCGAACCCACTTGGTGTCTTCTGTGGTTCGAATTCAACAAGCAAGTCGATATCACTGTCAGGCCGCTCCAAGCCTATCGCCGCGGATCCGAAGAGTTGCAGGCGATGTACGCCGTATCGCCGGCAGATCTCGGCAACTTTATCAAGCTGATCCGTCTGTAGCTGCATCGTTGAAAGGCGTAGGTTCGTACACTGACGAGCTTCGAATTTGACTCACATCAGGGCAACAGTCACCTCCATCGTCTCGTACCGCACTTCCTCACATCCGAACACGCCCGGAAGCGACGCAAGCCTTCGCAGCCCGGCACGCGAGCCCTCCCGCAAGGAGTCCACTATCCCGTGCGCACGAGTCCGAGGGGGTAGGTCTGGTCGGTAGGATCCGGGATTACCCGCTAAGGCACTACCCGGACGCTGCCCTTTCCTGCAAGATCGGCAGACTGACACGGAGACACCATGCAGACCACGCCACGCCCCTTCGAGGGCCTGAAGGTCATCGACTGCGCAAGCTTCATCGCAGCACCGGCCGCCGCCACTACGCTGGCCGACTTCGGCGCTGACGTCATCAAGATCGAATCACCCGAAGGCGATCCGTACCGCGCCACGTTTCAGGCCGCAGGGTTGCCGGTCACCGATCGCAACTATCCCTGGGAGCTCGACAACCGCAGCAAGCGCAGCCTGTGCCTGGACCTCAAGCAGCCCGAAGGTCTCGACGTGCTCTATACGCTGGTGCGCACAGCCGATGTGTTCATCACCAACCTGCCCCTGCCGGTGCGTACCCGACTGAAGGTCGACTACGACTCCATCCATGCGCTCAATCCGCGCCTCGTCTACGGCTCGTTCACGGCCTATGGTGAGACTGGCCCCGAGGCGGGCAAGACCGGGTTCGATGCCACGGCCTTCTGGGCACGCTCAGGACTCATGGACCTGGTCAAGCCCGACCACGCCGCGCCGCCCAGCCGACCCACCATGGGCATGGGCGATCATCCAAGCGCCATGGCGTTTTACGGCGCCATCGTCACAGCACTCTTCGCGCGCGAGCGCACCGGGCGCGGCGCGCAGGTGCGCTCATCGCTGCTGGCCAACGGGCTGTGGTCCAACGGGATCATGGTGCAGGGACAGCTGAACGGTCTGCAGTTCATGCCGCGCCAGCCGCGCGAACTCGCGCCCAATCCGTTCTCCAATATTTACTGCTGTGGCGATGGCCGCTGGCTCAACCTCACGCTGTCCAGCGAAGCGAAGCAGTTCGGTCTGCTGATGGATGCCCTGGAGATCCATGGCTGGTCGTCCAACCCCAAGCTCGCCACACCCCAAAGTTGCCGGGACCATCATCTGGAGGTGATCGCCCTCTTTGATCGGCAATTCGCCCAACATGATCTGAATCATTGGCGTTCCCGCCTCGATCAGGCGGGTCTCACCTTCGGCGTCATCGGTTCGCTCGCCGACATCGACACCGATGAACAGATGCATGCATCCGGCTCGCTAGTGCCCTTCGCAGATGGCAGCGGGCATACCGTGAGCAGCCCGTTCGAAGTGGTGGGCATCAGCAAATCACCCGCTCGCATCGCGCCTGCGCTGGGCGAGCACAGTCAGCAGGTGCTGCGTGAAGCGGGTTACACGCAGGACGACATTGCGCGCCTGCTTGCACAGGGCACGGTGGTTTGAGCGTCGCAATCGCCCCGCTCACCGCGCACGCCGTCCGTTGGCCCTTCTGTGAGCATTCTCGGTGATACCCTGCTGCGCTGAAAACAGGGCCAACCCCTCGGTGCCCCTTTGCACCGCCTCAAGCCAATGACTGGAGCGCGACCCATGAGCCGCATGAGCCACCTTCGACGACACCTGAGTGCCCTGCCCCTGCTGACCCTGGCTGCCGCCCTGTCACTGCCTGCCGCCCCGGCCGCAGCTCAGAGCGACTTTCCCAACAAGCCCGTCCGGCTTATCGTGCCCTTTCCTCCGGGCGGTGTGACCGACATCGTAGCCCGTGCAGTGGCCGTGAAGCTGGCCGGCGAATGGGGTCAGCAGGTGATTGTCGACAACAAGCCCGGGGCGAGCGGCGCGATCGGTGCCGAGCTGGGCGCCAAGGCCGCGCCCGACGGTTACACGCTCATCATGGGCAACATCAGCACACTGGCGATCAACGCAGTCACCTTCGCCAAGCTGCCCTACGACCCGATCACCAGTTTCGAGCCGATCGGCATGGTCGCCATTCAGCCCTTGCTGGTCGCAGTACACCCTTCGGTGCCTGCCAAAACCCTGGCTGAATTCGTGCAGCTGGCCCGCAACCAGCCTGGTCAGATCAGCTACGGCACCGCCGGCAGCTCCATTCACCTGGCCGTGGAGCAGTTCAGTTCGGCGGCGGGCATGAAGCTCAATCACGTGCCCTACAAGGGCAGCTCACCCGCCATTGCCGATCTGGTCGGCGGGCAGATCCAGCTGCTCTTCGATCCGTTTTCGAGTCTGTATCCGCAAGTCAGCTCAGGCAAGGTGCGCGCACTGGCCATCACGACCGACAAGCGTTCCAGCGTTGCCCCCACCATTCCCACCGTCGCCGAACAGGGCTATGCGGGGTTCGATGTGAGTTCCTGGCAAGGGATCGTGGTGCCAGCCGGCACGCCTAAGCCGATCGTGCAGCGCCTGCACCGTGATCTCTCGAAGGTACTCGCTTCGACCGAGATTCAGGAACGGTTTGCGCAGTACAGTGCCGTACCAGGGTCAGGCTCTCCGGAGCAGTTCGGTCAGTACATCCGCCAGGAAATCACTCGCTGGCAGGGCGTCGCCAAAGCCGCTGGCGTCAAACCGGAATAAGAGGGCGGGTCGACCGCCTACGGCCGCACCGCCTCCAGGCCATCGACCTCTCGGGCCGAGATCGTGGTCCGCACCATCGAACGAAGCTGGTCCGCCGGAAACGGCCGGCCTCGGTGCATGCTCGCGCGGTTGTCCCACATCACGACATCGCCGGGCTGCCAGACATGCTGATACACGTGCGCAGGCGCAGTCGCTGCGTCGGTAAGGCGCTGCAGCAGCGCCATGGCCTCGTCCCTGGCCATGCCCTCGATGGCGCCAGCGTGCGACGCAATGTAGAGCGAGCGCAGCCCGTTGGCAGGATTGCGCCAACTGAATCTCCAGCGCGCAGGCGGCAAGGCCGCACGTTCAGCCGGCGTCACCAGACCAGGATCGATGCGATCGCGTGAGTACAGATAACTGTGCTCGACGATACGATCCTGCAACGCTGCCTGCTCCGAAGCGGGCAAGCGTGCCCAGGCCGCACGCGTCGATACGAACTCGGTCTGCCCGCCTTTGCTGGGCAGGATGCGCGCCGACAGCATGGATGCCAGGGCCGGGGTCTGCTTGAACGAACTATCGGTGTGCCACAGCGCATTGGCCTTGCCGACCAGCGCCTGCCGGTGGTCAGCCGGCACGGGCGCACCATCGGGCCCGATGTTGGTGATGCGCCCGAACACGGTGCCCTCGCCCAATGAGCCCACCTTGGTGATCTCCATCGGGCCAAAGGCACGGCTGGCTGCGGCCTGCAGGTCGTCGGTCACGTCCTGCCCTCGCCACAGCAGGACCGAGTACTGCTCGAAGGCTTCGCGCACCGCCCGATAAGCGCTGTCGCTGGACACCACGTCCAACAGGCCTGCACCGCGTATTTCGGCACCGAACTCCGGATGGATCGGGATGGCTTGCATGCTCAGTCCGCTTTGATGTTGCCGTCGCGAATCACCTTGGCCCACTTGGCAATTTCCGACTGGGTAAAGGCGGCCAGATCTTCAGGCGAGCCCTTGCCCGGAATCGCACCCTGCGATGCCAGGTAGTCGCGCACCTCGGGCAGTGCGAGGATGCGTACCACTTCTGCATTGAGCTTGTTGACGATTGCCTTGGGCGTGCCCGCGGGTGCAAGCAATGCACCCCAGGTGTAGGCGTTGAACCCCGGCACGCCGGACTCAGCAATCGTCGGCAAATCCTTCCAGGACGGAACGCGGTCGGCTGTGGCGATGGCTAAGGCCTTCAACTTGCCCGCGCGCACCTGCTGTCCGGACGACACCGCGCTGTCAAACAGCACCTGACAGGTCCCGGCAATGGTGTCAATAATCGCTGGGCCGCTACCCTTGTGCGGGACATGAGTCATGTCGACCTTCGCCATCGACTTGAAGAGTTCTGCCGCCAGATGCGAGGGTGAGCCTGCGCCGATGGAACAGTAGTTGGCCTTGTCCTTGTTCTTGCGTGCCCAGTCGATGAACTCGTTCACGGTCGAATAAGGGGCGTTCGTTGGTGCCACCATCAGCAACGGAATGACGAGCATCACATTGATCGGCTCGAAATCCTTGACCGGGTCATAGTTGATCTTGGGAAACAGACTGATGTTTACGGCATGCGGTCCACTGCCGGTCGACAGTAGCGTGTAGCCGTCCGCCGGCGCCTTGGCCACCACCTCCGTGCCAATCATCCCTGATGCGCCACCCCGGTTTTCCACCAGTACAGGCTGCTTCCAGCTCTCTGACAGGTGCTTGCCAACCAGGCGGGTGACGATATCGGTGGTACCGCCCGGTGGATAAGGCACCACCATCTTGATGGGCTTGCCCGGATAGTCCTGAACCGACTGCGCGAATGCCGGGCCCGCGCCCAGGACGGTCAGTGCCGCAGTCATGCCTACCAACCAGCGTGTCTTCATTGATGGTCTCCCCGAACCTCTTGCCTGAGGTCTGTGCTCTGTTTGAGTGCCAGTGTCTACATCCCGCACGCTCGCGTCAAACCGACCAGACCGTCGCGCGAGACCCAACAAAGCATCTGGCCACACATTTTCAGTGCGCCGCACCTGGATCGCGCACCAAAACGGAATGAGCGCACTGCCTTTGCACAGCGCCCGCCCCATTCAAGCGCAATTCACGCCAGCTCCTGAGGCAGACATGCCGCCAAACAGTGCGTGGACTGGCTGGCACGGCCCTTGCATTTGTCCTGGACATCTTCCGACTTCGTCTTGCGAGGCGTCTCATGATTACACCTAATCCATCTGACTCGATCACTGCGCGCACCTACGACGCCTACGACGCCGATCGCCCGCTCATGCTGCGCTGCGCATGCGGTCAGGACCATGCGCCCGACGCACATGCCCAGGCCAGCGCCTCATCCGAAACCGACCTGTCTCATGACTTCATTGAAGCCGCGCTGGTGAAGGCGCTGTTCCCGGTCGAGCGTGTGCGTCGCGGCTTTTTGAAGGCGGTTGGAGCCACCACCGCGCGTGCAGCCATCGCTTCCGTGCTGCCGGTGGGCGCCATGCAGGCCATGGCACAAGAGCGCGGCACGCCGGAGAAAAAGGACCTGAAGATCGGCTTCATCGCCATTACCTGCGCAAGCCCGCTGATCATGGCCGATCCGCTTGGTTTTTATCGTCGCGAGGGGCTTAACGTCCAACTGAACAAGACCGCAGGCTGGGCGCTGATTCGCGACAAGATGATCAACAAGGAGCATGACGCAAGCCACTTCCTGTCGCCCATGCCGATCGCCATGAGCATGGGCTTAGGCAGCAACCAGGTGGCCATGAATGTGGCGAGCATTCAGAACACCAACGGTCAGGCGATCACGCTGCACGTCAAGCACAAGGACAAGCGGGACCCGAAACAATGGAAGGGCTTCAAATTTGCGGTGCCCTTCGAGTACAGCATGCACAACTTCCTGCTGCGCTACTACCTGGCCGAAAACGGCTTGAACCCTGATACCGATGTCCAGATTCGGGTCACGCCTCCGCCCGAGATGGTGGCCAATCTGCGTGCCGGCAACATCGACGGCTTCCTCGGTCCGGACCCGTTCAATCAGCGCGCGGTCTACGACGAGGTCGGCTTCATCCACATCCTGTCCAAGGAAATCTGGGACGGCCATCCCTGCTGCGCATTCGGCATGAGCGATGAGTTCATCCGGCAAAACCCCAACAGCTTCGCGGCCCTGTACCGATCGGTGCTGACCGCCAGCTACATGGCCAGTCAGTCGAAAGACCGCGAACTCATAGCAAAAGTGATTGCGCCGGCGCAGTACCTGAATCAGCCTGAAACCGTGATTGCCCAGGTGCTGACCGGAAAATTCGCCGACGGACTGGGTGGCATCAAGAACGTGCCCGATCGCGCCAACTTCGATCCGGTGCCCTGGCAGAGCATGGCCGTGTGGATGCTCACGCAAATGAAGCGCTGGGGCTATGTGAAAGGCGACGTCAATTACAAGCAGATTGCTGAGAAGGTGTTCATGTTGACCGACGCCAAGAAATACATGGCGCAGGCCGGATTCAAACCGCCTGAGGGTGCGTACCGCAAGTTCAAGGTCATGGGCAAGGAGTTCGACCCCGCGCAGCCTGAGGCCTACGTCAAGAGCTTCGCGATCAGCAAGGCGGGCTGACCATGAACAGCTCAATCCATATCAAGTCGGCGGTGCTGTCTTTGCTGATCTTGCTCGGCGTGCTCGGCATCTGGCATGTGGCCACCGTGCCTGCCGCGGTGAGCGGTGGGGCTCCTGCAACGGCGATGACCGCTGAACAAGCCGAGTACGCCAAGCTCATGGGCAAGGACATTGGTTCTCAAAAAACCAGTGGCTTTCCCACGCTCAGTCAGATGGGTCAGACCGTCGTCAAGCACCTGTCGGATCCTTTTTACGACAACGGGCCGAACGACAAGGGCATCGCCATTCAACTTGCGCATTCGCTGGGGCGCGTGGCCATCGGCTTCCTGCTTGCCAGCGCAGTGGCCATCCCGGTGGGCTTTCTGATCGGAATGAGCCCATTGCTGTACCGCGCGCTCGATCCCTTCATCCAGGTGCTCAAGCCAATTAGCCCGCTCGCATGGATGCCGCTTGCGCTCTACACCATCAAGGACTCGGCTATCTCAGGCGTGTTCGTGATCTTCATCTGCTCGGTCTGGCCGATGCTTCTGAACACCGCATTTGGCGTCGCATCTGTTCGTCGCGACTGGCTCAATGTGGCACGCACCCTGGAGGTTTCCCCGCTGCGCAAGGCCTTCAAGGTGATCCTGCCTGCAGCGGCGCCCACCATTCTCACCGGCATGCGCATCAGCATGGGCATTGCGTGGCTGGTGATCGTGGCAGCTGAAATGCTGGTCGGCGGCACAGGGATTGGTTACTTCGTCTGGAACGAGTGGAACAACCTGTCGCTCACCAATGTGATCTTCGCCATCCTCGTCATCGGCATCTTCGGAATGCTGCTTGACCTCATCTTCGCCCGACTGCAAAAACTGGTGACGTATGTGGAGTGATGCACGCCTTGAGGGTCTGACCGCGGCCGCGGTGACCCAACGTTCGCGGGAGCCCGCAGTGAATGCCTTCCTGAAAATCGAGGGCCTGTCCAAAGCCTTCTCTGCCGACAAACCGGTATTCGCTGACGTCAGCTTCACCATCGATCGCGGCGAGTTTGTCTGCATCATCGGTCATTCCGGATGTGGCAAGACCACCATCCTCAATGTCCTGGCCGGTCTGGACACCGCCTCGAGCGGTCTCGTGTTCATGGACGGGCGTGAGGTCGCCGGCCCGAGTCTGGAGCGTGGGGTGGTTTTCCAGAGCCACGCACTCATGCCCTGGCTCACTGTGCGCAAAAACATAGCCTTTGCGGTGGAATCGCGCTGGCCTGAGTGGCGTACTGCGCAGGTCAATGCACATGTCGAGAAATTCGTGGCGCTCGTGGGGCTGTCGCATGCCATCGACAAAAAACCGTCTCAATTGTCGGGCGGCATGAAGCAGCGGGTGGGCATTGCGCGGGCCTTCTCCATTCAGCCCAAGATGCTGCTGCTCGATGAGCCGTTCGGTGCGCTGGACGCGCTCACCCGCGGCACGATCCAGGATGAGTTGATGGGGATCGTGCGCGAGACCCAGCAGACCGTGTTCATGATCACGCACGATGTGGACGAAGCGATCCTGCTGGCCGATCGCATCGTGCTCATGAGCAATGGCAGCGAAACCGCTGCGGGCTATGTGCCCGGGGGCATTGCCGAAGTCGTGCACAACACGCTGCCACGCACCCGCACCCGCGCCGGACTGCATCACCTGGACGGGTACTACGAGCTGCGCAATCACATCGTCGATTTCCTGGTCAGCCGTGCCAGGGCCGGGCATTGAGCCTGTTCAACCTTGTGCCCGCCGCGTCGGGCCTTTTTATTCCGGAGCATCCATGAACCGTCTGCACGTCACTGAAAAAATCATCTCCACCAAGGTATCCAAGGGCATCACCTGGGAATCGGTTGCCAAGAAAGTGGGCCAATCCAAGGAATGGACGACCGCCTTGTGCCTGGGCCAGATGACCGCCACGCCCGAACAGGCGAAGGTGGTCGGAAAGATCTTTGGCCTGACTGCCGATGAACAGAAGTGGCTGCAGGTTGTGCCCTACAAGGGCTCGCTGCCTACACAGGTGCCCACCGATCCGCTCATCTACCGCTGGTACGAGATCGTGAGCGTCTACGGCACGACCATCAAGGAACTGATTCATGAGGAATTCGGCGACGGCATCATGAGCGCAATCGATTTCTCGATGGACATCGTGCGCCAGCCCGATCCGAAGGGCGACCGGGTGAATGTGGTGCTCTCGGGCAAATTCCTGCCCTACAAGACCTACTGATCCAACGGTTGATCCGCTTGCCCGCCTGCGAGAGCAGCCGATGCGTCCGGTACGCATCGGTCTGAACACACTCGGTGCTCAGGATGCGCTGAAACGCGCGTAGCCTGCCGACATCGCCATGTCGCCGCGGTCGGTGTGCACGTCAAAACTCACCGAATCCTTCTGCGCGCCGAGCGCTCGGATGCGCAGCGTATCGCGCGGCAACACCGGCTTTCTGAACTGTCCTTCGAGCAGTCTCAAGGTCCTCAGGCCCTTGTCCCCTGCATGCGACTGAGCCATGGCGACTACAGCCAGCGCCCAGGTGGCTGTCCCGTGCAGCAGGATGCTGCTCAGGCCCGCCGCGCGGGCGACTCGCTCCTCGGTGTGAATCGGGTTCCAGATGCGCGCACACTCGGTGTACACATGCGGATATCCGGCACCGACATGATGCTCGTGGACAAAGAAGGGCGCAGTGTCTGACGCCAGAGCAGGTACTGCCGATGGCACTTCACCCAACGATTCCGGCGCATCTGCCGTCATCGGTACACCTCGAAACATCGTCCCGGACAAACTGTCCGTCAGTACAGCATCAGTCGCAGCATCGCGAGTGAGGTAGCGCACCACCACATAGGTGCCCGCCGACGTGCGCCGCACATGCACGACTTCTGAAGTCGTGCGAACGGTCATGCCTGCGCGCATCGGCGACACGAACTCGGATCGTTGCCAGGCATGTACACCCTGGCGCAATTCGTCTGGTGTCAGGCCCAGGCTGGCATTGCGAGCCTTCAGCGCGACCTCCCATTCAATGCACACGCAAAACATCGGGACGACGAACGGGCCGTCCGGCTGCGTATCATCGAGGTATAGCGGGTCGGTGAGCCCCAGGCCCGCTGCATAAGACAGCACCCAACGGGGATCGATATGCTGCTCCAGTGCAGCGACGGCACCCAGCGATGTCGGTTTGATTGGCATGGCAAGTCTCCCTGCGGGCGATGATACGCTCGGCAAACTACGCCATCGCCCATCAGTCCTTCATTCAAGTTGGAGCCATGCACACATCACACCCCGCTGAGCCCTCCGCCCGACTGATCCCGGCAGGTCAGGGTCGACTGGCTAACAAGGTGGTCTTTGTCTCGGGCGCTGGGTCCGTCGGCCCGGGTTGGGGCAACGGGCGTGCGGTCTCGGTGCTGTTTGCGCAAGAGGGCGCGACTGTTTTCGGCGTCGACCGCGATGTGGCCCGCATGGACGAAACCGCCCAGCGTATCGCTGCCCTGGATGGCCACTTCACCTCTGCGGGCTGCGATGCGACCGACAGCGCTTCGATTGCTGCGGCCGTCGCCGATTGCGTCGCCCGCTTCGGGCGCATTGACGTACTGGTGAACAACGTCGGTGGCTCGGCACGCGGCGGTCCGATCGACATGGACGAAGCCGTCTGGGACTCGCAGATCGACCACAACCTCAAGAGCGTGTTCCTCACCTGCAAGCATGTCCTGCCGCACATGCTGACGCAGGGGTCGGGGTCGATCATCAACCTGTCGTCGGCGTCGGGCATTCGCTGGACAGGCTCAGCGCAAGTGGCCTATGCAGCCACAAAAGCCGGCGTGATTCAGATGTCCCGCGTGCTCGCCGTCCAATACGCCAGGCAAGGCATTCGCGTGAACAGCATCGTACCCGGTCAGCTCCACACCCCAATGGTGGAAGTGCGGCTGGCCGGGCAGCGCACCGGGGGCGATGTCGAGGAGCTGCTGCGGCAGCGCCAGTCGCGCATCCCGCTGCCGTTCATGGGCGACGGCCGCGACACGGCGCATGCCGCGCTCTATCTGGCGAGCGATGAATCGCGCTTCGTCACCGGCACAGAGCTTGTCATCGATGGTGGCATGTCGGTGCGCTGCGATTGAACGATCAGTTCACGGTCGCGCCCGACTCCTTGACCACCTTACCCCAGCGCACAATTTCGCTGCGGATGAAGGCATCGGCTTCCGCTGGCGTGCTCCCCCAGATGTCATAGCCGAAGCCCTCGATCTTCTCCTTAGCCTCCGGCGCACGCATGGCCCTGATGATCTCAGCATTGAGCCTTTGCACCAGCGCAGGCGGCGTGCTGGCCGCTGCGAGCACCGAATACCACACCGACACATCAAAGCCCTGCAGGCCCTGTTCGGCCACCGTGGGCACATCAGGGAGCACCCGGGAGCGGTCCTTGGACGCCATCGCAATCGCGCGGAATTTACCGGCCTTGATCTGAGGTAACGAAGAGGACAGCGAATCGAACATGAAGTCCACCTCATTGCCCAGCAGCCCGATGATGGCCGGACCACTGCCCTTGTAGGGCACATGGATCATGTCAAGCTTCTGCAGTGACTTCAGGTATTCCACCGACAGATGACTGGTGTTGCCCGGGCCAGCCGATGCAAAGGTGAGCTTGCCCGGCTTCGCGCGCGCAGCGGCAATCAACTCCTGAAATGTCCTGATCGGCGAATTGGCCGGCACCACCACCACCAGCGGCAGGGTGGCTGCAATGGTGATCGGTGCGAAGTCCTTCAGCGTGTCATAGGGCAGCTTGGGCATCAGCGTGGCGTTGATGGCGTGGGCCGACAGCATCATCACGATGTTGTAGCCATCGGGCGGCGACTTCGCGATGAAGTCCGCACCGATGGTGGTGCCACCACCCGGCTTGAAATCGACGATCACCTGCTGCCCGAGGTTCTTGGATAGTTCCATCGCGATCGGTCTGGCCAGGATCTCTGAGCTGCCACCGGGCGCATAGGGCATGACGAAGCGAATGGGCTTAGTCGGATAGGCCGCTGGCTGGGAAGCGGTCTGGGCACCGGAAAGGGCGGGCCACTGGGCGGCAGCCATCGCGGCAGCACCCGAAAGGAACAGGCGGCGTGTCGTCATCGTATGTCTCCTGAGGGCAATCGGTTTATGAGCATCGGCCGCACGATCGAGCGCGCTGCGTGAAACCGACGCGCAGCGATCATAAGCTGAACGATTTGGCTTGGCAGCACTCGAATGGCCGGGGAGAACCGGGCGGCTGACCGAGTCAGCCCCGCTGTTCGGATTCCAGTTGAGCGCGCAACACCGCCTTGTTGATCTTCTCCAGCGTCGATCGTGGCAGATCTTCCACAACGCGCACTTCGCGCGGCTGCTTAAAACCTGCCAGTTGCGCGGCACAGGCCGCAGTCACGGCGGCGACCAGCGCCTCGCGATCGGCTTGCCCTGTCTTCAGGCTGCGCACAAAGGCCACGGGCACCTCATCGAGCATGGGGTGCTTCCTGGCCACGATAGCGACCTCTTCCACACCCGGCACCAGTTGAATGACGCGCTCGATCTCGGAGGCCGCCACGTTTTCGCCGCCCACCTTGAGCATGTCCTTGGAGCGGTCGGCGAAATACAGCCAGCCGTCCTCGCCCAAGGTCACACGGTCACCGGTGCGAAACCATCCCTCTGAATCGAAGGAATCGGCCGTGGCCTGGGGGTTGTTCAGATACTCGGCAAAGAGCGACAGACCTCGCACACCCTTGATGAGGAAATCGCCGGTTTCGCCGGGCAGTGCCTCGCGTCCGTCCACCTCGATGCGAATGCCGTACTCGGGTGCAGGCAGCCCCATCGACATCGACGCATTGGGCAGGTCCACCAGGCCGACCGTGCCATGCGTGATGGTTTCGGTCATGCCCCACCAACCCAGGGTCTTGACCTTGTAACGGGCATCCCAGGGCGGCTCACACACGCCCGTGCCCCAGAGGCGGTAACGGTGTGCCGGCACCTCCTGGTCCATCAGTGCACGTGGAATAAAACCAATGACGGAGGCCCAGGTGCAGCCTTCTTCCATCGACACGGGCCAGAACCGTGAGGCTGAAAAACGCGGGTTCACCACCGCTGTGGCGCCCGCCCACATCACGGCAAGCATCGAATACGCCTGTGCGTTCGTGTGAAAAAGGGGTAGCGTCACCATGTGGATGTCGTCGGCCCGCAGTGCCTGGTGCGTGGCATTGATGCGCGCGCCCCACAGTGCATTCGCATGCGTCCAGAGCACGCCCTTGGGGCGCGAGGTGGTACCCGAGGTGTATTGCACGCTGAATGGCGCCAGCGGATCGTGCGCACGGGTGGGCAGCGTCGCGGGTTCACCATCGATCGCCCCGAACGATTGCGCTGCAGACGGTCGCGCAGCGCCGGGGTCATCACCGTTGTCGGTTGTAGTGATGGCGAGCCATCGCAACGCCTTGCATGAGGCGGCCACCAGATCTGCAAAGCGCGGCTGCGTAATGCCGGCCACACAAGCCGCGTGCTCGGCGAAATACGTCAGCTCGTCGGCGCTCGAGCGTGCGTTGGTGGTCACCGCCACCGCGCCCATCCAGGCGCAGCCAAACCACGCAATGATCGCTTCCGGACAGTTGTCCAGATGCACCAGCACCCGATCGCCTTCACGCACGCCTCGCGCATACAAACCCGCCGCAAAGCGCGCTACCGTCTGCTCAAACTGGGCATAGGTCCAGGCTTTGCGCGGGCCCTGGAAGGGACGCCACACCAGATAGGAGTGATCAGCACGCAATCGTGCCTGTGCCTGGATCAGGGTGCGGATGTCCTGGCCGGCAAAGGGATTGAAGTGACGCGAGGCGAAGGGCGCGCCGGGCAGGTCGACGAAAGCGGTCATCAGAGTCTCCGTTGGGCCGGCTCGAGCAGGCGCGATGCGATGGGTGGCCCAGCCAGCGAGAACCGGCCTGCGCCCAGGTGGTGAAGGGTATGCAATGCGGCATTGTCCTCGCGCATCGACCAGCGGCCGTTCTCGAAGACGCGTGTATCAGCAAGAGCCGAGATCACCTCTACAAACCAGGTGTCATAGGCTTCTTCAGTGTGTGCCTCGCGAATCACGCGGCATTCCATCCAGGCTGCGCAGCCGCTCACCAGCGGCAAGCCCAGCATCGGTCCCTGGAAGGTTTCGATCCCGTAGTATGCAAACTTGTCGACGTCCGGTGGCAGGTCACGCGCACTGACACTGCCCACGGTAAAGGTCACATCAGCCAATGCGCGACCCGGCACGTTCAGCGCCAATGCGCCGCTTGCGCGCACCCGGTCGGCCGTGACCGTGCGCTTGTCAATCACGACCGCGATGCGCGGCGGCGTGAACTCCACGGGCATCGACCAGGCAGCCGCCATGACGTTGCGCTGTCCCGCGTGTTCGCTGCTCACGAGCACAGTGGGCCCGTGATTGACCAGCCGGCTCGCATGTTCAAGCAGCACGGGTTGTCTCATGTCTTCAATCGCCATGCAGCATCGCGTCAATCGCATGCAGGTCATCAAATGGCTGCACTGCGTGCCCGGCCAGGGCATCGGCTGGATGCCGGTGCGCGAACGCGGCACGGCGCAACCACACGGCCTGCAGCCCTGCCGCACGCGCCGCCACGACATCCAGATGCGGGTCATCGCCGATATGCAGCACCGCTTCGGGCGAGGCTTCGGCAATGCGGCAGGCAGCCTGGAAGATGCGTGGGTCGGGCTTGGCACAGCCGATCTCGTGCGCGTTGACTGCGCCTGCGAACAGATCGCCGAGGCCCACCCGCTCGATATTGGCATTGCCATTGGTCACTGCCACCAGCCGATAGCGTTGCGCCCAACGGGTCAGCACCGGGCGCACATCGTCAAAGCAGGTCACACGCTGGCGGGCCTCGAGAAAGACGGCGAAAGCCTGGTCTGCCAGCGCAGGATCATCGCCATGGGCGCGCATCGTACGGCGCAAGCCTTCGCTGCGCACGAAGTTCAGGTCGTGGCTGCGGTCGGGGTGCTCCAGCAGGATTTGCTTGCGGATCGCAGCGCGAGTGTCGGGTGTGGTGCCCTGTGCCGTGGCCGGTGCATGCGTGCGCAGCCATTCGTTGAGCACCTGCTCGGCCGCCACGAGTGTGGGGCCGACCGCCCACAAGGTGTCGTCCAGGTCCAGGGTGATCGCGCG
>DGIT01000026.1 GCA_002386465.1 Burkholderiales bacterium UBA4615 | reverse complement strand
CAGGCGATCGCGCAGCGCGCCTTGCGTCCGGGCGATGCCATCGATGTGGGCGACTGGTGTCGCCAGCATCGGGTCAGCCGCACTGTGGTGCGTGAGGCGCTGGCGGAGCTGGCTGGGCGGGGCCTGGTCAGCACCCGGCCTGGAATCGACACCCTGGTGGCCGAGGAGGCGCGCTGGCAGCTGCTTGACCCTGAGCTCATGAGCGTACTGGCCGAGCATTCGGTCGAGCGGCTCAATGAGGCGGTTGCGCTGCGACAGGTCGTGGAGCCGGCTCTGGCGGCCGAAGCGGCGCAGCGAGCGGGCCGCGCCGAACGCCATGCGTTATTGGGGGCGCTGCGTCGCGCCGCCAGCGCAGTTGGGTCGGGTGCACTGCCTGATCGCGCCCCGCACGACGCCGCCCTGCATACCGCCATTGCACATGCCAGCGGCAATCAGCTGATGCAAAGCGTAGACCGAGGCCTCGAGCCAGTGCGACGTCTGAACTACACTCGGCTGCGTCGTCTGGAAGTGCTGGACCCGGAGGGCTGGCCCGACACGCAAACGCTGTTGCGCCTGCAAACCTCGCTCATCCTGGCGATCGTGCGGGCCGATGCTCCGACTGCTGCGCAGTGGGCCTCGCGGCTGGCACAGCTGGCCGGCGCTGGCCAGCGCACCATCGACCCAGCCCCACTCGATCTGGATGGCCCCGATGGCCCACCCACTGTGTGCATGCCCGATTCTCAGGAGCAGGTCAGCCACACCGACCGGGGCGATACCCGCACCTCGGGACCGCCCGCATTGCTGATACCCAGCTTGCTCGAGCTGTCGGGTGAGCCCCAGGAGCGCCGCCGCTCAGCAGGGACTTGATTGCGCTGAGCGCTGAGCGGCGCAGACGCCTTCGAATATGACGTTCGAGACTGCGGCCAGCTTAGAAAAAGCCGACCCCGACCTGAAACAGTTTTTCAACCTTGGGAATCATCTGGCGCTTGGCCACAAAGACGATCACATGGTCGTCGGGTTCGATCACGGTGTCATGGTGAGCAATGACCACCTCGGCGCGGCCCGGAATGCGCTCGCGCACCAGGGCCCCGATGATGGCGCCCTCGGGCAGATCGATCTGTTCGATGCGCCGTCCCACGACGCGACTGGACTTGGAGTCGCCGTGTGCGATCAGCTCCAGGGCTTCGGCGGCCCCCCGGCGCAGCGAATGGACCGCTGCGACGTCACCACGACGCACGTGCGTAAGCAACTCACCCAGCGTGGCCTGTGCCGGCACGATCGCGATATCGATGCGCCCGCCCTCGACCAGGTCGGCATAGGCGCGACGATTGACGAGGGCGATGACCCGGCGTGCGCCCATCTTCTTGGCCAGCAACGAGGACATGATGTTGTCTTCGTCGTCGGACGTGAGGGCGCAAAAGAGATCGAGATCGCCCACACCCTCTTCCTGAAGCAGGTCTTCATCGGTGGCATCGCCATGCAGCACCAGCACGCGTGACGGCAATTGGGCCGCCAGTTCCTCGCAGCGCTTCAGGTTGGATTCGATGATGCGCACATCCAGCCGGTCGGACAGCTGCCGGGCCAGACGCAAACCGATGCGTCCGCCTCCAGCCATCATCACGCGGCGCACCGGCTGATCCATTTTGCGCAGTTCGGTCAGCACACTGCGGATGTGCTCTGTGGCGGCGAGAAAAAACACCTCGTCTCCCGGCTCGATCATGGTGTCGCCATCGGGGTAGATCGTGGTGTCGCCGCGGAAAATCGCCACGATGCGCGAGTCGACCTTCGGAATATGAGAACGAATCTCGCGGATGGGGTGCTGCACGAGCTGGCCGCCCGCATAGGCGCGCACCGCAATCAGACTGACCTTGCCGCCAGCAAATTCCAGTACCTGGAGCGCTTCGGGAAATTCGACCAGCCGCGCGATGGTGTCGGTGACGGCCTTTTCCGGGACGATAAGGTGATCGACCGAAAACGCACCCTCGCCCACCAGTTCGGGATGGTCCTGAAATTCGGATGAGCGCACGCGGGCAATGCGCTTGGGGACGTTGAAGGACTGCGCCGCAAGGTGGCAGGCCACCAGGTTGGTTTCGTCGCTTTGCGTGGTGGCGATCAGCATGTCGGCATCTTCGGCGCCCGCCTCACGCAGCGTGGAGGGCGAGGCCGCATGACCATGCACCGTGCGCAGGTCGAGGCGATCCTGCAGCGCGGCCAGACGCCCCGCGTCCGTGTCGATGACCGTGATGTCATTCTGCTCCGACACCAGGCTCTCGGCGAGCGACTCGCCCACCCGGCCGGCACCCAGGATGATGATCTTCACAACAGGTCTTTAGAAGGCGCTCAGTGCTGCGTCTGACCGCCCTTGCGGTACGCACCCTTGGACAGATCGATGCCCAGCTGCTTGAGCTTGCGATACAGGTGGGTGCGCTCCAGGCCGGTCTTTTCAGCAACGCGGGTCATGGAGCCATGTTCGCGCGACAGATGGTGCTCGAAGTAGGCCCGCTCAAAGGCATCGCGCGCTTCGCGCAAGGGCAGATCCAGGGGCAGTTCGCGCGCCGACGCAGGCATGCCCGCCACGCCGGCCACCGGGGCCGTCACCAGCGCTGCGCTGTGCAGGGCACTGGCCTGCGGCGCATGGGGCTGACCCACAGGCATTACGGTGATGGTCTGCATCACGTGCGTCTGGGCGGCCGAGGGCTGATAGACCTGAGCCGACCCCTGCTGGGCCATCAGCGGTGCGGCCCGCGCAGGCACGACTGGGGCGCGGGCACGTGCCAGGGCCTGCTCCACCGCCTTGAGCAGCTTTTGGAGCGAAATGGGCTTTTCCAGAAAATCGAGGGCGCCGATGCGGGTGGCCTCGACGGCGGTATCGATGGTGGCGTGCCCGGACATCATGATCACCGGCATGTTCAACGAACCCGCTGCGGCCCATTCCTTGAGCAGCGTGACGCCGTCGGTATCGGGCATCCAGATGTCGAGCAACACCAGATCGACGCTGTTACCGACTCGGGCCTCGCGCGCCTGGCGTGCATTTTCGGCCAGCAGCACGGTATGCCCTTCATCGCCCAGGATTTCACTGAGCAGTTCGCGGATCCCGATTTCGTCGTCAACGACCAGAATGTCGGCCATGTGTTCCTAGTTCCCGGACCGGGCGTCGGGCAGCCCTTCAGGCGACCCCTTGACAGCCTCGGCAGCCCCGAGTGTTGTGTGGATGCCGCAATTGTCGTCGTTTTTTACCAACTTGGTAAATAGCACACTGACTTGGGCACCCCTGACCGCTCCGTCGTCGCTGAGATTATTCAGTTCTACCCGCGCGCCGTGCTCTTCAGCGATCTTGCGAACGATGGCCAGACCCAGTCCGGTGCCTTTCGGCTTGGTGGTGACATAGGGCTCGAAGGCTCGCGCCAGGGTGGCCGCCGGAAAGCCGGGTCCACTGTCGCTCACCAGCAGTCTCACACCCACCAGCGTCCCCGCTCGAAGCACACTTTCGGTTTTCAGCTCGATGCGCCGCTCTGCCTGTCGCTCGGTCGCCTCCAGCGCGTTCTTCACCAGATTCACCAGCACCCGCCGCAGTTGACTGGCATCACCCTGAATGGCCGGCAGATCGGGCTCGAGCTGTGCATGCAGGCCGCCGGCTGCTTCAACCGGCGCATACAGCCCGAGCACGCCACGCACCAGCCCGTTGAGATACACCGGCGCCAGGCGTGCAGCGGGCAGGCGGGCGTAGTCGCTGAATTCATCCACCATGAGCTTGAGCGCTCCGACCTGCTCGACAATCGTGCGCGAACTGCGGGCCAGCAAGTCGGCATCGGGTGCAGGAAGCTTGTCAGCCAGCTTGTGCTGCATGCGCTCGGCCGCCAGCTGGATCGGCGTGAGCGGATTCTTGATTTCATGGGCCAACCTGCGCGCCACTTCGCTCCAGGCCACTTCACGCTGTGCCGAGACCACTTCGCTCACGTCATCGAACACCACCAGCCAGCCGCGCTGCGGGCCGGGCAGGGCTGCGCCGCGCACCAGCAAGGTCAGCGCAGGCGCGGCGTCCGCGCCCTCGTCCGTTCCGCGTCGAAAGCTCAGCTGACGCTGCCAGGCGCGCTGCTGGGTGGCGTCCAGGTCGGCAAAGGCCTGCAGGATTTGCGGGCCGGCCTCGCTCAAGCGCGGCAGTTCGGTGAGCAGTCGACCGGTCACCGGCTCGGCCCCGAGCTCCAGAATGCGCTGCGCACCGGCATTGGCCAACGACACCCGGAAGGCTTCATCCAGCACGATCACCCCGGCCGTGAGGTTGGCCAGCACGCTCGCCAGCCAACTGTTGGCCCGCTCGAGTTCCTGCTGGTTGTGCTCGACCAGCGCGCGCGCCTCTTCAAGCTGGCGGGTCATGGCATTGAACGATTGCGTGAGCACGCCCAGCTCATCCCTGCCCGAGTAATCCTTGACCGGTCGGAAATCACCCTCGGCGACAGCGCGTGTACCCGCTGCCAGCATGGCCAGTGGGCCGGTCATCCAGCCGGCCAGTAGAAACGAGGCCGCGATCGCCGAGAACACCGTGAGCAGCAGCGTCACGGTCATCGTGATGCGAAAGATGCGCTTGAGGCCGGCCCGGCCCAGCGCCAGCTCCTGGTAGTCGCGCCAGCCCTGCTGCACGGCCTCGGCATTACCGGCGAGGGTTTGCGGCACCGGTTGCAGCAGTTGCAGCAGGCGCATCTCGTCGCCCAAACGTCCAGGCTGCACGATGGCTTCGATCACCCGCATGCGCAGACCACGCGGCCCGCCCGCCTCGGCGCCGTCGCCTGATGCCACCCCCACCGGCTCGGCCACCGCGTAGGAACGCGCACTGCGGGCTGCGCGCAGCGCCGACGGCGAAGGCAGATCGGGGAGCAGTCGCGTGAGACTGCCGCCGCTGGCAGCTACGATGCGCCCGGTGCCGCTGACGATCAGGGCTTCCTGTACACCCGCGCGATCACGCAGGTCATCCAGACTCGCCGACCATTGCGATGCCGGCAGATCGGACAACTCGCTCGCCATGGTGCGCGCCCGGCTTTGCAGTTCCCCCAGTAACGAGTCGAGGGACGCCCGCCCGAGCGTCAGGCCGGACTCCAACGCGCGCTCCATCGGCACGTCGTACCAGGACTCGACCGATCGCCCCAGAAACTGCACGGCGACCATGTAGATGAGCAGGACCGGTGCGAGTGTCATGAGCGTGAAGGCCAATGCCAGTCGGGCCATCAGGCGTGTGCCGAACAGGCCGGCACGCCAGCGCTTCCACAACCGGCGGGCCAGTTCGGCGGCGAGCAGCAACAGGCCCAGGCCCACTGCAATGTTCAGGCCCAGCAGCAGGCGATAGTGGCGCTCAAGCAGCTGATCGTTGCCGCTGGCCAGAGCCAGCAGCGTCAGCAGCACTGCAGCCAGCGCGACCGAGGCGAACAGCGCGTAGCGCAGCGCGTTCGTCACGGTGCGCTTCTCGATGTCTCCGGTTTGAGCGGGATGCGCTTCCATTCGGATTGGGGCGTCCAGTCGCGGCCGGTGGCTGCAGAGATCTGGAAAGACCGCGGCAGCAGGTCAGTCTCGATGCGCATGCGCAGCCAGCCCTCATAGACCGTGCCCGGAGCCACGCGATCTCGTGGCATCACCCGCCAGCCGCGCAGGCGCGACAGCGCATCGACAGCCTCTCCCAGTGTCGGAAAGGACAGCGGCACGCCATTGAGCAGCAGCCGGTATTGCCGTGTGATCGGCTGGTAGGACAGACGATGGGTCTGGGTCGCCGTGGCGGCGCGTTCGTCGCGCCAGTACCAGCGTGGCCGGCGCAGTTCGAACTCGACGACAAACGGCAGGGTCATGCCGCGATTGACCGCTTCTTCGAGGGCTGAATTGACGGTCAGCAGGAAGTCAGCGGACAGCACCCACGCCTCGCCGTCGGCGGAGGGCTCGAGCCCCGCCTGAATGACTTCAATGGTATCGGCGCCGTGCGCGGCGGGCACCCAGACCATCAGCGCCGCCGTCGACAGCGCCGCGATGGCGGTGCGTCGCTTCACGGGCGTCTGGTCAGAAGTGCATAGAAAAAACCGTCGTGATCCCGGTCGGGGTCGGACCGAGGCAGCAATTGCCCGATCGTCTCCCGGGTGCCGTCTGGCCAGACCCATTCAAGCGGCTGGCGGTGGGCACCGGCCTGCTGTCGAAGGAACGCGGCAATGACCGCCTCACCTTCCTGCGCAAACACGGAGCAGGTCACGAAAAGCAATTTACCACCCGGGGTCAGCAGCGGCCAAAGTGCCGCCAGCATTCGGGACTGCTGCTGGGCGAGTGTGGTGAGATCGCCACGGCGACGCAGCCAGCGCGCATCGGGATGACGCCGCACGATGCCCGAAGCGCTGCAGGGCGCATCGAGCAGGATGCGATCGAAGGGACGGCCATCCCACCAGGTGTCGGGGCGGGCGGCATCGGCCACACGCACGGTCGCACTGCCCGGGCTGTCGGCCTGCGGCAGCTGGCAGCGCTCGAGGTTGGCCGTAATCCGCGCGCAGCGGGCTGCGTCGACATCGATCGCAAGCAGTTCGACATCAGCACACTCCAGGAGATGGCTCGACTTGCCTCCTGGTGCGGCACAGGCATCGAGTACGCGCTGGCCATCGGCCAGATCAAGCAGCTCAGCCGCAAGCTGGGCGCCGGCATCCTGCACCGAGACCTCGCCCTGCGCGAACCCTGGAATCAGCTCCACTGGCAGCGCCTGCTCAAGCGCCAGGGCATATGGCCCGAGCCTGCGGCTGGGCATCCCGGCCTCGCTCAGGCGCTGCGCATAGTCCGGCAGCCCAGTGCGCCGCCTGTTAACCCGCAATGTGAGCGGTGCCTGCCGATTGCTCACCGCGACGATCGACTCCCAATCCTGCGGCCAATCCTGACGCAGCCGCTGCAGCCACCACTCGGGATGGTCGAAACGGGCCTGCGGGTCGCTGTCTGTCACTTGCAACAGCGCATCGCGCTCACGCAAAAAGCGGCGCAGCGTGGCGTTCAGAAAGTTGGCGGGTCCGCTGGATCGGCCAGGCTCGGTGGCCAGCCGGTGGGCGGCGAGCACGGCCTGATCGACCACGATCGCCTCGGCACGCATGGGCTCAAGCAGTTGGGCGAGCGCGACCCATTGCAGGGCCTGGATCGGCTGGCGGGGTGGCTGGCGATTGAGCTGCGCAGCCAGTGCCTGCAGCCGGCCGAACCGGCGCACCGCCTGATACGCCATGTCGCGGGCAGGCGCGCGCGATGCGATCGGCAGCGCCGAGGCATGACGCTGCAGGGCATCGGGCAAACGCTCGCCACCCGCCATGTCGGCGAGCGCCCGGGCTGCGGCGCCCATTTCATCGGAGAGCGCTGCCCGCGCGGCAGTAGCCGGTGGGCGGGTCGACGAAGGCGGAGCGGGTGGCAGCGCGGGCTCGCGAGAGACTGGGGAGGCAGGACGCCAGGGCGCGGGGCCGGGCTGCGTCAGCGCCTCAGCGCCGTGCGCCCTCTGAAGGGCTGTGCGTGCCCGCGGCGCCGGCCATGCGCATGAGCCGCTCAACGCGCTCTTCGGTCGGCGGATGCGTGGAGAACAACCCGCTCAAGCCGCCGCCGGACAGTGGATTCATGATCATCATCTGTGCGGTCTCAGGATGGCGCTGCGCGGCTTCCAGCGGAATGCCCTGCGCATAACGGTGGATCTTGTCCAGCGCACTGGCCAGCGCCTGCGGATCGCCGGCAATCTCTGCACCCAACCGGTCAGCTTCAAATTCGCGTGCCCGCGAAATGGCCATCTGAATCAGCATGGCTGCAAACGGGGCCAGCATTGCCACCGCCATGCTGGCGATCGGATTGGTCGGCCGACCCTCGCTATCCCGGCTGCTGAAGAACATCGCGAAATTCGCCAATGCGGAAATGGCGCCCGCCATGGTGGCCGAGACGGTGGAAATCAGGATGTCGCGGTGCTTCACATGGGCCAGTTCGTGGGCCATCACGCCGCGCAATTCGCGGGCGCTGAGCACGCGCAAAATGCCCGTGGTGGCCGCCACCGCTGCGTGCTGCGGATTGCGCCCGGTGGCAAATGCGTTGGGCGCGTCTTCGTCGATGAGATAGACCCGGGGCATGGGCAGGTCCGCCCGCTCAGCCAGTTCACGAACCATGCCGTAGTACTGCGGCGCACTGGTCTCGTCGACCTCGCGCGCGTTGTACATGCGCAGCACCATGCGGTCTGAAAACCAGTACGCAAAGAAGTTGGACAGCAGCGCGAAGCCCAGGGCCATCAGCATGCCCTGCTGGCCACCGATCATGCCGCCCAAGGCACCGAACAAGGCCGTGATGCCCGCCATCAGCAACGCCGTCTTCATCCAGCTGAACATTGACTTCTCCAGGTTGAGGCCGAAGGCCCTGATGCGGCGAAGCCTCTCAGCCCGCCGCAGGTGTCACATATTGGCCCGACACAGGCCGAAATCAAGCGATCCCACACAGATCGATGGCGCGATGCAGCCCGGCTGCTCAAGACGCGGGTCGGGCCGCAGGCGGGGCACACAAGCGGTCGCCCGGCTGGATCGCAAACCCGCCCAGGAATGCGCGCACCGGCATGCGCCGCCCACCCGGGCGCTGCAGTTCCAGCAGGGACACGGCCTGCGGGGCATGTGACGGTCCGCATGCAACAGTCAGCGCATCCGGGCTGACCGCAAGTACCGTCCCGCTGGCAACCGATCTGTCGGGTGAGCTCGCAGGCGCTGCCCGCCAGACCTTGAGCGGGTGCTCGGGGGCACGTTCGAGCACGGTGACGCAGCCGGGCGCGGGATCGAAGGCACGTATGCGATTGACAATGGCCTGCGCCGACTCGCTCCAGTCGATGACCGCATCGGCGCGCTCGATCTTGGCAGCATAGGTGACGCCGGTCTGCGGTTGCGGCTGCCGGGGCAGCGCATCGCGGGCCAGCGCGTCCAGTGCCTGGACAATGGTCTGTGCACCCAGCTCCGCCAGCCGGTCATGCACGCTGCCGCCGGTCTCATCGGACCCGATCGGCAGCGTGCGCACCAGTCGCATGTCGCCTGTATCGAGCCCTGCATCCATTTGCATGATCGTGATGCCGGTTTCAGCATCGCCCGCCTGAATCGCGCGCTGGATCGGGGCAGCACCCCGCCAACGTGGCAGCAGCGAGGCATGAATATTCAGGCAGCCCCGGCGCGGCAGATCGAGCACCTCCTGCGGGAGGATCAGCCCATAGGCGGCCACCACCATCAGCTCGGGCTGCACCGCACGCAGCCGCTCGCAGGCCTGCGGATCCTTGAGGGTGCGCGGCTGGAAAACTTCGATGCCGTGGTCTTGCGCCCAGCGCTTGACCGGGCTGGACACAAGCTTCTGGCCACGCTGGGCCGGCTTGTCAGGACGGGTGAGCACCAGATCGATGCCATGGCCTGCAGCGTGCAGGGCCGCCAGCGCCTGTTCAGCAAAGACCGGGGTTCCGGCGAACACCAGTCTCATGGCAGGTTCGGAAAAAGCAGCGTCGCGGGGCGTAGGCCGTCAGGCAGCCTGACGGTCGAGCTTGGCCATCTTGCCGCGAATACGGCTTTGCTTCAGGCGCGAGAGGTACTGCACGAACACCTTGCCCTTCAGATGATCCATCTCGTGCTGAATGCACACCGCAAGCAACCCGCTGGCTTCAAGCTCGAACGATTGGCCGTCCAGATTCAGCGCGCGCACTGTGATGCGGGCAAACCGCTCGACCTCATCGTAGATGCCCGGCACCGACAGGCATCCCTCCTCGCCGTCAGCACGCTCTTCTGAATGCGCAATGATTTCCGGATTGATGAACACCCGCAAGTGGTCGCGCGCATCGGACAGATCGATGACGATAACCTGCTCGTGAACATTGACCTGCGTGGCGGCCAATCCAATGCCGGGTGCCGCGTACATCGTTTGCGCCATGTCCGCCACCAGCGTGCGCACACGCTCATCGACCTGCGCCACGGGTTTGGCAACCGTGTGCAGACGCGTATCCGGGTAACGCAGAATGTCAAGTACGGCCATCGGACTAGACCAACCGTTGAACTTCAGTAGGGGTAGGTGGCCGTCGGATCGACGTACCATCGACTGCATCACGGAACCGTCGGCCGCCAGGCAGTCTCAAATGATCAAGAATTTTACCATGGGGGTTTTGGGCTGCGCGCTCTGGCTTGCTACTGCGCTGTCTCAAGCCGCCCCGTCTGGGCCCACCCCGCCGGTCACGCTCTCGCCCAATGCGCCCGACGCTTACACCGTCGTGAAGGGTGACACGCTCTGGGATATTTCCGCGCGCTTCCTGAAGTCCCCCTGGCAGTGGCCGCAAATCTGGCAGCTCAACCGCGAGCAGATTGCCAATCCCCATCTGATCTACCCGGGCGATATTGTTTACCTGGACCGCTCGGGCGCCCAGCCCCGCCTGCGATTGGGTCGTGCCGTCGGCGCAGGTTCCGCAGGCGCACAGTCGGGCACCGAGCCCACCGTGCGGCTGCAGCCGCGCGTGCGACCCGGCGAGTTGCGCGGCGAAGCGGTGCCCACGCTGAACCTGACGGCTGTCCAGCATTTCCTGAACCGGCCGCTCATTGTCGAGGCCGAGGGTCTGCGCGATCACCCGCGCATCGTGGCCACCCAGGACGGCCGCCTGTATCTGGGGCGCGGCGATCTGGCCTATGTACGCGGTGTGCCCGATGCCTCGGTCTCGGACTGGCATGTCTACCGGCCGGTGCGCCCGCTACTCGATCCGGTCACGCGCCAACCCATCGCCTGGGAAACCCTCTTCGTTGGCAACGCCCAGATGATCCGCGACGGCGACCCATCCACCTTCCGCATCCTGGCCAACAACGAAGAAATCGGCGAGGGCGACCGCCTGATGCCGGCAACGCCCTCGTCTTTCCCTGCGCTGGTGCCACGTCCGCCCGAACTGCCAGTCGAGGGGCGCATTGTCTCGGTCTATCGTGGGATCGACGCCGTCGGAAAACACAATGTCGTGGCCTTGTCGGTCGGCTCACAGCACGGGCTGGAGATCGGCCATGTGCTGGCCGTGCAGACAACCGGGCGCACCATCACCGACCGCGAATTGCGTCAGCCGGTCAAGCTGCCCAACGAGTCCATCGGCCAGGTCATCATCTTCCGTTTGTTCGATCGCATCGCCTATGGGCTGGTCGTGGCCGCCACCGAGCCCATCTCGGTTGGGGCAACGGTGGTGAACCCCTGAAGGCCCACAGCCGCCATCCACTGAACAACGGGCGGCTGGTGCGAACATGGCCATCGCCCACCCAGTGCATGACGACACGCTGGCGGCCTGGCTGCGGCTGGCACTGACACCCGGCATCGGGTCACACGGGGCACGCCGCCTCCTGGCGCATTGCGGTTCGGCGATCGGCGTCCTTCACGCGTCTGCAGCCGATCTCGCGCAAGCAGTCGGCGAACCCCGGGCACGCGCGCTGGCGGGCCAGGACGCTGCCCTTGAGACCAGGGTCGCCCAGGCCTTGAACTGGCTGCGCAGCAGCGCACGCCATCATCTGGTCACCCTGGACGACCCGGACTATCCCGCCGGGCTGCTGCACTTGGCCGATCCGCCAGTGCTCCTGCATGTGGTCGGTCAGCGCGAGTCGCTGAATCGTCCGATGGTCGCAGTGGTTGGATCCCGCAATGCCACGGCGGGCGGGGTTGCGCATGCACGGGCCTTCAGTGCCGAACTGTCTGGCGCAGGTCTGACTGTCGTCAGCGGGATGGCGCTGGGCATCGATGCGGCCGCGCATGACGGCGCGCTCTCAGGCGGGTCCGGTACGGTCGGGGTGTTGGGGACCGGGGTCGATGTCATTTACCCGCGCCGTCATCTGGCACTGTCCGAACGCATTGCGCTGAACGGGGCGCTGGTCTCGGAGCTGCCGCTGGGCACAGCGCCATTGCCCGGGCTGTTTCCACGGCGTAATCGGCTGATTGCCGCCATGGCCCGCGGCGTCCTCGTCATTGAAGCGGCCCTGCGCAGCGGCTCGCTCATCACCGCCCGCCTGGCCGCTGATTACGGGCGGGAGGTCTTTGCAATCCCGGGGTCAATTCACTCGCCGCTTGCCAGAGGGTGCCATGCGCTCATCAAGGAGGGCGCGCGGCTGGTCGAGTCGGTAGAAGACCTGCTGTCCGAGTGGCCCGGCGGCCGGCCGCACTCCCGCCCGCCGTCCGAGAACCGTCTCTCGAACCATCCCACACACCCTCCTTCGGCGTCGTCTGCCCCCAAGGGCCGGGAACAGCCACTTTCAGACCCGGCCTGTGCCCGCCTGCTGGCCGTCATCGGGCATGAACCGGTGCTGCCCGATACCCTTGGCGAGCACCTCGGCATGGCCCCTGACACATTGGGCGCGCAACTGGTACTGCTTGAGATCGACGGACATGTCGTACGCTGTCCGGACGGGCGTGTCGTGCGCCAAGGACCGTCAGGCTGACTTGCCAGTTGGACAATCACGCTCTTATGATTGGCCCCCCGCGGATCGGCCGACCGCTGCTGGAGCGGCCAGATCCGCCGCAATGCACTTCAAGAAGCCGCCAAAACCATGGGAAAATCGCTCATCATCGCTGAAAAGCCCTCGGTTGCCGCAGACATCGCGCGCTCACTCGGGGGCTTCACCAAAGAGGGCGACTTCTTCGAAAGCGACGATTACGTTCTGTCGTCGGCGGTCGGTCACCTGGTTGAGATTGCAGCACCCGAGCAATTCGAGGTCAAACGCGGCAAGTGGTCATTTGCCCACCTCCCGGTCATCCCGCCGCACTTCGACCTGCGCCCCATCGACCGCAGCGCAGACCGCCTGAAGTTGCTCACCCGCCTGATCAAGCGCAAGGACATCGACGGTCTGATCAATGCCTGCGACGCCGGTCGCGAGGGCGAACTGATCTTTCGACTGATTGCCCAGCACGCCAAGGCAAAGCAGCCGGTTCGCCGACTGTGGCTGCAGTCGATGACACCCAGCGCCATTCGCGAAGGCTTTGCCAAACTGCGCGACGACCAGCAGATGATGCCGCTGGCCGATGCCGCACGCTGCCGCTCCGAAGCCGACTGGCTGGTCGGCATCAATGGCACCCGCGCCATGACCGCCTTCAATTCTCGCGACGGCGGATTTTTCCTGACCACTGTGGGTCGGGTGCAAACGCCCACCCTGGCGATCGTGGTTGAACGTGAAGAGCGTATCCGCAAATTCAAACCCCGCGCCTACTTCGAAGTCAAAGCCAGTTTCGAGGCCAAGGCCGGCACTTACGAAGGTCGCTGGTTCGATCCGTCCTTTCAGAAAAGCGCCGATGCCGATGCCCGGGCCGAGCGCATCTGGGACGAAGCCAAGGCACGCAGCATTGTTGACGCCTGCCGTGGCAAGCCCGGTCGGGTGGAGGAAGAGTCCAAGCCCTCCAGCCAGGCGGCTCCGGCGCTCTTTGATCTCACCAGTCTGCAACGCGAGGCGAATGGCCGATTCGGCTTTTCAGCCAAGACAACGCTCGCATTGGCTCAGGCGCTGTACGAACGCCACAAGGTCCTCACCTACCCGCGGACCGACTCCAAAGCGTTGCCGGAAGACTATGTCAGCACGGTGAAGCAGACCCTTGGCATGCTCAACGACGTGCCGCCCTACGGGCAGTTCTCGGCGCAGGCCCTGAAAAACGACTGGGTCAAACCGTCCAACAAGCGCATTTTCGACAACGCCAAGGTGTCGGATCACTTCGCCATCATCCCCACGCTTCAAGCCCCCAAGGCGCTGTCGGAGGCCGAGCAGAAGGTGTATGACCTCGTGGTCAAGCGCTTCCTGGCCGTATTTTTTCCGGCGGCCGAATTCAAGGTCACCACCCGGATCACCACAGTCGAAAGCCACGCCTTCAAGACCGAGGGGCGCGTGCTGGTGAACCCCGGCTGGATGGCGATCTACGGACGCGAAGCCGTCGAGGCCCGCGCTGCAAAGGAAGGCGAAGAAGCCACTGCGGGCAATCTGGTGGCAGTTGACCCCGGCGAACGGGTGGCCACCGCGGCGATCGAGGCCTTGTCGCTCGCCACCCGCCCTCCAGCACGCTTCAACGAGGGCACCCTGCTGTCGGCCATGGAAGGCGCAGGCAAGCTGGTCGATGACGAAGAACTGCGCGAGGCCATGGCAGCCAAGGGGCTGGGTACGCCGGCCACACGCGCTCAGGTGATCGAGGGGCTGATCAACGAGAACTACCTGATTCGTGAAGGCCGCGACCTCATCCCCACGGCCAAGGCATTCCAGCTGCTGACCCTGCTGCGCGGCCTGGGGGTGGCGGAGCTCACCATGCCGGAGCTCACCGGCGAGTGGGAATACAAGCTCTCGCAAATGGAGCGCGGTCACCTCGATCGGGACGCCTTCATGGGCGAAATCGCCGAAATGACGCGGCACATCGTTGAACGCGCCAAAGGCTACGGCACCACCGATGTGCCTGGCGATTACGCCACGCTCACCCAACCCTGCCCCCGATGCGGCCAGGTTGTGCGCGAAAATTACCGGCGCTTTGCCTGCAGCGCATGCGACTGGTCGATCACCAAGTCGCCTTCATCCCGACTGCTCGAGCCTGTCGAGGCCGAGGAGCTGATGCACAACAAGGCAATCGGCCCGTTGCACGGCTTTCGCAGCAAGATGGGGCGCCCCTTCTCCTCCATGCTCAAGCTGGTCGAACCCGACTGGAAACTCGAGTTTGATTTTGGCCAAAGCGACGCCCAGGACAACGAGGAGCCCGTCGACTTTTCGGCGCAGACCGCGCTGGGCGCCTGCCCGCGCTGCGCCGCCCGAGTTTTTGAACACGGCATGAGCTATGTCTGTGAGAAGTCCGTCGGGCCGGAGCGCAGCTGCGAGTTCCGATCGGGCAAGGTGATCCTGCAGCAGCCGATCGAGCCGGCTCAGATGACGAAGCTGCTCGCTGAAGGCAAGACCGATCTGCTCGACGGCTTTGTCTCGTCGCGCACGCGGCGCCGGTTCAAGGCGTTTCTGGTGCGTCAGCCCGATGGCAAGGTGGGCTTTGAATTTCAGGCGGCCGGGCCACGGGCGGGGGCACGAGGCGGCAAGGGCGCGCGCACTGATACCGATACCTCAGCCGAGACGGCCGCATCGGGTGCCGGTGAGGGTGTTGCAGCGGATGCGTCGCAGTCCGCCACAACGGCCGCGAGCACCGGCAAGGCGGGTCGTGGTACGCGGGGCAGCGCAGTAACGGCAGGTGCTCGCAGCGTCTCGGGCGCCGGCACCAGGACCGTCGCAAAACCGGCCACCCGAGCCACCGCCAAGAAGCCTGCCGGAGGCACTGCCAGCCGGACGGCCGCCAAGCCAGCCAGGACGGCAAGCAAAACCGCTGCCGTGCGCGGTACCAAAGGATCGGGTCAGGCCTGACGACCCACCGGAGCAGCCCACAACTGGAGCGCCACCTGCTCGGTGTCGGTGAGCGTCTCCCAGGGCCGCTGAAGCTCGCGGTCCCATATCATCCGGCCATATAGCTTGGCCAGCACCGAGACTTCGCGCGAGAGGACCGCCTCGGCCCCGGTCGCGGGCTGTGCCGCGCGGGCGCGATTGATGGCGGCTTCAAGCGCGCCGATGGTCAGCACACGAGGCAACGGCGACGCTGGGTCAGTCAAGAGGGTGGTCATCGTGCGAAACGGTTGAGACGCGCGCCCAAGCGTGGCGCGGGGACGGCACGGTAGCACGACCCGGGGCCTGCAGACGGATCGCCGCCGGTATACAGCCCCCATGACACCGGCCTGACCGTCACCTGTCCCTTATCCCGATACTGCGCATCGGCATACAGCGGACCTTGCCCGTGGTGCCAGCAGGTATGGCCCGGCTGAACGGGTCGCTCCCGGTATACCGTCGGTGTATACCGTCCGACGATCGCCTCGGCACGAATCTGCGCAGATCTGTATCGGTCGCCGTCCACCGGGACCATGCTGGCGCCGTTAAGCCATGGATGGATGCTCTGGATGCCCGTTTCTCTTTGCCCGCTGCGCCCTCGGGCTGCGCGCGCCTCATCTGCACAGAGCCCGCTGCAGTGGAGACGGACTGGGTCTTCGGCTACGGCTCGCTGATCTGGAACCCCGGGTTTGACTTTGCCGAAGCCAGCCTCGCCCGGATCCACGGTTATCACCGCTCCTTTTGCATCAGTTCAACCCGCTATCGGGGCACGCCTGAAGCTCCGGGGGTGGTGCTGGGCCTTGACCGGGGCGGTTCGTGTATCGGCATGGCCTTCAAGCTGCGCCCGCAAACCCGCCTCACGGCACTGCAAGCCCTCTTCGAGCGCGAGATGACCGGGGGGGTTTACGTCGCCCGGGTCGTCGCGGTCTGCGTCGGCCAACATCAAAGAGAGCAAGCACTTGCTTTCGTGGCAAATCCCTGCAGCACTGCGTATGCAAGACTTGCCGAGGCCGAGATCGTACGAAGACTGTCGCAGTGTCAGGGCGAGCGTGGACCCAATCGAGATTACGCATTGTCCACCTGGCGCAGTCTGGCCGAGCGCGGGGTCCATTGCCCCCACCTCAACCGACTCGTCCCGCAGTTGACCGCCTGAATCGAGGCGGCTGCCCCCATCAGGGGTCGGCCCCGCCCTCCATGGACTCGGCCATTCGGCTCAGTGCAGCTTGGCGGGCCATGACGTTCCCCTCACTTTGCATCGCCCGCGTCATGCCTGATCGACACGCGCTCAAACAACGGGCACAGTCAGCCGGCTAAGATGCGGCCAAGACCGCCTACCGAACCGCTGCCTTGCCCCACGACCAAATCCTCGAACGGCCAGCGGATGCCCCGCCGACAGTGCGCCAATGGCTGACCGACCTCGGGCCGACCGAGACGGTCAATGCGCTGATCGCGTTTCTTTTTGCCGCCACCGGACCCGTGGCCATCATCCTGTCCAGCGCAGCCCAAGGAGGGCTCGGCCAGACCGAGGTGGCCGCATGGATCTTTGGTGCCTTCTTCGTGAACGGCCTGGTGACGCTTTTTCTCACCTGGCGCTGGCGCATGCCCCTAATCTGCTTTTGGACGATCCCGGGCACCGTGCTGGTTGGCCAGGCGCTGGATCACGCCAGCCATGCCGAAGTGCTGGGCGCGTTCGTCGTGACGGGCATCCTGTTGGCCCTGCTGGGACTGTCCGGTTGGATGCGCAGACTGCAGAATGCGATCCCCATGCCTGTCATCATGGGCATGGTGGCAGGGGTGTTTCTGCGCTTTGGGACCGACCTGGTCCGGGCAGTCCACCTGGATCCCGCGATTGCAGGCAGCATGGTGGTCGCCTTCCTCGTGTTGAGCGCCAACCCGCGCTGGTCGAGCCGCATGCCACCCATGATCGGCGCACTCCTGGTCGGCCTGCTCGCCATCACCCTCGGCGGGCGCATGATCTGGCCGGACGCCACCGCGCTGGCACTCACCGCACCCAGCTTTTTCACACCGGCCTTCTCCCCGGCCATCCTCCTGGAGCTGGTCGTGCCGCTGGCGATCACGGTCCTCTTTGTCCAGAACGGTCAGGGATTCGCCGTGCTCAAGGCGGCTGGCCATGAGCCGCCGGTCAATGCCGTGACGCTGGCCTGCGGCCTGGCTTCCGTGTGCACTGCGTTTCTGGGAACGGTCTCGAGCTGCCTGACCGGACCTACCAACGCGATCGTTGCCTCGGGTCCCGATCGTTCGCGCCATTATGTCGGCGCATGGCTCGTCGGTCTGCTGGCCCTCGGCTTCGGGCTCTTCGCCTCGGCCTTCAGCGCCCTGCTGCTCGCCGCGCCCAAGGCATTCATCGCAGCTCTGGCGGGCCTCGCCATGATTCGATCCCTGCAAGGGGCCTTCACGACCGCCTTCGGCAGCGGTTTTCCCCTGGGTGCGCTGGTCGCATTTCTGATCACGGTGGCCGATCAGCCGATCTTCAGCATCGGCGCGCCGTTCTGGGGATTGCTCGCCGGCTGGGGCATCGCACGGCTGCTGGAGCAGACGCCCTAAAGCCAGGTGTCGACGCTCGACCCCAGCCGATGCTCAGCGCAGGTTGTGGGTTAGAGTGGGCGTGCCGCGCAAGCTTCCGCGCCCCTCTTCTGCGTGCCCACAATGCCCGTCACTGCCGACGACCCTGACCGCCGGGCCTATGCGCCTGAGGTCGACGCCGCACCCGCACCCCGGGCGGCGCAGGCGAGCGTGCATCCGACGCCGGCGTCGACCTCATCCGAGCCTGACCTGATCCGGCCCGTGCTCGGTCTCCTCGCGCTTCTGGGCTTGATCGCCGTCAGCTTCTGGGTCCTGCGCCCCTTCATCCCGCCACTCATCTGGGCGGCCACCATCGTGATTGCCAGCTGGTCACTGATGCGTCGCGTGCAGGACTGGCTGTGGAACAGCCGTACGCTCGCCACGATCGTCATGACGCTGGCCCTGCTGCTGCTCTTTTTCGTGCCGCTCGGATTCGCCATCGGGACCGTCGTCGAAAATGCCGACACCGTTGTGGGCTGGCTGCGCACGCTGGCTGAATTGCCCCGCAACCCTCCGCCGGAGTGGCTCGGCGCCATCCCGCTGGCAGGCAGCAAGCTGGTGGCGCTTTGGACCGAACTGGGTCAGAGCAATCTGAATTCGGTGCTCGCAAAAATCACGCCTTATGCGGGAGCCTTCGCCGGACAGGCGCTGAAACAGGCGGGCGTCATCGGCTCACTTGGCGCCGAGTTCCTGTTCACGGTCGTGTTGTGCGCGATCCTTTACCAGTATGGCGAAGGGGCTGCGGATCGGGCACTGGGCCTGGCGCGACGACTGGCGGGCGAACGCGGCGCGCGCACGGCACGTCTGGCTGCAGATTCCGTACGCGGCGTGGCGCTGGGGGTGGTGGTGACGGCGCTGGTGCAGTCAGTGCTCGCTGCGCTGGGTCTGGCCATGGTCGGCATTCCTGCGATCACGCTGCTGACCGCCGTCATGGTGCTGCTGTCGATCGCGCAGATCGGAACCCTGCCGGTGCTGATCCCCGCCACGCTGTGGGTGTTTTCCACCGGACAAACCGGTTGGGCGATCGCCCTGGGGTTGTGGACGGTTTTCGTGGCAACGATGGACAACGTGTTGCGTCCCTGGCTGATCCGTCAGGGCGCAGATCTGCCCTTGCTGCTGATCTTTGCTGGCGTGATCGGCGGGCTGCTGGCCTTCGGTCTGATCGGACTGTTCATTGGCCCGGTGGTGCTGGCGGTCACGCACACACTGCTCGATGCCTGGATCGACGAAGCACCGGACACGGCTGAGTCAGATCAGGCCCGGCGCAGCGATTGAGCGGGATGATCAACGGACCTGATTAACGTGCCCGATCAACCCGCCACGATTCATCCGCCGATGAACGTGCCGATGAACGTGCCGATGAACGTGCAGACTCAGCATGTCTACAGAACACCTCCACCCCACGCTGCGTGGCATTGTTACTCGCCAGCAGGCGCCGTCTGCGTCGGGTTCAGCGCCATCACATCACGCAAACGCGCCGCAGCGCGGCTCGACGCCACCACGGCAAGCTTCATCGTCGCGCGCGTGGCCCCCACAAAGAGTTTTTTCACGGTACGTTCATCGAGCGCTTCGAAATCGACCTCGGTCAGCACCACCGCAGGTGCGGCCTGCCCCTTGAACCGGTAAACCGACTCAATCAGCAACTCGCCTTCGGTGTACACCGGCTGCGCCAGCAGATCGTAGCGGCCCGTGAAGCGGCGCACCGGATGCGGGCCCAGCGCATCCAGCGACAACAGCGCCGACTGTGAACGGCCCCGCAGGGTCACCACAGCCATGTCATGACGCCGAAACCCGGCGGCCAGGCAACGCCGCACGGCCTCCTTGGTGGCGGCCAGCAAGCCATCGGCATCGGCATATTCAATGAGCTCAAGGTCAGCGCCAGCCAGCGGCCCTGCCGCGTCAATCTGTACCTCGGGTGGCAGGATCGCCTGCAGCAAGCGCACCACCTCGCGCGGGCTGCGGTAGTTGCTGTGCGCACGCAGCGTCGCCCATCCCGGCAACTGCGCCGGAGCCCGCGCATACAGTGCCTGCATCGGATCTTCCAGCCAGATCACCCGCGCACCCGCACGGGCATGGCGCAAGACCTGATCGCGCCAGGCCTCGGAAAAGTCCTGACCTTCGTCGACGATCACGGTATCGAATTGCCAGTGCGCAGTCACCGCGACGCCCGCCGCATCACGCTCCAGGCGCTCAAACGCATCGGGCCCTGAAAAATTCACGGCACCGCCTGTATCGCGCACCAGTCTCTGACACAGCGTATGAAAGGTGCAGACCTCGCCGCCCACGGGCGCAATACGTGCGAAATGGTCAGCCAGCGGCCGGTTGTAGCATACGTAAAGCGGCCGCTTGCCACGCGCAATCGCGTCGCGATATTCCGCCAGTGCAAGCTGCGTCTTGCCCGATCCGGCCGTACCTTGCACATGCAAGCGGAAGGGCTCGAAAGACAATTGCCGAGCCCAGTGCGCCAGGCCACCTGAAATACGCGTGACCATCGCTTCGGCCTGTCCGACCAAGGCACTGACATCGGTCTCCAGTTCGATGACGTCGCGAAAGAACCGGTCGATCTGCTGCACGGACGGCCCGGTTGCCCACAATGACCCCTGACGCGGGGTCGAAGGCGCAGCACTGTGCCGCTGTGAAGGCTGCGGCTGCGTGTCGCCAACGATCTCCCGCACCACGCTGGCGAGCCGATCGCGCTGCGTGGCGTCAACGATGCGGTGGTGAGACAGTCCGGCGCTTTCCACGTGCCGCACCTGGTGATCGGGGCAAAAGAGCAGGTAATCCACCTGAACCGACTCGCAGCCGGGTCGGCGCGCAATCTTGTCGCGCAGACTGGCCACGGTGCGCGCCATCTGCAGGGCCACATTGACGATGCGCCCGCGGTCACGCTTGAGCAGCCCCTCAGAGCCCTCCTCAAGAAAACCGGTTTTCTGGGCAATCAGCAACACCGCGCCACTGCGATGGACCACGGCAAAATCGATCTCGCCGAACACCGACAGTCCACGCTCCACGGTCGTCCAGTGCACCGCGTGATACACGGTGCAGGCATCCGACAATGCCCCTGCCAGCAGCGCCAGCGTGTCATGGTGACGCTGCACCGCAGCGCCAGCAGCGCCCGCCAGGGCAGAGCCGGTCGCAAACTCGCGCCAGCCATCAGGAACGATCCGGGCCATCGGCACATTCTACCGACGCGCCCTGCCGATCACGGTCACGGTCCGTGGGGATGACCTCGGGCCGGCCTGGTCCAGGGTCCATAGACGCCGCTGCCCGCACTATCATCGGCCAGCCGCGCACATGCTGGGTAAGGCGCATTGCACTGGCGCACTGACCCCGCTCACCGTTCCGGCTCTGCGTGCCCGCTCTGCTGGCCCAATGACCCTTGTACTCTGCCGGTTGCCGGCCCCCTGACTCGCCGCTTCATCCAAGGCCTCCATTCGCCCCTCGTCATTCACCGCTTTCGACTCAACCCCCCGGGAGACGCCATGCCCCATTTGCCCCTCAAGTCGACGCCGCCGCGCCGACGCCATCTGCAATCACTCGCTGCCCTGACCGGCGCAAGCCTGTTACCAAGCACCGTTCACGCGCAGTCCTTTCCGTCGCGCAGCATCAAGATCGTCGTGCCACACGCGCCCGGGGGCAATTCAGACGCCTTCGGCCGCATCCTTGCGCAGCGACTGTCCGAGCGCATCGGCCAGCCCGTGGTCGTTGAAAACCGCACCGGCGCCGGCGGCACCATCGCCTGTGCCAGCGTGGCGCGCTCCGCCCCAGATGGCTACACCATCGTGGTGGCCGATACCGGCACGCACGCGATCGCGCCACAGCTCTACGGCTCGCGCCTGCAATACGACGTGTTTCGCGACTTCACACCGATCTCACTCGCCGCGAGCTTTCCCACCGTGCTCCTGGTGCACCCGTCGGTCGCGGCACGCACGCCGCAAGAGTTCGTGGCACTGGTCAAATCCCAGCCAGGCAAGCTCACCTATTCATCGGCCGGCACCGGCAACGGATCGCATCTGGCGCAGGACGTCTTTCGCTATGCCGCGGGGGGCCTGGACATGATCCACGTGCCCTACAAAGGCGGTGCACCGGCCATTCAGGCGCTGATCGCGGGCGAAGTCCAGATGACCGCCGTGAGTGTGAACACCTCGCTGCCACACATCCGCTCGGGCCGCGCCCGTGCACTGGCGCTTGCTTCATCCAAACGCTCGCCCGCCCTGCCCGATCTGCCCACGCTTGCCGAATCCGGCATCGCCAATGCCGAGGCCGACAACTGGCTCGCACTCGTCGGGCCGGCAGGCATCCCGGCCGATATCGCCGATCGCCTGAGCCGTGAAATCAACGCCACGCTGAGCCTGCCCGATGTGCGCGAAAGACTCGCCGCAATCGGTCTGGAGGTGGTCGCCGGTGGCGCGGCGCAGTACACGCCTCTGCTGCAACGCGACGTAGTGAAGTGGACAGACGCAGTCAAACGCAGTGGAGCCGTCGTCGAATGAATGCCCCCGCCCAATCCCAACCCGTCACGCCGGCCGCACGCGGCAGCCTGCGCCAAACCCTGCTATCGGGTCGTTTTGTCGTCGCGCCGGGCGTCTTCGAAATGTTCACGGCCAGGCTCGCCGACCGCATGGACTTCGGTGCGCTCTACATGACCGGCTACGGCGTATCCGCCTCGCATCTGGGTGTCGCCGACGCCGGCCTCGTTACCTATCGCGATATGGTCGAGCGCGCCCGCACCATCGCTCAGAGCATCTCACGCCCGCTGATTGCCGATGCCGACACCGGCTTCGGCGGCCTCATCAATGTGCGCCACACGGTGCGCGGCTATGAAGAGGCTGGCGTGCAGGCGATTCAGATCGAGGATCAGGAGATGCCCAAGAAATGCGGGCATACGCCGGGCCGGCGCGTCGTGCCAATGGCCGATGCAGTGCAGCGCATTGAAGTGGCAGTCGATGCCCGGCGCACCGACGACTTCCTGATCATCGCCCGCACCGACGCCCGGACGGCGCACGGTCTGGACGAGGCCATCGCCCGCGGGCGGGCCTTTGCCAAGGCCGGCGCCGACATCATCTTCGTGGAGTCGCCCGAGTCAGTCGACGAGTTTCGACGCATTGGTGAGGCACTGGGCGACTGCGGCGCCCGGCTCATCGCCAATATGGTGCCCAGTGGCCGCTCGCCCGAGTTGTCTGCCGCGCAGCTGCAGGCCTTCGGCTTTTCACTGGCGATCTGGCCTGGCGCACTGATGAACGCCGTCTGCGCGGCTGTGGATGGCACGCTGAGGCATCTGCTCGCACACGGTACGACCCAGGGCAGCCCGGTACCCACCTTCACAATGGATCAGCTGCACGAGCTGGTGGGATTTCCGGAGGTCTGGGCCTTCGAAAAGCGCTGGGCCAAGTGATTGGCCAGTAACCGGGTTCAGGCCTTGCCGGGGTGAACAAATCCCCGGCCAGGGCACTTTGTCCAAGCTGATTTGGGCCCCTCGCAGGCTTTGTCCAACCTGTTTTTTGGCCTCTGCGGCAGCGCAAAAACCCCTCTGCCGGCCCAGTCAAACGCATTGAAACATTCTTACAATCAATGGTTTGTATTGCACAGACTCAAAAAAGAAACAACTCGAAACACTTTTTCTGTTGCATCGCACCAGTGAGGTCTGTACAGTTCGAATTGTCTCCTCCACCTCCTCAATGGTGGTTTCAGCCCGCACCGTCAGGTGCGGGCTTTTTCTTTTCAGGCCCTTGATTCCGCCAGCCGCGCACCCGCCACCAGTGCACGCAGTTTGGCTGCCGCAATCTCGCGGTCCATCGGGGCCATGCCGCAGTTGGTACACGGAAAGAGTCGGTCTGCCGGCACATAGCGCAGAGCCCGGCCAATGGTATCGGCCACCTGCTCGGGCGTTTCCACGGTGTCACTGGCCACGTCAATGACACCCACCATCACATCCTTGCCCTTGAGCAGGCCCAACAGGTGGTCGGGCACCCGGCTGTTGGCGCACTCCAGCGAAATCTGGTCAATGCGGCTGGCCGCAAGCGCCGGAAACACCGCCTCGTACTGACGCCACTCTTCGCCCAGCGATGCCTTCCAGTCCACATTGGCCTGGATGCCATAGCCGTAGCAGATATGGACCGCCGTGGTGCAGGTCAGCCCTTCAATGGCCCGATGCAGCGAAGCAATGCCCCAGGTGGGCACATGCTCCATGAACACGTTGTAGGCCGGCTCATCGAACTGGATCACGTCCACGCCGTCGGCCTGCAGGGCACGCGCCTCTTCGTTGAGCAGCTCGGCAAAGGCCATCGCGAGCTTTTCGCGACTGCCGTAGTGCGCATCGGCCACGGTATCGACGATGGTCATTGGGCCGGGCAGCGTGAACTTGAGTTTCTTTGTGGTGTGGGCACGCGCCACGCGCGCCTCAACCGCATGCACGCGGCCCTTGAGGCGAATCGGTCCCACCACCTGCGGCACCATCGCGTCGTAGCGATTGTTGCGGATGCCCATCTTCACTTTGTGATCGAAGTCGATCCCTTCGACCGCTTCCAGAAACCCGTGCACAAAATGCTGACGGCTTTGCTCGCCGTCGGTCACGATGTCCAGGCCTGCGTCTTCCTGCTCCTTGATCCACAGCAGCGTGGCATCTTTCTTGGCCTGGAGCAGCGCATCGCCCTGCTCCTTCCACTGCGGCCAGAGTTTGTTCGTTTCGGCCAGCCAGCCGGGTTTGGGCAGACTGCCTGCCAGGGTCGTGCGAAACATAGGCAAACCTCGCGCGTGAGCGTGACAAGAAAATTAGGAAAGGGCTGATTTAGCGCACGTTGAGCGAAGCGCCCAGCCTGCGACGCCACTCCGACACCACCTGCGGCTGCGAGGACGCCAGATCGAATACCTCGATCATGCGTCTGCGACCGACATCGTCCTGAAACGCCCGGTCACGCAGCACGATTTCCAGCAATTCGCCCAGCGCGAGCGGCCAGTCCTTGTAGCCGATGTAGTACTCGGCCAGCTCCAGTCGCGCAGCGAGATTGCCCGGCTCGGCCACGACCTTGTCGATCAGGGCATGGGGAGTGGGCGGCTTGGCGGCTTCCACGGCCTGTGCAGCCTGGGCAATGAGTGCGGCCACCTGCGGATCGGCCTTGGCCTCTTTGGACAGGGCGTCAAGCTGCGACTGGGCTGCGGCCGGCTCTTCGGCCTGCAACAACAGCTGGGCATAGAGCAGCCGCGCCGAATCGTTCGAGGGGTCGAGTGCGATCGCCTTTTTCACATGCTCGGTGGCGGCAGCCTGATCGCCGCGATCCAGTGCTGCGCCGGCCTGGTCAAGCTCGGTGTCCGACGGATTGGGCATCAGCCGGTCGATGAATTCGCGCAGCTTGCCCTCAGGCAGGGCGCCCTGGAACTGATCGACGGGCTGACCGCCCACGAACGCAAACACCGATGGAATCGAGCGGATGCGAAAGTGCTGCGCAAGCTGCTGCTCCTGGTCGCTGTCGATCTTCACGAGCTTGAAGCGCCCTTCGTACTCCTGCTCCAGCTTCTCGAGCATCGGCCCGAGCGTTTTGCAGGGCCCGCACCAGGGGGCCCAGAAATCGACCAGCACCGGCACCTGCATTGAAGCGTCGATGACGTCGGCCTGGAAGGACTGCAGAGTGGTATCGATGCTCATGGTCAGTGGGGTGGCGAAGAAAGGCCGTCATTCTTGCATGGCCAGCACACGCAGGCCCGATGCCCGAGCCCGGCGAACCGGTGCTAGCATCGGCGCCCACTGAAGGAGATCAACCCGTGATCGTGCTGCTGCTGGGCCTGGCCCTGTTTCTGGGGGTGCACTCCACCCGCATTTTCGCCGACGACTGGCGCCGCGCACAGATTGCGCGCATTGGGCTCAATCCCTGGAAAGGGATGTACACGCTGACCTCGCTTGTGGGCCTCGTGCTCATCGTTTACGGCTACGGTCAGACCCGCATCGCACCCACTGAGCTGTGGTCACCTCCGGTGTTCACGCGGCATCTGTCGGGAGTGCTGATAATCCCGGCCTTCATTCTGCTGGCTGCGGCCTATGTTCCAGGCACCCGCATCCGGCGCGCCGTGGGTCATCCCATGGTGCTGGGCGTCAAGGTCTGGGCCTTCGCGCACCTGATCGCCAATAGCCGGCTGGGTGACCTGGTCCTGTTCGGCGCGTTTCTGGTGTGGGCGGTCGTCCTGTACATCGCCTCACGCCGACGCGACCGCCGCGATGGCACGGTCCATGTGGTGGGACCAGCCAGCCGGGATGCGATCGCTGTGGTGGCCGGGCTGGCCGCCTGGGCGCTGTTTGCAACGTGGCTGCACGCTGCACTCATCGGCGTGCGACCCTTTGCCTGAACGCCCCAGGGTGCAAGAGCCCCGCCCTGATTGCCTCAGGCGATCAGGGTCGTACAGCCTGAAGGACTAAGCCGTCGCGATATCAATCACGATCTTGCCCGGGGCCTTGCGCTCGCCCAGCGCGCGAATGGCCTCGATCGCATCAGACATGGCATAGCGTGCGCCCACCAGCGGCTTGAACACACCCTCCGAAGCAAGGCGATTGATCTCGGCCCGGATGGCCGGGGCCTCAGCGGGCCGCCTGCGCAGCCACTCTCCGGCCCGCACACCGATCACCGAGTAAGTCTTGATCAGTACATGGTTGGCGGCAAGCGTCGGGATCCGTCCTGCGGCAAAGCCCACCACCAGCAGCCGCCCGCCAAAGGCGATGCACTTGGTGGACCGGTCGAACACATCGCCGCCCACCGGGTCATAGATCACATCGGCGCCCTGCCCGCCAGTCAGCGCCTTGACCTCCTCCTGAAAGAGGCCGCGCGAAGAAACCAGATGATCAGCACCCATCGGACGCAGCATCTCAAGCCAGTCCATGCGCGTACCGGTGGCAATCACCTTCGCGCCCAGATGTGCACCCAGCTGGACTGCGGCTGCACCCATGCCGCCTGTGGCGCCATGCACCAGCAGGGTTTCGCCGCGCTGCAAAGCACCGCGGGTGACCAACGATGCGTAGGCGGTCATCGCACCAACCCGCCAGCCGGCCGCACTGGCCCAGTCCCAGCCCGCAGGCACCGGTTCCAGGGCGGTCGCGGGCAACAGGTTGCGCTGCGCGATTGACCCCACCAGATTGGAGAAGCACACCGCATCGCCCTCGCGCCAGCCGGTCACCCCCTCGCCCACCGCTTCGATGACGCCTGCGCCTTCCATGCCCACGGTATAGGTCAACTCGGGCTTGTGCTGATAGCCGCCGCGGGTCATCAGCAGATCCGGGAAATTGAGTGCAGCCGCCCGCATGGAGACCGCCACCTGCCCCGGACCGGGCGGTGTGACCGGCAACTCAACGAAGCGCAGCCCGGAGAGGTCCTCGCTCAGCTGCTCGCAGCGCAGTGCCTGGTAAGTGTTCGATCGCATGGTGGTTTGCCTTCTGAAAATGTGTGTGATGCGCGGATTGCCGGGGCTTGAGCATTCATGCCGCGTGACGGTCTGATGCGGCCGCAGCGGCACTGGCCTGTGCTGCCAGCACTTCAGCGCGCACACACTCGGTGAGCTGCGCCTTGATCGCCGTGAATTGCGTGTTGGTTTTCATCGCGTAGTGACGGGGGTGCGGCAGATCCACCGGGCGATCGAGCCGGATGCGACCAGGCCGTGCGCTCATCACCACCGTGCGACTCGCCAGAAAGACGGCCTCATCGATGTCATGCGTCACGAATAGCACGGTCTTGCGCTCGGCCTCCCAGATCGACAGCAGCAGTTCCTGCATCAGCTCGCGAGTCTGATGGTCCAGCGCACCGAAGGGTTCGTCCATCAGCAAGATGCGCGGATCGTTGGCCAGCGCGCGCGCAATCGCCGTGCGCTGCTGCATCCCGCCGGACAGCTGCTTCGGATAGTGGCGCTCAAAGCCGGTGAGCCCCACCTTGTCGATGAAACCGTGTGCGATCTCCAGCTGCTGCGCACGCGGCAGTCCCCGTTCGCGCAGGCCGAAGCACACGTTGTCCACCACGCTCAGCCACGGAAACAGCGTGTAGCTCTGAAACACCATGCCACGGTCGGCACCAGGGCCGTCGATGCGCCGGCCATCGAGCAGCACCTCTCCCGCGGTCGGTCGATCCAATCCGGCCACGATGCGCAAGAGCGTGCTCTTGCCGCAGCCGCTGGGCCCCAGGATCGTGACGAAGTCGTTTTGCGCCACGTCCAGATCGGTGGCCTGCAAGGCCAGTGTGCCGCCGCCGGCGCCCTCGAAGCGGCGCTCCACACCACGGATCGTGAGCAGCGCACTCATCGCCCGAGCGCCGCCCATGGGAATAGCCTGCGATTCAAGGCCTTGAACAGCAGGTCGCTGGCCAGACCAATGAGGCCGATGACGATGATCCCGAAGATGATCTGATCGGTCGCCAGCAGCGCCTGACTGTCGGTGATCATGTGGCCGATGCCGCTGGAAGCGCCGATCATCTCGGCCACGATCACATAGGTCCAGGCCCATCCAAGGACGGTGCGCAAGGTTTCCGCGATTTCCGGGGCAGCGCCAGGAATCAGGACGCGCAGCACCAGACCCTGGTCTTTCACGCCGAGCGTGTAGGCGGCTTCCACCAGGTCTCGGCGTGTATTGCCCACCGTCACGGCAATCATCAGCACCAGCTGAAAGAAGCTGCCGATGAAAATCACGGACAGCTTTTGCGCTTCACCGATCCCGGCCCACAAGATCAGCAAAGGGATGAAGGCGCTGGCGGGCAGATAGCGCGCAAAGCTCACGAACGGCTCAAAGAACGCCTCAATCGGCTTGTAAGCGCCCATGGCCACGCCCAGCGGCAGCGCCAGCGCCGCAGCGATCGCGAAGCCCCCCACCACCCGCCACACCGTCATACCGATATCCCCGGCAAAGCCCATCTTCGTCAGCAGCGTCCAACCGGACTGCAGCATCGCCAGCGGGTCCGCCAGGAAGGTCTTGCTGACGAATCCGCCCAGCGTGGCCACCGACCAGGCGGCCACGAAGACGACGAAGAAGGCCACGCCCAGTGCGATGCGCGCAGCGGGCGAGACCGGGGTGAGCGGTCTCAATGCGTCACTTCAGGAAGCGCGTGTCGGTCAGCCTGGACATGTCGGGAAGCGACTTGATGATGCCGGCCTCCATGAGGATCTCGGCCGCCTTCTTGCTGAATGCGGCGTGCTCGCCGGCGAAGAACTTCAGATTCGCCTCACGGTCCTGCCAGCGCAGGAACTTCTGGCTGGCCTCGAACTGCTCGCCGGTCTGCTTGACGTCGGCGCCCATGATCTCGAAGCTCCTCTTCGGCTCGGCCCGGATCATCGCCAGGGCATCGAAGTAGGCGTCAGCCAGCGCCTTGGCGGCCTTGGGGTTCTCGGTCAGGAACTTCGGCGTGCAGCCGAAGGTGTCCATGATCATCGGGTAGTCCAGCGTGGTGGCAAGGATCCGCCCAGCCTCCGGTTTGGCGCGCACGGCGCCCAGGAAGGGCTCATACGTCATCGCGGCATCAACGCCCGCAGTGCCCGCGATCATTGCGTTGGCAGCCGCCTGAGGCTCGAGGTTGACGACCTTCACGTCTTTCAGGGTCAGGCCATTCTCGCGCAGCATCCAGGCCAGTGTGAAATAAGGCGCTGTGCCGGGCGCGCTGGCCGCCACCGTCTTGCCCTTCAGGTCCTTGATGGAATCGATGCCGGCCTTCACGACCATGCCGTCGGCGCCGAAGCTCTTGTCGAGCTGGAAAATCTGCGTGGTCGGCACGCCGTTGGCGTTCCAGACGATCCAGGTCTCGACCGTGGTGGCCGCGCACTGGATGTCACCCGAGGCAATGGCCAGATGGCGATCCTTTTGCGGAATCTTTTTCAGGCTCACATCCAGGCCGTGCTTCTTGTAGAGACCGGCCTCCTTGGCCAGAGTCAGCGGTGCGAACCCGGTCCAGCCGGAGATCCCAATGGCGACCTTGGTTTCTTGGGCGAAGGCGCCGGGGGCAAGCGTGGTCAGTGCGGTAACGGCCAGTACGGTGAGGAACTGTTTCAAGGGGCTCTCCTAGGGCTTGGATGGGGCATCAGGAACACAAAACGCAACCGGGGCGTGCGGATAACGGGGGGGGGTGCAGGGCAATCGCGTTGGCATGCTCGAAATTTTTTGTACGGCAGCTTATCCAAAGATTGCCGTGGTCTGGTGGCTGACGCCCACCGCATGACCTTCGATGTCCCACAGACGCGCAGTCTGACTGCTGTAGCCCTCGTCTGCATAGCGTGATTCGGTCTGCAACAGCACCCAGCGGGCCGGATCAAACGTGCGAGGGTCCACTGCAAATTCGAGCAGCCACGTCAACGAGGCGCCCGCCGCCGGCCGATCGAGCATAGACAGCACCGGCGAGGGCGGCAGATCGGCCAGCGCCACCAGGCTGGCTTCGCGCATCCGGGGCGCTTGAAGGACGGCCGGGACGCTATGTCCCGGCGCTGCCACCGCCTCGCGCAGACGGGCCCACATGCGCGCAGGTTTGGGCGGCTGCGCACTGAACATACGGGAGCCGCCCGCCCAGCGCTGGGCATAGTGCCTCAGGAATTCCGGCATCCGCCCGGGCTGAAATTCGGCCTCGCGCACCGACTCAAAGGGCTTCAGATCATCGGGCATCAGCATGGGCAGGCGCGCCTGGGACGGGCGCGCTGCGCCATAGACGCCCACGAGCAGCGCCGCAACTTTGCCGCCACTCAACAACCGGCATTGCGCATGGGTGATGTTTCGACCGCGTCGCACCACACTGGCCTCGGCCCGCACCGGGCCCGAGCCGACCTGTCCGATGAAGGTCATCTGCAGGGCCCGCAGGGGTGGCTCATCACCCACGGCCTGGCGCATGGCCAGCGCGCCGATGGCGCCCTGGATCCCGCCGAATGCGGCATGGCCCTGCTGCCAGTCATCGGTCATCATGACCGTCAGGGCCAGTCCGGCATCGGGCTCGGTGCCCAGGGGTTCGGTCTGGCCGTCCAGAAGTTCGCAGAAACGTGGCATGGATCGAAAAGCGGCGAATGGCGAGCAGGAAACCGAACGAGGATGCCACAATCAACCGCACGCTCAGGAACCGTGGTTTCGGTTCTGTCGCTTCGGCCGTGGTCACGCGGCCCGCATCGGGTGGCGGTCCTGCACACCGATGCGCCCTACCCTCAACACAGGAGCCTCCACGATGTCTGCCCTCCCTTCCGCACTGAGCACCCAGATGACCGAAGCCGAATGGCAAGCGCGTTGCGACCTGGCCGCGCTGTATCGCATCAGCGACCACTTCGGCTGGACCGACATCATCGCCACGCACATGTCGGTGCGGGTGCCCGGCGAACCCAACTGCTTCCTCATCAACCATTACGAGGAAATGTTCCACGAGATCACCGCCTCCAGCCTGATCAAGATGGACATGGACGGCAACGTGATCGGCAAGCAGGGCCGCTTCAACAAGGCAGGCTTCACGATTCACAGCGGCGTCTACAAGGCGCGCCCCGATGCGAACTGCGCCATGCACACCCACACACGCGCAGGCGCCGGTGCGGCCATGCTGCGTGACGGACTGCGCCCGATCAGCCAGGACGTGCTGCTGGTGCTCGATGACATCGTCTATCACGACTACGGCATGCCCGCCACGCAGGAAGAGTGCGACGCCTTAGGCCAGAGCGTGCAGCATGGCAGCTGCGTGGTGTTGCGCAATCATGGCCTGCTCACCCTGGCACCCACCATCCCCGGCGCCCTGCTCAACCTGTACATGCTCGAGCGGGCCTGCGAACTGGAACTGATCGCGCGCACATTCAGCGAACCGCCGGTGATGGTCGACCCTGAGGTGGTCTCGCGCATGGCGCACCGCATGAAAAAGGCCCGCAATGAGCCCTCCTGGGGCGTGCAGGAATGGCATGCACTAGTGCGCACGGTCGAGGGCAAGGGCTCCGACTGGCGGCAATAAGGCGGGCCAACCCGACCGGTGAGCGGCGCCGGCTGCGCCGCAGGCCGTCTCGTGCGTTGGTGCATGGCCACCGATGTGCGGTTATGCTTCACCGATGGAACAAAATATTTTTTCGCCTGTTTACCGCCCTGCGGTTGGGGTGAGGTTCCTGGTTCGCAGCCCACGCGCGCGGGCTGACACGGCCGTTCGGCTGCGCGAGTGGCTCGCGGCACAACACCTCGACACAGGCCAACATGGCCCGGTCGATCTGAGCGCCTCGTCCACTGCGCTCAGAGCCCGCTTGCGGTGCACCGCGGCGCGGGCCTGGGCGCCCGGGTGCAATACCCTGAATTTGTCAGGCATTCTGGGCCTTGAGCCAGACTCGCCTGCCGATCTGCAACGCGAAATCGCCATCGGTCTGCTGTTGTCCCCAGTAGCCCTGGATTTCCCGGATTTCGATGAATTTGAATCGGCTGTGCGCATCCGCATGCTCACCGTCGAAGCTGCACGTCGCACCGTGCTCGACTTCGCGCCAGATGCCATCGAGCGCCCCGAGGACTGTTGGGATTACGACGCCCAGACCGGGTTCACCGTGCGCGCTGGCCACAACCTGATCGACGCCTTGAAGAAAGCGACCCAACCGGATCTGACCGGTCGACGTTATGCCTTCTCCTGCTACCGGGCCACCGAATACGTGATGCTGTTGGCCATCGCGCAGGAGGCTGCGCAAAGCAACCCGTCGCTGCTGATGCGCATCCAGTCGCTGGCCCACCAACGCGCTGTGCAATCGCGAGAGTTTCACGAGGTCTATCTTCGCGAGTACGGATCCATGCGCAGTCCGCTGCCACTGGGCTATTTCGTGCCAGGGGACCGGGTCTGGTTTCGCAACCCCGATGCCGTATCCGCACAGGCCGAAGGCTACGAAGGCTCCTGGGTCATCTATCTGGGCGCAGGCCATTTCGCCAACTTCTGGCAAAGCAACCGGCCGTTCACGCTGACGAGCAAGTGCATCGAAATTTTCCACTGGCGACATGCTGTTCGCACAGACGCCGAGGGCAATCCGGTCATTGATGAGGACGAGGTGGCGCGACGCGTTGCCGACTCACTCACCGACCCTGCGCAGACACGCGCCATTCTTCAGCGCATGCAGCGCGCTCGCGCACCGCGCGGCGTCTTTGATCGCGGTGGCTGCCTGGACACCACACGCGAGTGCGCGCGATGGATCAGGCCTGCATCGTGTGATATCGCCGTGCCGGCAAACTGAGGTACTGTCCAGCCTGCCCCTGCAGCCATCTGCGCTTCCAGAGAAACTGATCATGGCGACACAAAAAAAACCTCCCCGCTCGACGCTAGGCCGCAATGATTACGAAGCGGCGCTTGAGCCGATGATGCTTGAGCTCAATCGTGTTGCCCGCTGGGTGCAGCACGAGGGGCGACGGGTTGTGATCATCTTCGAGGGGCGCGACACTGCCGGCAAGGGCGGAGTCATCAACGCCATCACGGCCACCCTCAATCCGCGCCAGGTGCATGTGGTCGCACTGTCCAAGCCCAGCGACGCCGAACGCACACAGTGGTACTTCCAGCGCTACGTACCGCACCTGCCTGCAGCCGGCCAGATCGCACTGTTCGATCGCAGCTGGTACAACCGTGCCGGCGTCGAGAAGGTGATGGGCTTTTGTACCGAAGACGAGCACCGGCGGTTTTTGAAGCAGGCGCCCGTCTTCGAGAAGATGCTGGTCGATGACGGCATCGTGCTCTTGAAGTATTTCCTGTGCGTCGACCAGGCACAGCAGGAAACGCGCTTTCGCGAGCGCATGGACGACCCCCTGAAACGCTGGAAGCTGTCACCGATCGATCTGCAGTCGCGCGAGCACTACAAGGCCTATGGTCGGGCGCGCGACGAGATGCTCAAGGCCACACACACGCGCCACGCGCCCTGGACTCTGGTCGACTTCAACGACCAGCGGCGCGGCCGCCTTACCCTGATCCGCCATCTGCTCGATCGGGTACCCGAAATCGAGGTGGCCGACACACCGCTTGAGTTCCCGGCGTTGAGCGGCTCAGCGCTGAAGGAAAGCTATAAAGGCCCGGTCAAGCCGATCAAGCCGTTCTGAGGCAAGCACCTGGCCGAGAGCGCAGCCAGCTGGCGCGCGCTCAGTGCGCCAGCGCTCCTGAACAGAGCGCCCGGTGCTCAGAGCTTGTTGTGAGTGCCGTCGCACATGACCGGCTTTGCGCATTGCTTGCATCCACAGAAAAATACTTTTTTCGATTCGGTGGCGGTGTACTTGGTCGGCACGAATTCCGTGCCCTTGTGGCTGCCGTCGCAAAACGGTTGCTTCTTGCTCTTGCCGCAGGCGCACCACCAGTAATCCTTGCCGGCCTCCACGTCCACGGGATAGGGGGCTTTTTGTGCGATGTCGGGTGTGCTCATGCGAGTGCTCCTGAAGCGGCTGGGGATAGACGGTCAGTGTAATGGATGCTGCCGCGGCGCAGCCCCGGCCCGGACACCGGCCAGCCAATGCCGCGTGTGCGACACTTCAAATGACGCTTGTCAGCCCAAGACCACCGGAGACGCCCATGCTGAAGTTCTATTACAACGCCGCACCCAATCCCATGAAAGTCGCCCTGCTGCTTGAAGAGCTGGGCACGCCCTATGAGGCCATCCCGGTCGACACCAGAAAAGGCGAGCAACACAGCGCGGCATTCATGCGGCTGAACCCCAATGCGAAAGTCCCGGTGATCGATGACGAGGGTCGCGTGGTCTTCGACAGCAATGCCATCCTGATCTATCTGGCTGACCGTGCCGGGCGCTTCATTCCGACGGATCTGGCCTCAGGCGAGCGCGGCGAGATGCTGTCCTGGATGATGTTCATTGCAAGCGGCATCGGCCCGTACTCGGGTCAGGCCGTGCACTTTCGCAACGTGGCACCCGAGCCCAAGGCCTATGCGCTCAATCGCTATGACTTCGAAGCACATCGTCACTGGAAAATTCTCGAGGACCGCCTCGCGGCGCATCCCTACCTGCTCGGCAAGGACTACAGCGTCGTCGATATGGCCTTCTGGGGCTGGGCGCGTCTGGTGCCAATCGTGCTGGGCACCGACAACCCCTGGACGCAGTACCCGAACCTCAAACGTCTGCTTGACGAGATCAATGCCAGACCAGCCGCTGCGCGGGTCGAGAAGCTGCGTACCGCCCATGCCTTCAAGGCCGAGATGGACGATGACGCGCGTCGCAACATGTTCCCGCAAAACGAGCGCCTGAAGTCAGGCACGTAATGCTCAAGTGCGAAAACCCTGCGCATAAGGCTGGGCCGTGTGGCGCAGCCCGATACGCTGTGTGCTTCAGTCGTCGCTGCCCAGGTGCCGCCTGGCTGCGCGCGCCAGCCTGGTGTCGAAGGTGATCAGCGGCGCTTGCAGGGCCGCGGCCAGCCACAGGTAGGCGGCGTCGTACGAGCTGATCTTGTAACTCATCGCAAGCGCCGCCTGCGCCACCGGCTCCACCCACGCCCGCTCCAGGGCAAGCTGCCTGCAGTCGGCCAGGCCCTGCGCAGCAATATCACCCAGTCCGGCTCGGGCCTTGGCCAGCGCAATGCTGGCCAGTTCATAGTCGATCAGTTGCGGCGCATGCAGGGTCATGCCAGCGATTTGCCGCAGCGCAACCGCACCCTCAGCCTCATCGAAGAGCACTGCAGCCAGCACGCCCGCATCGACAACCACCGGTCTGCGCACGCGCAGCGACGCGCCGGGCTCCGCCGAAAAGAGCCTGCGTCGATTCACCGGCTGTCCCGGTCGGCGCGCACCTGAGCGCCCCCGATCGGCCCGCCGCGAGCAGGGCGGGCACGGCGCACCGCATGTTCGCGGGCAATCTGTTCGATGGACTTCGAGCCAGCTGCGCTGCTCGCGGGACCCGCCCCGCGGCCGGCTAGGCCGCCCCGGACCGCCGATGCCGATAGGGGCGAGGCGGGCTGATTGCCCAGCGACGCGTCATGTTCGGCAGCCACGGCTTCGCACACCAGCGCCATGAGCTCGCCCTGAAGGGAGCGGTGATGGCGGCGGGCCCGCTCGCGAAGCGCCTGGGCGACCGGCTCCGGAACGTCTTTGATCGACAAGGTTGGCATAGAGCCATTATGGCGCCAAAACGAAACCATTGCGACGCCGCGGCACCGACCCCCAGACTGGTCGTTTCGTCCCGAGGAAGCCGTCATGCCTTCTGCACACGACACCGATGCGTCCCTGGCCTTCGGTCAGACAGCCCCCGTGACCCTGCGCCAGGCCGCCACCCTGATCCGGGCGATGGCGCACGAGCAGAGCTTTCTGCTGCTCGCGCCGCCCGGTGTGGGCAAATCCGACATCGTGTTTCAGGTGGCACGCGAAGCCGGTCTGCCCTGCCGCTCGCTGCTGGGCACGCAGATCGCACCCGAAGACGTGAGCGGCGTGCCGCGCATCGTCGGCGAGCGTTCAGTATTCTGCCCACCGCGCGCCCTGTTGCCTGAAAACGCCGAGCCGTTCTGCCTCTTTCTGGACGAGCTGCCCGCGTGCGCACCGGACGTGCAGAAGGCCTTCTATTCGTTGCTGCTCGAACGCCGCATTGGCGAATTTGCACTGCCGCGCGGCACCTGGGTGGTGGCGGCCGGTAATCGGATGCAGGACCGCGCCCTGGTGCGCGCCATGAGTTCGGCGCTGGTCAACCGGGTGACCGTCCTGCATGTGCGGGTGGATACCGACGAGTGGCTGCAGTGGGCGGCCGTGCATGGCGTGCGCCCGGAAATCCGCCGGTTTGTCTCGTCGATGCCCGAGTCCCTGGTGCGGCCGGTCCCTGAAGACCCGGTACCCTTCTCCACACCGCGCGCCTGGGCGGCGCTGTCGCGCTCGCTCGACCTGGCCGAATCGGCGGGTGTGCTCGATGCGACCACCCGCCGTGCGCTGGCGTTTGGCCGTCTATCGCCCGAAGACGCGGCCATGTTCTGCGCTTTGGCCGAAGAGTCGCTCACGCCACTGCGCGAGCTGGGCGACTACCTGCGCGAACCCGACACCCTGCCCCAGGGCGAGTCCGGGCGATGGTTTGTGCTCGACTGCATGCGCCAGCACGTGCGCGAAGGACGGCTTGAGGCGGTCGAGCCCGCTGTGATCGACCGCTTCATGCGGGCGCTACCCGATGAGCATCAGTTGCAGGTGCTGACCGATCTGGTCGACCGCTGGGCGGAACTGGGCGCAGAAGACGCCATGTTCGAGCTGTTGGGCCGGGTCGCCCAGGTCTAGCGCAAGCGAGGCACGCGCATGAGCACCCCATTGACCCGACGGTCTGATGCGTCCGCATCCGCAGCATCAGACGCGCTGGCGCGGGTTGGCCTGGCGCTGCGCCGGATCACGGTCCCGTTTCCCTATCTCGCAGGACTGGCCGCTGCAGCGCGTGTTCAGCTCGACGCACGCGTGCCCACCATGGGCGTCTTCGCCTCGGGGCGGATGGTCGCCAACGCGCAGTTCGTCGGCAAACTCAGCGATGCCGACCTGAACTTCGTGGTGGCCCATGAGTTGCTGCACCTGGCGCTGCGCACGCACCAGCGCGCACGTGGCAGCGACCTGATGCAGTTCAACGTGGCCCATGACTACATCATCAACGATGTCTTGCGCCATGAACTCGGGATCGCCCGCATCCCTGCAGGCGGGCTCGACATGCAAGGCGCCAGGCTGCGGTCAGCCGAAGCCATCCTGCTCGAATTGCGCCGCGAAGCGGGCGCCCAGACGGCCGGCGGCGGAACCAAGGTTCGAGTCTGGCAACCTGGATCGGGGTCACGCAGCGGCTCAGGAGGCGGGCAGCCCGATGGCGACGGCTCGCCGGAGGGAGAGGCCCCGGGCAACGAGGTCGGCGACGAAATGGGTGACGTTCTGGCCGACGCGCTGGAGCGCGAATGGTTCGATGCCGACGCGCAGGCACAGCGCGAGCAACAACGTGAACTCGAGCAGACCGCCCGGCGCGGAATGGCGGTGGCGCGGGCACGTGGCCGACTGCCTGCGGCATTAGCGGCTCAAATGGGTTTGTCGCCCGGGCATGACAGCCGATGGGTCGACGCAGCGCGCGGGGCCTATCGCACGCCGGCGCAGATCCCTTTGCAGCGTTGGATCGAGTCGGTGACCATGGGCCCGCGCACATTCGAGCGGCCAGCACGTCGCGCAGCAGGCAGCGCCGGCATCGTGCTGCCCGGGCGACGGCGCGAGAGTCAAGTGTTGAACGTGGTCCTCGACACCAGCGGGTCCATGAGCGACGAGATGCCCCGTGCACTTGGGGCGCTGGGCGATGTCTGCGAAGCGCTGGGTGTCGCGCAGGTGCGCCTGATCCAGTGCGATGCGATCGTCACGGCCGATGACACGCTGGAACCGCAGCAACTGGCGCGCAAACAGATCGCAGGGTACGGCGGCAGCGATCTCTCGCCCGCGCTGCGCTATCTGGCGAACGACCCCGAAGTGCGGGCGGTCGTGGTGATCACCGACGGCGATATCCAGCACCCCGATGAGGCGCTGCCCTTCGAACTGCTGTGGCTACTGCCACCCCAATCGCAGCCCAGCTTTCGACCCAGACAGGGGCGGGTGATGCACCTGTGCCCACGCACCTGATCCACTCCACTGATTCACGTCACTGATTTCCCCCACTGAGCCCAGGAGCGCCCCAACATGAAAGTGATCCAGGAACTGGCAGCTTATTTTGACCGGCGCGGTCGCCTTGGCCCACAGCAGCTTGAGCGGCTGCTTGAGCAGGGGCTGCTGGCCCACGACCCGCCGCGCACCATGGTCGAACACTGCGGGCAGATCGGGCAGACCTATTATTTTCGCGTCACCGGCGATCCGGACGGGCCGGTTTGGGGCACCGACATTTACACCGGAGACTCGAGCGTCGCCTCGGCCGCAGTGCACGCCGGATTGGTCAAGGCGGGCGATATCGTCGTGCTGCGCGTGGTGGTGGTCGAGCCGCCCGAGCGCTTCGACGGGTCGCTGCGTCACGGCATCACGAGCCACGAGTTCGAGCGCTATGGCACGGCATTTCGCTTTGAGCGCGTGGGATTCGATGCGGCCAGTGGCCGAACCTGAACCGCTTGAAACGACTGGCGCACGGGCGGGCACTTTTCACTCGCGTGTGCCGATCCCTGCGCCGCGGCGGCCACGGTGGTAAGGTCTGCGGATATCTCACGCAGAACTGACCGCCATGATCCCGCTTTCCGTCCTCGATCTCGTCCCCGTACGCATGGGCGAAACGCCCGTGCAGGCCCTGCCGCGCGCACTCGACCTCGCCCGTCACGTGGAGCGCTGGGGATATCAGCGTTACTGGGTCGCCGAGCATCACAACATGGTCGGTATCGCCAGCTCGGCCACCTCGGTCGTGATCGGCTATCTGGCGGGCGGCACCTCCACGATCCGCCTGGGCTCGGGCGGCATCATGCTGCCCAATCACTCGCCGTTGGTCATCGCCGAGCAGTTCGGCACGCTGGCCTCGCTCTATCCGGGTCGCATCGACCTGGGACTGGGGCGGGCACCGGGGACTGATCAGGCCACCATGCGCGCACTGCGGGCGCATCCGCAGGCTGCAGAGCATTTCCCCGACGATATCCAGGCGCTGCGCTTCCTCTTTGACGATGCACAGCCCGACCAGGGCATCCGTGCCGTGCCGGGTGCCGGCACCCATGTACCCCTGTGGATCCTGGGCTCAAGCACCTATGGCTCGCAGGTGGCGGCGCACTTCGGACTGCCGTACGGGTTTGCTTCGCACTTCGCGCCCGCCGACCTGGACGCCGCCCTGCGTATTTATCGCCAGCAATTCAAGCCCTCGGAGCAGCTTGCCCGCTCGCACGGCATGCCCTGCATCAACGTGATCGTGGCCGACACTGATCGCGAAGCAGCTCGGCTGTTCACCACGCTGCAACAGCGCTTTACCGACATGGCACGCAATCGTCGCGGCCTGATGGCGCCCCCGATCGACGATATCGAGACCTACTGGTCGCCAGCCGAAAAAGCCCATGCCATGCGCATGCTCGAGTGTGCTTTCGTGGGCTCACCCGAGAGCGTGCGCAGACAGTTGCAGGCGTTCATCGAACGCACCGGTGCCGACGAGCTGATGGTGAGCGGCAGCATCTTCGACCATGGTGCGCGCCTGCGCTCCTATGAGTTGCTTGCCGACATCGGGCACAAGCTCGAGCCTCGCCGCACGGCCGCGCTGGCCACCGCCTGAGACACCGCCTGAGGGCACCGGATCGACCCAGGGTTCGAATCTGATTCAGGCCTGATTCGACTCCACTGAGTCGATGCTTCGCCGACGCCCGTCAGCGGCGGCTGCGACTCAACTGACGCGCACCGACGGCTGCAAACCCACCACAGTCGTGGGCCGTGAAGACAACCCCACAAAAGCGAAGTCGACCTCCGGCGCGTGGCCACCCACGATCCGGGCGATGCTCTTGCCCGATCCGCATGCATGGGTCCAGCCCAGCGTGCCATGCCCAGTGTTCAGATACAGATTGGGCAGGCGTGAGCGGCCAATGATTGGCACATTACTGGGGGTGGCCGGGCGCAACCCGGTCCAGAACTGCGCCTGGCTTGAGTCGCCTGCACCCGGGAACAAGGCTTCCACGCGGCGCACGATCGCCTCGCAGCGCACACGATTCAAGTCACGGTCATAACCATTGAGCTCGGCGGTGCCAGCGATGCGCAGTCGGTCGCCCAGACGTGAAAACACCAGTTTGTATTCGTCATCGGTCAACGACACCTGATGCGCAAGCGCCGCATCGGCAACGGGGATCGTGACTGAGTAGCCTTTGGCCGGATAGATCGGCAATCGGATGCCCAGCGGTTTGACTAGCAAGGGGCTGAGCGAACCCATGGCCACGACGTAAGCGTCGCCGCGAATGCGCAGAAAGCGCCCTTCGGCATCGGTCACTTCGACATGGTCGATGGATCCGCCGGCTTCGCGCAACGCCGTGATGGTGTGGCTCATGCGGAAGTGCACGCCATCGGCCTCACAGTGCTTCACCAGTTCGCGTACGAACTGGTTCGCATCCCCCGATTCGTCCTCGGCCGTAAAGGTCGCCCCGGCAAGCTGATGGCGCACCTGTCGCAGGGCCGGCTCGATGCGCACTGCCTCGTCAGCCGAGATCACCTGGCGCTCACAACCAAGCTCGCGCATCTGAGCAGCCGGTGCATGGGCAGCCTCAAACTCCGCGGCATTGGTATAGAAGTGCAGGATACCCTGAGTGCGCTGGTCATACTGGATGCCGATATCGCGGCGCAGCTGCTGCAGCGTGGCGCGGCTGTAGGTGCCCAGCTGCACAATCTGTTGGATGTTGTGACGGGTGCGCGCGGGCGTGCACTCACGCAGGAACTGCACACCCCACAGCCACTGCCGCATGTCCGCACGCAGTCGAAAGAGCAGTGGCGCATCTTCCTTGCCCAGCCATTGCAACACCTTGAGCGGCGCGCTCGGATTAGCCCAGGGCTCGGCATGGCTCACCGAAATCTGACCGCCATTGGCAAAGCTGGTTTCTGCAGCCGGCGTAGCCTGCCGGTCGATCACGACCACCTCATGACCCTGCTGGCGCAGAAAGTACGCCGACGTCACACCAAGCAAACCTGCACCAAGGACAACGACTTTCATGATGGGCTCCTGAGATGCGTCACTGGGGCTGAAGGTTGATCGCCTTGGCGATCCCGCGGAACTGTGCCGTGCCGTCCGTATAGGCCTTGCCGACTGCATCGAGCGGCAAAGGCTGGGCGAGCAGCAGGCTGTTGGCGTCCAGGCCCGTGCGCACGGCGGGGTCGGCCAGAGTGTCAGTGATCGCCTTATGCAGGCGCTGCACGACCGGCTCAGGCGTGTCCTTGCGCACGAAGTAACCCGTCCAGATGTTGAACGAGAAATCGCGCAGGATCTTGGACTCACCGATCGCCGGAAACGCCTTCACGCTTTCCAGGCGCTCGGTATTGAGCATGGCCAGCACCTTGAGCTTGCCCTGCTTGTGAAACTCGTCATAGCGCTTGCTGTACGGGGCCAGGAAGAAATCGACCTGATTGCCCAGCAGATCCTGCTCAGCAGGCTGACCGCCTTTGTAAGGCACATGCACCATCGGGATGCCACTGACCTGCGACAGATGCTCGCCCAGCAGGTGATAGAACGAGCCTACGCCTACACTGGCGTAGGTGAGCGGCTTGCCATCGCGCGACGACTTGCGTGCATAGTCGATGAACTCATCGACCGAATTCACCGGAAGTCCCGGGCGGATCAGAAAGGCGATCTGCGCGGTGGCAATCATCTGCACCAGACGGAAATCTTCGCTTCTGAATTTGATCGACGAGATCGCCAGCGGCGCGAGGATCAGCTCATTTGGCGAGCCCTGAAACACGACATGGCCATCCGAGGGTGCCACCAGCAGCTTGTTGGCACCGATCGACCCACTGCCGCCGCCCACGTTCTCCACGATCACCGGCTGCCCGAGCTGCTTGCCCAGCGACGTGTTCACGGTGCGTGCAATCACGTCGGACAGCCCGCCTGCCGGATACGGCACGACCAGCGACACCGGCTTGGCAGGGAAGGTCTGGGCCGACACGCCGGTCATGAGGACCAGGCTGGTCGCAAGGGCTGAGAAGGATCGCAGCAGGGTGCGGGTGAACGGGTTCATCTGGACCTCATTCGGGACGGGTGGCTGATCAGTTCATCCGATCGTAAGACTGCTCTAATCATGTGTCCAATGCATTATTCTCCTAAATATCATGCGTTTTTTGACTGCATTAATCTGCGCAGCAGGCATTGACTTCAGATCTCAGTTTCAGCCTTGCAGGTGAGTCCTCCATGAACATCCGGCACCTTGAACACCTTCTGGCCATTGCCGAAACAGGCTCCTTCAGCCGTGCAGCCGAGCGATCCTTCATGACCCAGTCTGCGCTCAGCCGCAGCATCCAGACCCTGGAGCAGACGCTGGGCGGGCGACTCATCGATCGCATCGGCAAGCGCAATGAGCTCACCGCGCTGGGGCACGATGTGGCGGAGCGCGCACGCGCCATCGTGCTCGGCGCGCAGGAGCTTCGTCTGAGTGCACAGCGATTTCAGCAAGGCGATGGTGGCGCCATCAGCGTGGGGTTGGGGTCCGGTCCGGGTGCTCTGCTCATGACGCCACTGCTGTGCCACATCGCCACGCAACATCCCGGGGTGCGGGTCAACATTGCACGGGGCTCAACCGAACTGCTGCTGGTGCAACTGCGCTCGCGCGAGCTCGAAGCCCTGGTGGTCGATGCCCGCCGGATTGCGCCAGCGCCCGACCTGAAGATCGAATCACTTGGCGAACTGAGAACCGGGTTCATCTGCCGCGCCGACCACCCCCTGGCGCGGCGCAGAAAACTCACGCTCACCGACGTCCTGAAACATCCGGTCGCCACAACGCCACTGTCCTCTGAAGTGGCACGCCTGCTGGTCGAGCAATTCGGGCCACATGCCGATCCCGACACCATGGCCAGCTTGCGCTGCGAGGACATCAACAGCCTGATCGACGCGGTCACGCAATCGGACGCTGTGTTTCTGGGCATCGCGGCCGCTGCACGCGAAGGTCTGGCCTCGGGGCGCCTGAAAGAACTCCACATCACACCCGGCGTGAAAGCGACTGCGCGCTTCGCCTATGTCACGCTGGCCGGCCGAACAGCCGCCCCGGTGATGCGGCTGTTTCGCCGCTTCGTGCGTGACCATCTGAGGGACTGAAGACAACGGGCGTCCGTACTGCTTACAACACGCATCTGCCCGGCACCACACCCTTGCCAGGTTGCTCAGACCCGACCTGCCACCGCTCTGACCTTGCCTGGCGACGCCTGCCAGATGGCCACGATCGACAACAGCGTCATGCCCACGCAAATCCACCAGGCGATGGCATAGCTGCCTGTGGCGTCATGCACCGCACCAGCTACAAACGGACCCACTGCGCCACCGCTGATGGCTGCAAACATGAGCGTGCCGAAGATGCTGCCGTAATGCTTGCCTTCGAAAATCTCGGCTGGCACAGCACCGAACACCGACGTGATGCCATAGCCCAGCGCACCCTGCACCACCACCATGAACCACATCAGCCACGGGCTGGGATGGTGCTCCAGACCCAGCAGAGCCAGGTAGCACAGCGCAAAGCCCAAGGCGCCGATGGTCCAGACGATCTCACGCCCGATGCGATCCGATAACTGCCCCAACGCAATCTGCCCGGGCACGCCGGCCAGACTGACCACGCCCAGAGCAAGCGCGGCTTGGGTGCGGTCAAACCCCACTTCCACCAGGTATTTGGTCTGGTGCACCTGCACGGCGTACCAGATGAACAGGCCGCAAAAGTAGCCCAGTGCAAGCCACCAGAAACGCGCCGTGCGCATGGCGCGCGACAAGGTCCAGTCCGTGGCCGCCCATGCCTCGTCAATGACATTGCTGCGCTTGGCGGCGACGGTTGCGCCGGCCGCTGGCACCTCATCGCCATCAGGCAACAAACCGATGTCCTGTGGCCGTCTGTGCAAGAGCAGCGCAAGAGGCACCAGCGCACAGAAGGCGAATAACCCAAGCGCCGTGCAGGCCGTGCGCCATCCTGACCCTTCGATGAGGCGCTGCATGAGCGGCAGCATCACGATCGATCCCACGCCCACACCTGAAAATGCAATGCTCATGGCCAGGCCACGACGGCGCTCGAACCATGCGGGCAGGAAGAGGGCCTGGCAGGAATAGCCCAGGCAGACGCTGCCCGCGCCCACCAGCACACCGAGCGTGGCATAGAAATGCCAGGGCTCTCTGGCAAGCGTAGCGAGCAACATGCCGGCTGCAACCGTCACGATGCCGATGAGCGTGATGAGACGGGGGCCGCGCGCATCCATGAGCCTGCCCAGCAAGGGGCTCAGGAAGGCCGAGATCAGAAAGCCGAACGAAAAGGCGCCCGCAGTGGTGGCGCGCTCCCAGCCGAACTCGTCAAGAATTGGGGGAAAGAGCAGTGAAAACGCCGTACGCGCATTCACTCCGACGGCCATGGTCACGAAAACGACTGCTACGACCACCCAGCCGTAGTAAAACGGCAGCCGCCGTGCGAGTTGGGCGAGCACGATGCAGTCTCCTCACTGATGGGGCAACCCTGCGCCGCATGCGCAGGGCTGTGCTGCGCAGGGCGCGCAGCATGCAGCGAAGCTTATCTGATCGGCGCGCCCAGACCGTCGCGCTGGATCAGGCCTTCTTAGCCCAGGCCGAGCACCAGCCCTTGCCAGCCACCTGCTTGCCTGCGAAGAGCGGGCAACCGCCGGCTGCATCGGTTGCCTTGCCCTGGAAAAGCGCGCAGTTGGTACACACCTGGCCGGCTGCGAACTTGGTGTACTTGGCCTTGTCGACTTTAGCGGCATCGGCCACATAGCCCAGTGCCTGAGCCTGCGCATCAGTGGGGTTGACCATTGCGGGCGCTGTGGCAGCGGCTTGTGCACGGGCCAGGCCTGCGCAGCCGAGGGCGCCGGCGCCCACTACGGATTGAATGACAAAAGTTCTGCGAGTCGCGTTCATGGGTGTCCTGAATCGAGGAGAGAAGAATAAGTGGAGTGCACGTCGAGGATCGAACGGGTCTGTGCCCTGATCTGACACGCCGGTGCACACTCAGAAACGTCTGAAGCGCGCCCGCCGATGACAAGCATAGCTGCGGGTGCAATGACTGAGGGTCGCAGTCGGCTTTCGCAGTCAGCCCCTCACCAACCAGTCCAGATGCCAGCGGGTCATCCCTCATGGCACCATCTGCGTTCAAAACTGTGACCCCGCCACAGGAGCACACCTCATGAGTCGCCTTGCACTGACCTTTTTGCGCGCTGCCCTTGTCATTGGATGCATCGGCTCGCCGCTGTGGCACGGTGTGTCGGCTGCAAGCGAGTCCCACTGCTACAGCATCCGCGACAACGACCGGAAGAATGTCTGCCTGGCCACTGCGAAACAGCAGGCGTCTTACTGCTACTCCGTACAGGACTCCGATACCAAGAATGTGTGTCTGGCCCAGGTGAAGGGCCAGCGCAGCAACTGCTACAGCGTGCGCAACGCCGATCTGAAGAACCAGTGCCTGGCGCTGGTACGCTGAACAGACGCTCAGACCTGCCATGTGCACGAACTACGTCCCCACACGCGCTGATCGCTTGCAGTCTCAATGGGGCAGATCGCCTGCGCGCGAGGACTATGTCGCCGAGGCCTACCCGGGCTACGTGGCGCCGTTTCTGCGCGCAGTGCCCCTGAGCAGCAGCGATGCGCCAAGCATCGAGCTTGGCGTGTTCGGACTCATTCCATCCTGGTCGCGGGATGGCAAAAATTTCCGCCATTGCTACAACGCACGCTCCGAAACCGTGGCTGACAAGCCCAGCTTTCGCAATGCCTGGCGCCAACGCCAATGGTGCGTGATCCCGGCTGATGCCATCTTCGAGCCCTGTTACGAAACCGGCAAGGCGGTGCGCTGGCGCATCGAGCGTGCCGATGGTGCGCCCATGGCACTGGCAGGCATCTGGGACGCCTGGCGTGCGCCCAATGGCGACCCGGTACTCTCTTTCTCCATGCTGACCCTCAATGCCGATGCGCATCCCGTCATGCGTCGGTTTCATCGGGCTGATGATGAGAAACGTTCCGTAGTGATGCTCGAGCCCGAGTCTGTGATGTCGTGGCTGCAGGCGACTCACGAAGAGGCGCTCGCATTAATTCGGCCGTTCGAGGGCGCACAGGCCCGCACGCTGGAAGCGCCCAAGGCCAGGGCACCTGCCATGCACACCACACGCTCGCCGACTGCCCCGAAAGGGGTCAGTCTGTTCGATTGAGCATCGCGCATGGGTCGAATGCATCCACTCTCGCTCAGGCCTGCAGTGCCTTGGCACGCGGTTCAACACTTGCGCACCATCCGCCTGAGTGTGCGGTTTGTACAGCGCGTTCTGATCACTGTGTGCCTGATGGCCGTTTATCAGCAAGGCGCCGCCAAAGACCGTCAAGAGCAGGCCTCAGACTCAGCGCAATTCAAGCTTGCGTACGGTACCTATTTCTACAGCGACAGCACCATCGGCCAGGATCTGAACCTCAGATGGGAGAGTGGGCGCACACGCGCCTGGCTGGGCCACTACACCGACCCATCGTTCGGGAATCAGACCCGCGTAGGCATTGACCACACGGTTAAGCTTGCACCGAGCCTGCTGGTGCAGATGTCGCTGGAAACCGCCACCCGAGATTTCCTCGGCGGCTCGATCCTGGCGGCAATGGGCCATCCGTGGTTCGTGGTGGTGGGCCTGGGGCGCACCAACCTCAAGCCGTACTACAACCTGAGTTACGACCCCAACGATTCATTCACGGCTGGCATGGGCTGGAAAAGCGAGGGCGAGACCGCGATCGCCATGACCGTCGTGGCAGACAACCGGCTCGACACCGGTCAGCGGGTTTGGCACCTGTTCGGCCGCAAACGCTGGTCGGATCAACTGCGCACGACAGTAGACCTGAACTACAAGCAGGGACAGGGCGATCTGGGTGAGCCGACCAAAGGGTGGGGGCTGTCGGCGGTGTTCGACTTCGACGGTTGGTTCATGCGGATCGCCCGAGATCAGAAACAGAATTTCGCCCCGATCAATGCGACGCGGGTGAGCCTGGGCGTGCGCTTCTAGCGGTCGGTCGCCTGCCTGTCGGTCGCCTGCCTGTAAGCCGCCCAGCCGCGGCTGCGCAAGGCGCATGCAGGGCAGGTGTCGCAGCCATATCCCCAGTCGTGCAGCTGAGTCCGGTCGCCGGCGTAACAGGAGTGACTGTGTGTGCGAATCAGCTCCACCAGAGCCACGCCGCCGAGTGCTTCGGCCAGCGCCCAAGTGCCGGACTTGTCGAGCCACATGAGCGGCGTTTCGAGGCGGAATCGCGTATCCATCCCCAGGCTCATCGACACCTGCAAGGCCTTGAGCGTGTCATCCCGACAATCGGGATAGCCTGAATAGTCGGTTTCGCACATCCCGCCCACCAGCACCTTCAAACCGCGGCGGTACGCAATCGCCCCGGCGAAATTGAAGAAGATGAGATTTCGGCCGGGCACGAAGGTATTGGGCAGGCCACTGGCTTCGAAGGCAATCGCCCGGTCGTCCGTGAGCGCCGTGCCACTGATCTGACCTAACACCCGCATATCAAGCAGATGATCTTGCCCAAGGCGCGCACGCCAGCGCGGAAACGCGTCGCGCAGGCCCTCGAGCAGTGGCCCACGGCAGTCGAGCTCGATGCGGTGACGCTGACCATAGTCAAACCCGATGGTCTCGACCAGATCGAAGCGCTCCAACGCCCAGGCCAGACAGGTGGCCGAATCCTGGCCACCAGAAAACAGTACCAGCGCGCGTTCGGTCATCTGGCTGTGCCAAGACGTTGCATCAGACCGACGCCTTGCCAGTCGAGGCTGGTGCAGCCCGGCGCGCAAGGGCGGGCATCGCCGCGGTCAGTTGCGGTGCCTGCCAGATCTCGATGCGATGCTCAGCCGCAAACGCACGCGCGGTATCCGTGAGTTCGCCCAGACAGACGTAGCGCGCGCGCTGCGCGTCGGCCGTCTCTTTGGCTTCGTGCAGCGTGCGCAAGGCGTCCAGTCCGGTCCGCGCCGACTTCCAGCGTCGTGCGCACACAAACGTGATGCGGCCCTGCCGTTCAAGCTGAAAATCCACCGGCTCGCGGGTGCCACGGGTGACGGTGTAGCCCTCGCGCTGAAACGCGGCTTCGAGCAGCTCTGCAAACTCGGGCCACGCCATGGCGCCCGCAACCTGCTGAACGCGCTCGATCTGCCCGGCACGGGGCAATCGCCACTGGCGCGCCGCAGCCACCGTGCCGATCACGAAAAAAGGCAGCGCCATCAGTGCGCCACCCAGACGCAGCTGTGCCGGCAGCAAAGCGAGTGCCAACGCGGTCACGACGACCGCGATGGCCACGCTCATCCACCAGGGCGACCGCATCAGGACCGCAAAAAGCGAGCGGTCGGAGATCTGCCACTTCATGGGTGCAGTTCGCCTGGACTCAGCCGCGATCAAAGCGGGCCAGCCGCTCGGCAATCAGCTGATGGGCTTCGGCCATGATGCGATCGATGAGTTCCTTGCAGGTCGGCACATCGTGAATCAGGCCGGCCACCATGCCGCAGCTCCATGCACCCGCTTCCATCGCGCCGTCCAGCATGATCTTCGGGTAGACACCGGCGACCTCCTCGATAATGTCCTCGAACTTGAGGTTGGCGCCCAGGGTCTTTTCCTTTTCGAGCAGGCGGTCCACCGCGGCATTCTTCAGTACGCGCTCGGTGTTGCGTAACGGGCGCATCACCAGGCGCGTGTCCAGCTCGCTGGCCGCAACGATGGCGTCCTTCACGTTCTGGTGCACGGGCGCCTCCTTCGTGGCAATGAAACGCGTGCCCATGTTGATGCCCTCTGCGCCCAGCGCCAGCGCGGCCACCAGGCTACGGCCGTCGGCCATGCCGCCGCTGGCGACAAACGGGATCTTCAGTTCGTCGGCTGCACGCGGTAGCAGGATGAAGTTGGGAATGTCGTCTTCGCCCGGGTGGCCACCGCACTCGAAACCGTCGACGCTGACCGCGTCGCAGCCGATGGCCTGAGCCTTGAGCGAGTGGCGCACGCTGGTGCACTTGTGAATGACCTTCACGCCTGCTTCGTGCAGCATGGGCAGCCACTTCTGCGGGTTGTTGCCAGCGGTCTCCACGGCCTTGACACCACCATCCAGGATGGCCTTGATGTAGCCAGGGTAGTCCGGGCTGCTCACGGTGGGCAGGAAGGTGAGGTTGACCCCAAAGGGCTTGGAGGTGAGCGTCCTGCACTTGGCGATTTCCTCAGCGAGCAGCGCAGGCGTCTTCTGGGTCAGGCCTGTAATGATGCCCAGACCACCGGCATTGGAGACCGCCGCAGCGAGTTCGGCAAAGCCCACGTAGTGCATGCCGCCCTGGATGATCGGGTGCTGGATGCCGAAAAGTTCAGTGATGCGGGTCTTCATGGGTACGGTCTCCGTGGGGCGCCGGGGGAGCTTGAGCGTGGGTGGCGTGGGTGGCGTGGGTGGCAGGTGGCGTTGGTCATCGCGCGCGATGCGCCACCGCGTGAGGCGATAGTGTAGGGCCTTCGCCGAGCGACTAGAATCGGGCATGCGCCGAAACCAGCTGGAATTGCTCTCCCCCGCACGCGATGCCGACATCGGCATCGCCGCGATCGACCATGGTGCCGATGCCGTTTACATCGGCGGGCCATCCTTTGGCGCACGCGACAAGGCCGGCAACAGCCTGGCTGACATCGAACGGCTGGTGCGTCATGCACATCGTTTTCATGCGCGCATTTTCGTGACGCTGAACACCATCTTGCGTGACGATGAACTCGAGGGCGCCCGGGCCCTGGCCTGGAGGCTCTATGAGGCCGGCGCCGATGCGCTCATCGTGCAGGACATGGGGCTGTTTGAACTCGATCTGCCGCCCATCCAGCTGCATGCCAGCACCCAGACCGACATTCGTACGCCCGAAAAAGCTCGCTTTCTGCAGGATGTGGGGTTCTCGCAGATGGTGCTGGCCCGCGAACTGACTCTCGAACAGATCCGCGCGGTGTCGGCACAGGTACAAGACGCCGTACTCGAATTTTTCATTCACGGCGCCCTGTGCGTGGCCTACAGCGGGCAGTGCTTCATCAGCCACGCCCATACCGGGCGCAGCGCCAACCGCGGCAATTGCTCGCAGGAATGCCGCCTGCCGTATACGGTCACCGATTCGGGCGGCCGGATCGTGGCTCATGACAAGCATGTGCTCAGTCTCAAGGACAACAATCAGAGCGACAACCTCGCTGCCCTGATCGACGCGGGCGTGCGCAGCTTCAAGATCGAAGGCCGCTACAAGGACATGGGCTACGTCAAGAACGTGACCGCCCATTACCGGCAACTGTTCGACGCGCTGCTCGACGCCCAGGCGGGCGGCGGGCAGGAAGGCCGCGCTGCACTGGTGCGCGCGTCCTCCGGGCGCACGCAGCACTTTTTCGTGCCGGACCCTGACCGCAATTTCAACCGCGGTGCCACCGACTACTTCGTCACAGGCCGCAAGACCGACATCGGCGCCTTCGACACACCCAAACACGCCGGCCTTCCAATTGGTCATGTGCTGCGTGTGGGCGCACAGCATGTCGATATCGAGCCGCTCGAAGGCGTGCAGTTGTACAACGGTGACGCGCTCACCTGGTATGACCTGCAAGGTGCACTGCAGGGCGTGCCTGTAAATGTCGCCACACAGCGTGACGATGGGACCTGGCGCATCGAGCCGAACCTGCCGGTGGCGCAACTGCGCGATCTGCGCATCGGGCGTGAAGTCAGCCGCAATCGCGACATGGGCTGGGATCGGACGCTTGCACGGGAATCAGCGCAACGGCGCATCGGGGTCACGCTGCACTGGCGCGACACCGATAACGGGTTCTCGCTGCGTGTGACCGATGAAGACGGCTATGTGGGTGATGCACAGGTGGCGCATGCGCTGGAGGCCGCGCATGATGCAGCGCGCGCCGACCAGGGCTTGCGTGCGCAGCTCGCCAAGCTGGGCGCAACGCTGTTCGAAGTGCGTGCGCCGCAGAGCGATATCCTGATCGAAACCCGAGCCACCTGGTTCGTTCCGGCCAGCACCGCCAATGCCCTGCGCCGCGACGCGGTGGCTGCGCTGGAGCATGCGCGGGCCGCCGGCCTGGAACGCTGGCCCCGCGCACAAGCGGTGCAGCCACCCGTGCCTTATCCGGAAGACACGCTCTCGTATCTGGCCAACGTCTTCAACTCGAAGGCGGCGGCGTTCTATGCGCGCCATGGCGTGAAGCTCGTCGACGCCGCCTATGAAAGCCAGCAGGAACTGGGGGACGTCAGTCTCATGATCACCAAGCACTGCGTGCGCTGGTCGCTCAGCTTGTGCCCCAAGCAGGCCAAGGGCGTCACGGGCGTTCAGGGCACGGTGCGGGCAGAGCCGCTCACACTCAAGCATGGCACTGACACACTGACCTTGCGATTCGACTGCAAACCCTGCGAGATGCATGTCGTGGGCAAGATGCGACCCAATGTGCTGCGGGAGTCGCGCCGTGAGCAAGCTGAAACGCCAATGCAGTTTTACCGTTCGGCCACCAGATCTCGATAGGCATGCCAGGTCGCCAGGCCCACCCAGGGCCCGGTGATGATCAGACCGATGAATGCAGTTAGAAAGCCCGCGCCAATCAGCGCCACAATGCACGCAGCCCACAACAGCATTGGCATGAGATTGCGGCCCACCGCCGCCAGGCTGGCCAGCATGGCCGTGATGGCATCGGTGCCGCGGTCAAGCATCAGCGGGATGGCGATGGCCGTGAACGCAAACACCAGCGCGGCAAAGATTGCACCCACACCAAACCAGGCTGCCAGAAATGGGAGCTGCTCGCCGCGCGCAATCGCCTCGATGAGGATCGACACATTTGGCATGCGATAGGGAAATGAAAAGGCGATCACCATCATGGATGAGCGCGCCCAGAGCGCCAGCAGCACGCCCAGCGCAATGCC
>DGIT01000020.1 GCA_002386465.1 Burkholderiales bacterium UBA4615 | reverse complement strand
TCCACCGCCATCAGTTGCGACGACATGGGGCGACCGGGTGGTGCTGAGCTGTTGATGCGTGAGACCCGGCCATAGCTGGGCCGCAGCCCATAGACGCCGTTGCAGTAGGCAGGCCAGCGAATCGATCCGCCAATGTCATTGCCATGCCCGATCGCGCCGATGCCGCTTGCGGTGGCTGCGCCCGCGCCACCGCTGGAGCCGCCCGGGGTCGCCCGCCGGTCCCATGGATTGAACGTGGCGCCATGCAAGGCATTGTCTGTGTGGCCGCGCATGGAAAAGGCCGGCGTATTGGTGCGTCCGATGATGACCGCGCCCGCGCGCTTCAGATTGGCCACCACCGGGCTGTCTTCTTTGGCGATCAGGTCCTTGAACGCTGGTGCACCGTTGTCAGTCGGCAGGCCGGCCTGATCGACGTTGCACTTCGTGGTCACCGGGACGCCATGCAGGATGCCCAGGGCGTCGCCCCGTGCCTGCGCTGCATCGCAGGCCTGTGCCGTGCGCAGTGCGTCGTCGTCCAGTGCCAGCGTGATGGCATTGATCTTCGGATTGACTGCATGCAGCCGATCGAGTGCGGCACGCGTGGCCTCGACGGCCGAGATGCGCCCGAGCCTGATCAGTGTCGCGGTGTCATGGGCATCCAGTGCCCACAGGCGAGTGTCAGCGCTGTTCATGGTGGTCTCCCCGGTGAACTGAGTCGAACTCAGCCTGGTTCAGTCGAGCTCAGTCGAGATAAGGCGCAAGGTACGCCTCGCGCAGCACAATCGCTTCTTTCAGGATCCAGGAGGCACGGCGCGAATCGGCGCTGGCCTGATCCAGCAGTGCAACCGAGGTGGTCACGGCCACCAGGGCTATGCGCGATGCGGTGCGGGCGTCAATCTGCGGCTTGCGCCGGCGAATTGCGCGTGCCATGGACGCCGCCAGCTCTTCGGTCTGGCGCTGATCCCAATCCCACAGCTCGGGTGATGTCTGAAGCGCGCGCCGCGACGAGCGCCCCCCCGGGCGCGCCATCCTCAACCGGTAGGCGGCGAGCATGGCTTCACGCATGGGCGCACGCCAATCGCCGCTGTTGGCAATGGCCTCGTACTGAGATTCAGCCGCACGCGTGCGTTCTGTCTGAAGCGCCCACACCAGGGCACGCAGCACCGCATGCTTGTCGGGATAGTGCATGTAAAGCGTCCCGGTGCTCACGCGAGCGCGCCGCGCAATGGCGGTGGTGCTCAACCCGTCATAGCCGTACTGGTCCAGGATTTCGCCCGCCGCTTTCAGGATGGCTGCTTGTGGATCATCGGGCTCGATGCGGTTTGCAGTCCCCTGCGCTTTCGATCCTGACCTGAGCACGTCGGACCTTGAAGCCGTGGCGGAGCGGGTGGCGGGCCCCGCGGCTTTGCGTGTGCGCTTGGCCGAGGGGGCCTGGGCTGCGGAAGACTTGCGCGATGTCGTCGATTTCATGGAGCCATCGTACCAATGGCTGCGTGTTTGCGCATCCGCAGCGTCAGTTCCGGTCCGCTTCGCTATTTTGCTTTTCCAAGAAAAGTTATTTTCTCAGAACCGACATGCAAGCTTGACGCTGTCATCTCCAATGGGCAACACTCGGCGACATGCAGGGCAACCGCTTGCAGGGCATCTGCCTGCTGATGTCGCCGGCATGGAGCTTGACGGTATCAGTACGCGCAGGATACTGAGCCGCCAGGAGAACAATGATTCACCCTGACGGTACCCACTCCGTCGCACCCGGAGACCCACTCATGAAGCGAACCCTCGCGCCAGCGCTTGCAGGCCTGGTGGTGGTGACGGCAGCTGCACTGTCCGCACCTGCCTCGGCGCAGACCATCAAGGCCGTGATGCACTCCGACCTCAAGACGGTCGACCCGCTGGTGAGCACGCAGTACATCGTGCGCAACCATGGGTATCTGGTCTGGGACCAGCTGATCGCTATGGACGAGAAGGACGTGGTGCGCCCGCAGATGGCCGACAAGTGGGTCGTGAGCACCGATCAGCTCACCTACACCTTCACGCTGCGCGCGGGTCTGGAGTGGCATGACGGCACACCAGTGACCTCAGACGACTGCATCGCCTCCATTCGTCGCTTCCTGCAGCGCGACCCGTCCGGTCTGCGTCTGGCCCCCTTCGTTCGGGGGCTCGAGGCGGTGGACGCCAGGACCTTCAAGCTGGTGCTCAAAGAGCCCTATGGCCTGGTACTGGAGACACTCGCCAAGCCCAGCCTGGCGCCCATGCTGATCATGCCTAAGGCGGTGGCCGAGACGCCTGCCACCGAGCCGATCGGTCCCGACAAGGTGATTGGCTCTGGCCCCTTCATCTTCAAGCGCGATGAATGGAAGCCCGGCGAAAAAGTGGTCTATGTGAAAAACCCGAAGTACAAGCCGCGCGCCGAGCCGCCGTCCGGATTTGCTGGCGGCAAGGTGGCGATGGTGGATCGCATCGAATGGATTGCCATTCCCGATGCGCAAACGGCGGTGAGTGCGCTCACGCGCGGTGAAGTCGACATGGTCGAAATCATCCCTGCCGACTTGCTCCCGCTGGTGGAAAAAGACAAGCGCCTGACCGTGCTGCCCTTCAGTGCTGGTCAATACTTTGGTCGCATGAACTGGGCGCACCCGCCCTTTGACAATCCCAAGATTCGTCAGGCGGCCATGGTGGCACTCAACCAGGAGCAGCTGCTCAAGGGCGTGGTGGGTGATTCCCGCTACTACAAGGTGTGCAAGTCGATGTACTACTGCGGCAGCGCACTGGCTACCGATGCCGGCACCGCCGGCCTGTACCAGGGCGACGCCAAGCGCGCTGCACAAATGCTCAAGGATGCTGGCTATGACGGCACCCCGGTGGTGCTGCCGTACCCTACCGACCTCTCGCCGCTCTCACCGCTGGGTCCGGTGGCCAAGCAGCAACTGGAGCGCGCTGGCTTCAAGGTGCAACTGGCCGCGATGGACTGGCAATCGATGGGCCCGCGCCTGCGCAAGAAGGACAAGCCGAGCGAAGGGGGCTGGAGCTACTTCATGTCGTTCTATGACGCGCGTGATGCGCTGGACCCGATCGGGCGCACGGTGCTCAATGCCAACTGCAAGACCTCCTTCCTGGGCTGGCCCTGCGACGAAAAGTTCGAATCGCTGCGCGATGCCTACACCCGCTCATCGAACATGGAGGCCAAGAAAGACATCGCCCGCCAGATTCAGGAGCGCAACCATGAGACCGGGGTGTTTGTACCCCTGGGCGAAGCGCGCTTTCTCGGTGCGATGGATCGCAAGCTGCAGTACACCTTCAAGGCACCCATCACGGTGTTCTGGGGGCTGAAGAAGAACTGAGCGTACCGATCGCATCGCGCAGGCGCTGCAAGCTGTCGATGCGATGCGCGCCTGAAAATCCGGGCGCGTGAATGAGTCGGCGCAAAGCGTGCAGGTGCTGGGTGTCTTGCGCAGGCAGTGGGCTGAGGGGTCATGCTGGGATTCGTTGTTCGTAGAGTGCTGTCGGTGATCCCGGTCCTGCTGGTCGTTGCAGTCCTGGTGTTCCTCATGCTGAGGCTGGTGCCGGGCGACCCGGCAGCGGTCATTGCAGGCGACACGGCCACCGACGAACAGGTGCAGGCATTGCGCGCGCGCATGGGTCTGGAAAAGCCCTTGCCTGCGCAATTTTTAATCTGGATCGGCAACGTGCTGCGCGGCGATCTGGGTGAAAGCTATTTCTTCAAGAAGCCCGTGGCCGAACTGATTGGCCAGCGCCTGGAACCCACCCTGGCCCTGGGGCTGTGTGCGCTGTTGCTGGCCGTGGTGGTTGCAGTGCCCGTCGGCGTGCTGGCGGCCTTCAGGCAGGGGTCGTGGATCGACCGGCTGGTGATGGGCGTGTCCGTGATCGGCTTTTCAATGCCGCTCTTCGTGCTGGCCTATCTGCTCGTCTATGTGTTTTCCGTCGAACTCGAATGGCTGCCAGTCCAGGGCTATTCGAGGATTCGCGAGGGGCTGTGGCCTTGGCTCGAGCGCCTGATCCTGCCCAGCCTCGCGCTGTCGGTCGGCTATATCGCGCTGATTGCACGCATCACCCGCACCAGCGTGCTGGAGGTGCTCAACGAAGACTACATTCGCACGGCGCGCGCCAAGGGGCTCACCGAGCGCGAGATGCTGATCGGCCATGCCCTGCGCAACGCGGCCGTGCCGATCCTCACCATCATCGGTATCGGCATTGCCGTGCTGATTGGCGGCGCGGTGGTCACCGAGAGCGTGTTCGCCATTCCCGGGCTGGGCCGCCTGACTGTTGAGGCTGTGCTGTCGCGCGACTTCCCGGTCATTCAGGCACTCATCCTGCTGTTTTCGACCGGCTATGTGCTGGTCAATCTGCTGGTCGATATCGGTTATGCCTTCCTTGACCCCCGCATCCGCTTCTGATCAGCACGCACCCGCTGCAGCACCCGCGCAGCGGCCTGCGCTGTGGCGCAAGGCGGCGCGTCACCCCATGGTGCTGCTCGGAGCAGGCATCCTGATGGTGCTCGTAGCGCTGGCGCTGCTGGCGCCCTGGCTGGGCACGGTGGACCCTGCTGAAATCGACCCCTCCTCGCGCAACTTGAAGCCAGGCTCACGCATGGAGGTGTCGTTGGCGGACGGCGGCACCGCCGAACGCACCGCCTGGTTCGGCACCGACAACCTGGGGCGCGATGTCTACAGCCGCGTGCTCTACGGCACCCGCGTGTCGCTGGTGGTGGGCGTGACGGTGGCGGTGATCGCCATTGCGATCGGTTTGGTCATCGGTCTGGTGGCCGGATTTTTCCGCAGGCTCGATGGCCCGATCATGCGGATCATGGACGGATTGATGGCCATCCCCGGCATCCTGCTGGCGATTGCACTGGTGGCCATCTGGAGCGGCGGGCTGATCACGGTGATTCTGGCGATCGTCGTGCCCGATGTGCCGCGTGTGGTGCGGCTGGTGCGCTCGGTGGTGCTGAGTGTGCGTGAAGAGCCCTACGTGGAGTCGGCCGTGTCCATCGGCGCTCCCACGCTGCAACTGCTGGTGCGTCATGTGCTGCCCAATACCATTGCGCCGCTGATCGTGCAGGGCACATTCCTGTGTGCATCGGCCATGCTCGCTGAAGCTGCACTGTCCTTTCTGGGCGTGGGCATCCCGCCGGAAATCCCCACCTGGGGCAACATCATTGCCGAGGGGCGTTCGGTGTTTCGCATCCATCCTCACAACATTTTCTATCCCGGGGTGTTCCTGGCGTTGACCGTGCTGGCGGTTAACGTGCTGGGTGACGGGTTGCGCGATACGCTCGACCCCAAGATGAGTCGTCGACTGTGAGGGCCCCGTCGTGTTGAGCGAGCCTCCTGCCCTTGAACTGCGCGGTCTGTCGATCGCGCTGCCGCCCGGCGCTGATCGCACGCATGCCGTGACCGGTGTGGATCTGATCGTGCCGCGCGGCGAGGTGGTCTGCCTGGTCGGCGAGTCGGGTTCGGGCAAGTCGGTGATCGCGCAGGCGGTCATGGGGCTGCTGCCGCGCGGGCTTCATGCAACCGCCGGACAGATCCTGCTGGCGGGTACCGACGTGCTCACGGCCTCACCCGAGTGGCTGCGCGCAGCGCGTTGTGTGCGCATGTCGATGATCTTTCAGGAGCCGATGACCGCGCTGAATCCGGTTATCACCTGTGGTGCGCAGATCGACGAGGTGCTGCGCAAGCACACCACGCTTGACGCAGCCCAGCGACGCGACAAGGTGCTCGGCATTCTGGAGCAGGTGCGACTGCCTGATCCGCCGCGCATGATGGCGTCTTACCCGCATCAGCTTTCGGGCGGTCAGCGCCAGCGGATCATGATCGCCATGGCGCTCATTCTGGATCCGGCCCTGCTGATTGCCGACGAGCCGACCACAGCCCTGGATGTGACTACACAGGCGCAGATCCTTGCACTCATCCGCGAGTTGCAGGGCAGCCATGGCACCGGGGTGCTGTTCATCACACACGATTTCGGGGTGGTCGCCGAGATCTCCGATCGGGTGGCTGTGCTGCGACTCGGCGAGCTGGTCGAATCAGGCCCCACCCGTCAGGTGCTGTCCGCACCAGCCCATGACTACACCCGCATGCTGATCGGCTCGGTGCCGTCGATCGTGCCGCCCCTGCGCGCGCCGGTGGCTGAGCGCCCGGCTGCACTGAGCATTCGCCGTCTCTTCAAGACCTATGGCGGTGGGGGCCTCTTTCAGCGGCGCCGTGAGGTGCGCGCGGTCGATGATGTGAGCTTCGAGATTCGGCCGGGCGAGACCGTCGGCATCGTTGGTGAATCGGGCTCCGGGAAATCCACCGTGGCGCGCTGTGTGGTGCGGCTCATCGAGCTCACCGATGGTCAGGTGTTCCTGGGCACCGAGGAGATCGGCCACCGTTCGCGCAGTGCGCTGCGCGAACTGCGCCGGCGCATTCAGATCGTGTTTCAGGACCCGTATCGCTCGCTCAACCCGCGTCGCACGGTGGGCGACTCGATCATTGAAGGCCCGATGTATTTCGGCACTTCACGCGCCCAGGCGATTGCGCGCGCGCGTGAACTGATGACCCTGGTGCGGCTTGACCCGGCCTCGCTCGACCGTTACCCGCACGAGTTTTCCGGCGGCCAGCGTCAGCGCATCTGTATCGCACGGGCACTTGCCATGGAGCCGCAAGTGCTGGTGGCCGACGAAGCGGTGTCGGCGCTCGATGTGTCGGTGCAAAAGCAGGTGCTCGAGTTGCTGGATGACATTCGCAATCGGCTCGATCTGGCGGTGCTGTTCATCACCCATGATCTGCGTGTCGCAGCGCAGATTTGCGATCAGGTGGGTGTGATGAGCCAGGGAAAACTGGTGGAGTACGGCAGCGCAGCGCAGGTGCTGGGCGCTCCGCAACACGACTACACCCGCACCTTGCTGGCGGCCGCGCCGGGGCGGCACTGGGATTTTGAGCGCGGCGAGCGCATCACAGGCTGATCAGCCCGATCTCGAGAGTGGGCGCGACATGCGTTGTTCTGAGCGCACAGGGCTTGTCAACGCGCGGGGCGTGCGCCCAGAAAGCCCTTCAAAAACGCCGCGAGGTTGGTCCCAAGCTCAGCGACGGCATAACCGCCCTCCTGCACCAGAACCGTGGGCAGACCCAGGGCGCCGATACGCTCGCCGGCTGCCTCAAAGCCTAAGGTGCTCACGGACAGCAGCGCCGAAGGATCCTTATGGAAGGCGTCAAAGCCCAGTGACACGACGAGTCCCTTTGCACCACCCCGAGTGATGTGCCGGATGCCTGTGTCCACAGCGGCAAGCCAGGGCAGATCACCACTGCGTGGCGGCAGCGGCAGATTCAGTGTGCGCCCCGCGCCCGTTCCTTCGCCTGTCTCATCGGCGCGGCCGGCGAAGAAGGGGTAGCCCCAGTCGGGGTCGGCGTGGACCGAGACAAAGTCCACGTCACCGCGCGTCCAGAAGATTCCCTGCGTGCCATTGCCGTGATGCACGTCAATATCCAGCACCGCCACCTTGCCCAGCGCAGCACCCAGACGATGTGCGGCGATGGCGGCGTTGTTCACGTAGCAAAAGCCTGCGCCCAGATCGGCATAGGCATGATGCCCAGGCGGGCGGCACAGCGCATAGGCCTGCGCACCGCCGGCCAGCACGGTATCGGTGGCATCCACTGCGGCATCGGCTGCACCGGCAATGGCAGCCCAGGTTCCGGCGCCGATCGGCGAGGTGCTGCTGCTCAGGTAGTGACCCGCTTGGCCAAGCACGCTCCCGGGCCTGGCCTGCATATGGCGGTTCGGATAGGCGTAGGGGACGACCCATTCCGAGCGTGGCCCCGTGGGGTAGACCTCGTGCCAGCGGGCATGGGCGGTGCGCAGGAACTCCAGGTAATCGGCTGAATGCACGGTACGCATCGCCGTAAGACCGTGATCTTTCGGCGTGACGATCTGATGGCCCGCTGATGTGAGCGCGCCCAGCAGTACATCGACGCGATCGGAGGTTTCGCGTGCCGGCATCACATCGCGACCGATGGCGTATCGGTCGGGGTTGTGCCCGGCCTGGGCTGGGCTGTGAAAGACGATCATGCAAACGCACTCCTGTCGTTGAAGGGACCTGGAGGGCCGTAGCGGGTCAAGCCACCAGCTTCTTCTCGCGGGCAAACCCGAGCGTGTGGTCCAGCGCGCGCCCGAGCTTGTCGAACAGCTCGTCAATCTGCGGCTCGGTGATGATGAGCGGCGGGCACACGGCCATGGTGTCGCGCAGCGGCCGCGTGATGAGGCGCTGTTCGAGTACCGCATTACCCAGATGCGCCAGCACACCGCTGGCGGCATCGAAGGGTTTGCGGGTGGCTTTGTCCTGCACGATTTCCAGCGCGCCGATCAGACCCACGCCACGGCTGGATGACACCAGCGGGTGCGACTGAAGCGCTGACAGGCGCTGCAGGAAGCGCGGCGACATTTTCTGCACATGCCCCACGATGTTGGTTTCTTCGTAGATCTTCAGTGCCTCGACGGCCACTGCGGAGGCCACGGGGTGCCCCGCATACGTCACGCCGTGTGAGAAGGCACCATTGCGCTCGCTGCCCTTGACCAGTCCGTCGAAAATCTCTTTGGTGACCAGGGTGGCCGAGATCGGCATGTAGGAGCTGGACAGTGCCTTGGCCACGGTCATGATGTCGGGCTGGATGCCGTACGTATCGCTGCCGAACATGTTGCCGGTGCGCCCGAAACCGCAGATGACTTCGTCGGCCACCATCAGGATGTTGTTCTTCTTGAGCACCGCCTGAATTTTCGGGAAGTAGCTCATCGGCGGCACGATCACGCC
>DGIT01000102.1:11413-19499 GCA_002386465.1 Burkholderiales bacterium UBA4615 | reverse complement strand
TGGGCAGCAACAGGCGGGTGGTGTGAAACGCAGCACTGAGATTCAACGCGATGACCGCATCCCAGCGTTCAGGAGGAAAGCTTTCTATCGGGGAGGTGTGTTGGATCCCGGCGTTATTGATCAGGATATCCACCCCGCCCAGCGTTTGGCATTGCGTGGCCAGCGCTTCGATATCGCTCACCCGAGCCAGATCGGCGGGCCCGAAATGCACCCCTACACCGTAGTGGCGCGCCATGTCGGCCCGCAATGTCTCAATGGCGCCGGCGTCGCCAAAGCCATTCAGCACGATGTCACAGCCCTGGCGGGCCAATGCGTGGGCAATGCCCAGTCCGATGCCACTGGTGGATCCGGTCACCAGAGCCCGTTTGCCTTTCAGCATGGAGAAGTCCTTGTAGGGTTGCCGCTGATACCATGTCGATTCTACTGACCTGGTTCATGCCATGACGATCAAGCGCTTGCATGTAGGGCCCCGCATGTCGGAGGCCGTCGTTCATAACTCCACGATTTATCTCGCCGGCCAGGTGGCTGAAGACCCAAGCCAGGACACGGCAGGTCAGACGCGCCAGATCCTGGCAGCCATCGATCGACTGCTCGCCGAGTGTGGCAGCGACAAGACCCGTATCCTGTCAGCGCAGATCTTTCTGGCAGATATCAGCGAGTTCAAGGAGATGAACGGGGTGTGGGACGCCTGGGTGCCCGCAGGTCACACCCCTGCACGCGCCACGGTCGAATCGAAGCTCGCCACACCCAAATACCGGGTCGAGATCAAGGTCATCGCAGCAGCCTGAGGTTGGCCAGCCGCTGGCCAGCCAGGCGCAGAGCCCTTTTTAGCGCCACCCCACGCGGTCGATGATCCGCGAGGCTGTGATTTGCGAGCGGCCGATTTGTGCGGCCCCAAGCGTGTCGGCCTTGAACGTGCCCAGCGCATCCAGCGCAGGGTTGCGCTGCACGGCGCTCGCCACCACTGGCCATTCATTGTTGCCTTCCGCGAGATAGGCCTGCGCCGAGTCGCTCGCCAGGTACTCAAGGAACCTGACAGCCGCCTCGCGATGTGGTGCATGTTTCAGTACACCACCGCCCGAAATGTTCATGTGCGTGCCCCAGGTTTGCTGATTCGGCCACACCATTGCAATCCGTGACACCGCCTCTTTGTCGGCCGGTGCTGCCGAGCGCATCATCCGCACCAGGTAGTAGGTGTTGGTGAGGGCGACACCGCACTCGCCACTGGCCACGGCCTTGATCTGGTCGGTATCGCCGCCGCGAGGGGTGCGTGCGAAGTTGGCCACGACGCCCCGTGCCCAGCGTTCGGCACCTGCTTCACCCAGATGCTCCGACATCGCACCAATCAACGAGAGCATGTAGGGCGAGGTGCCCGAGCGCGAGCAGACCTTGCCTTTCAGGGAGGGGTTGGCCAGGTCTTCGTACGTGCGCACCTCGTCCGGCCTGACCTTCGCCCGGTTGTAGACCATGACCCTGGCGCGCGTGGAGATGCCATACCACTCGGCGCCCTTGCCATCGTCTTTGCCGCGCAAATGTGCCGGGATGCGGGCATCCAAGATCTTCGAGCGCACAGGTTGAAACAGACCGTCGATTTGCGCCCGCCAAAGCCTTGCCGCGTCCACCAGTAACAGGACATCTGCTGGCGACTGCGCGCCTTCTGTCCGAATGCGTTCAAGCAACGCCTCATCGCCAGCTTCGATGCGATTGACGCGTATCCCGGTTTGCCTGGTGAAATCGCCGTAGAGCGCCTCGTCCGTTTGGTAATGGCGTGCGGAGTACAGGTTCAGCACGGGCGCGGCGCCCTGAGCCAGGGCGATCGGGCTCATGGCCTGCATGGCTGTTATGACGACTGCCCAGCGGGCAAAACCTGCGCAGTGCTGCAGGCAGGTGAGGAGGCGGTTGAACATGTCAGTAGTACAGGGCCGGGCCCTCGGGCGGCGTGGGCATTGCAGTGTAGGTCGCCATCGCGTGAATGTAAATAAGAATTATTCGCAATTGATGGCGGCGTCTCCGGCACCTTAGAGTGGTTGCGCACACGCAGCTTCACGCTGACTCAACGAAAGGGGGGTGACGCCAAGCGGAGCGGCGTCCACGCGCCCGGCTGCCCGGTGCAAACTCAGCGCGGTTAACCAGGCCGGGTTACTTCAGCCTCCGTGGCCCGATACCCGTCGGTGCGTGTCCTCTAAGCAGCCAGTCGCTGCCCGCAATACCGTGCTTTAAGGACTGACGATTCGCCCGCCAGGCGCGTCCCCGCCAGGCGAAGACTCGGCAGGGCCGGGCTGAGGCAGCGCTTCGAATGTCACCGAACCGGCACCGGGTACGACGCTGGCCAGGGCCGCAGGCGGGCTGGCGACCAACCGACGTGCGCCGTCGAACCGCTTCACCCAGTAGTCCTTATTGAGGGCCTCGACCCGCACCACGCTGCCCGACGAGGGCGCATGGACGAACTGCCCCTCGCCGATATAGATGCCCACGTGAGAGAAGGAAAAACGCATAGTGTTGAAAAACACCAGATCGCCAGGCTGCAGATCTGTCCAGCCCACCGACTGACCGAATCTGCTCATGTCATCGCTTCGCCGAGGCAGCGCAAGGCCTACGGTTTCCTGGAAAACCAGTTTGACCAACCCGCTGCAATCCAGACCGGTGTTGGGCGTATTGCCTCCGTACCGGTAAGGCACCCCCAGCAAGGACAGGGCGCGCAGTACGACCTCAGCACTGGCGTCCGCAGCAGTCGCCATGGTGCGCGCCATCGACGTTTGCGCAGCGGCTTCGCCCCCGGGCATTGCAAGGCAAAGCGCCCCGCCCATGGCGAGCGCTCTTGCAATGGACTTGCTCTTGCGCCACAAAGCGGTCGCTCGGACAGGGATCGGCACCAAGGCGCTCGTGCACCGTGACATCTTCGATTTCATAAAGCGCGAGCCTAGGAGAGAATGGGCACCCTGTCAAAAGCGCCGATCGGTCCGGATTAACCATTGAACGCCCCGTCCGGTATCACTCCTGACCCGTTGGCCTGGATGCCTTCGGTTCAGCAAACCACGCTGAGCGGCAGCGCAGGTACGGTGCTGCTTGTGGACGATTCCCGCTTTGTGCGGGCATCCATGCGCCACAGCCTGGGGGATGTATGGACCCTGCGCGAGACCGATTCCGGCGATCGTGCGTGGGAGATGCTGCTGCTGGATGAATCGATCGCGGTCGTTCTGAGCGATCTGAGCATGCCTGGCATCGACGGCTTCGAGTTGCTGCAGCGGGTCCGCGGCTCCATGGTGCCGCGCATTCGGCGTCTGCCGTTTGCCATCCTGTCTGGTGCGGATGATGCGCCAGCGCGCGCGCGTGCCCAGGCGCTGGGTGCCGACCGGTTTGTGCTCAAGGGCGATGACCCGGATGTGCTGCGCACCTGGCTCAGCACGGTGCTTCGGCCGGGCGCAGCCCGCCCGGGCAGCACCGAGCCCGTGAAAGTTGCCTCGGTTCAAGCTGAATCGGCCAGCGTGCAACATGCGCTGCATGACTGGTTGCTTACCGTGTTTGGTCGCTTGAGCCCCTCTGTGCAAACGCCAGGTGTGGTCTTTCGATTGCATGCACAGGGTGTGGACGACCTGCCTGGAAGGTTGCGGCGAGGCATCCGGGCTGCCGACGCGCTGCACCTGGAGGAGCCTCTGTCGGATGCGACGCAAACCGCCTGGCTGTGCGCGGTCGGTTCATCAAGCCATGCGCTGCGGCTTGCATTGCGCTTTGCTGTGCTGGCGGCCGGCAGAGAAGCCGCTGCGGGCTCAATTGGCGCGCGTATCGAAGTCTGCCTGCAGCCGATCGATCCATTGCAGCCGCTGGCGTGCCTGCAGGTGCTGGGTCACGCCGCGCCGGTCTTGCCCCTGTCGCCAGGGATGGCCATGCGCTGCGCCGCAGGTGGCTGGGGGTGCGCCTGGGAATGCCAGCTGCCCTGGCCGGCGGCGCGTCTGCTCGTGTCGGTCTGACAGACCGATCGCCGCGGCTGCATGAGGCAGCCCTCGCCATGACTCGGCATACTGATGGTCTTGACCGAGACCTGCCGAGGGAGCGCGTGTGGATTATCAGACTGTATATCGCCGATCGATCGAAGATCCGGACAGCTTCTGGGCCGAACAAGCCCGTCTGATCGACTGGCAAACACCCTTCAAGCAGGTGCTCGATACCAGCCGCCTGCCCTTTACCCGCTGGTTCGTGGGCGGTACGACCAATCTGTGCCACAACGCGGTCGACCGCTGGTTGCCCTCGCAGGCCGATGCGCCCGCGCTGATCTTCGTATCCACTGAGACAAAGGAGGAGCGCACCTATTCCTTTGCCGAATTGCATCGCGAAGTGCAGCGCATGGCCGCCTCGATGATGGCGCTGGGTGTGGGCCGCGGCGATCGCGTGCTGATCTACATGCCCATGATCCCCGAGGCGACGGTTGCGATGCTGGCGTGCGCACGCATTGGTGCCATTCACTCGGTGGTTTTCGGCGGGTTCGCTTCGGTGAGTCTGGCCAGTCGGATCGATGATGCAACGCCAAAGCTCATTGTGTCCGCCGATGCGGGTTCGCGCGCAGGCAAGGTGATTCCCTATAAACCCCTGCTCGATGAAGCGATTCGCGTATCGAGTCAACCACCTCAGCATGTGCTGATGGTCGATCGCGGGCTCGCGCCCTATGACCGCATGCCGGGTCGCGACATGGACTACTCGGCGATGCGCGCCACGCATCTCGACGCCCAGGTGCCTGTCACCTGGCTCGAATCCAATGACATCAGCTACATCCTCTACACCTCGGGCACAACGGGTCGGCCTAAAGGCGTGCAGCGTGATGTGGGCGGCTATGCAGTGGCGCTGGCCGCCTCGATGCAACATATTTTTTGCGGACGCCCCGGCGAGACCTACTTTTCAACGAGCGATATCGGCTGGGTCGTCGGACATTCGTACATCGTCTATGGCCCGCTGATTGGTGGCATGGCCACGCTGATGTACGAAGGCACACCACTGCGCCCGGATGCCGGCATCCTGTGGCAGCTGGTGGAGCGCTACAAAGTGACCGTGATGTTCTCGGCCCCCACGGCCATTCGGGTGCTCAAGAAGCAGGATCCAGCCTGGCTGTCCCGTTATGACCTCTCGAGTCTGCGCGCGCTCTTTTTGGCCGGTGAGCCGCTGGATGAGCCCACCTCGCGGTGGATCTCTGAGGGTCTCGGCCGACCGATCATCGACAACTATTGGCAGACCGAAACCGGCTGGCCGATTCTTTCAGTGGCACACGGGATTGAGCCGACACCGACCCGATTCGGCAGCCCCGGCATGCCGATGTATGGCTATGACGTGCGCCTGATCCACGAGCAGACCGGCGAGCCGGTGGGGCCGAATGAGAAGGGCGTGATTGCCATTGCGCCACCCCTGCCGCCCGGTTGCATGCAGACCGTGTGGGGCGATGATGCGCGATTTGTCGACACCTATTTCAACAGCTTGCCTGGCCAGCAGATCTACTCGACCTTCGACTGGGGCATTCGCGACCAGGACGGCTATTACTTCATCCTCGGTCGCACCGATGACGTGATCAATGTCGCCGGCCATCGCCTCGGCACACGGGAAATCGAAGAGTCGATCAGCAGCCATGCGGCGGTGGCGGAATGCGCAGTGGTGGGCGTAGCCGATGCGCTGAAAGGGCAGGTGGCCATGGCGTTTGCGGTCCTGCGCGACCCGTCTGCCGTGTCCGATCCAGCGCAGCGTCGCGCCCTGGAAGGCGATGTGATGGGCCTGGTCGATCGTCAATTGGGTGCAGTGGCCCGACCGGCCCGCGTGCTCTTCGTCAATGTGCTGCCCAAGACCCGATCGGGCAAGGTGCTGCGCCGCTCCATTCAGGCTTTGTGCGAAGGCCGGGACGCGGGCGACCTCACCACCATCGAAGACCCGACGGCACTGGATGGGCTGAAGCAGGCGCTGGCTGGCTGATCAGCGGCGCGCTCAAGGCAGATCCATGGCGGGCTCCGACATCGCTGCGAGTTGCTCGCGCAGCTCCAGGATGCGGTCCTGCCAGTAACGGTCGGTGCCGAACCACGGAAAGGCCGCCGGAAAAGCCGGGTCGCTCCAGCGGCGCGCGACCCACGCGCTGTAATGCATCAGTCGCAGCGTGCGTAGTGGTTCAATCAGGTGCAGTTCACGCCGGTCGAAGTCCATGAAGTCCCGATAGCCTTCAAGCACGTCCATCATCTGCCGGCGCATGTCCTGGGACGAACCGGACAGCAGCATCCAGAGGTCCTGCACCGCCGGGCCGTTGCGCGCATCGTCAAAGTCGACAAAGTGCGGTCCGTCATCGGTCCACAACACATTGCCTGCGTGGCAGTCACCGTGCAGCCGGATCTGACGCACGTCGCCCGCCCGCGCGAAGGCCTGGCTTACAGCCTCCAGACATTGGTCCGCCACCGCACGCCACGCGGGCAGGAGATCCCTGGGCACACAGTCATGATCAAGCAGCCACTGGCGAGGTTCGGTGCCGAAGGTCTCGATGCTGACCGTCGGACGTTCGAGGAATGGCCGCACAGCCCCGTGTGCATGAATTCGCCCCACAAAGCGTCCAATCCATTCGAGCGTTTCGGGGTCGTCCAGCTCAGGCGAACGTCCGCCACGACGCGGGTACACCGCGAATCGATACTCGCCATGTGCATGCAGGCTGTCCGGGCTGCACAGCGGTGCGACGACCGGAATTTCCGCTTCAGCGAGTTCAGCGGTGAACCGGTGCTCCTCCAGGATTTGCGCATCGCTCCAGCGCTGAGGCCTGTAGAACTTGGCGACCACGCTGGACCCATCTTCCAGCCAGACCTGATAGACGCGATTCTCATAGCTGTTGAGCGCCAGAAGGCGGCCATCACCGCGCCAGCCTGCAGATTCCAGCGCATCAAGGATGCGATCGGGGCCCAGTCGTGCAAACGGATGCTCAGCCGCGTCGGCATCGTGCGCGGGGTGCCCGTCGTCTATCTCGTCCATCTGGTCCATCCGGTCGATTCTATGCCCATCGCACTGCGGGCCTCGCCACCGGCAGCCAACCCACGTCGCGCCATCGAACCACTGATCCGCGTCTTGGCGCGGCTACACTGACGCGCTTTCCAAGGCCAAGGAGCCTCTCATTCTGGATCCCTACGAACTGAAGACCGTGGTGCGTGCGCTTGTGGTGCCGCCCATGGCCACGCTGCTGATGGCTGCGCTCGGGCTGTGGTGGATGACGCGTCGGCCTAAGCTGGGCCGTGCACTGGCCGTGCTCGGCGTGGCCCTCACTTGGGTGTGCTCGATTGGCGCCACGGCAGATGCGCTCAGTTATCTGCTTGAAAAAGATCAACAGCCTCTGACAGCGAAGATGCTGGCAGCGGCCCGTCAGGGCGGCCAAGGCCCGGGGGCGATCGTGGTGTTGGGCGGTGGAGCCGTTCGAGACGGATGGTCCAAGCCGCAGCGTGAGCGTTTGCAAGAGCGCACGATCGAGCGTGTGCTCGCCGGAGCTCGCCTGGCACGCGCGAGCGGATTACCACTGCTGGTCACCGGTGGTCGCCCTAAGTGGCTAACCCATGCTGAAGCCGAGTTGATGCGCGACATGCTGCAGGACGACCTGGGTCTGCCGGTGCGGTGGGTGGAAGACCAGTCCCGCGATACCGCCGAAAACGCGCAGCTTTCGGCGCAGATGCTCAAGCGAGATGGCATCAGCGCGGTCGTGCTGGTCACGCAGGCTTATCACATGCCGCGTTCAGTACGGACTTTCGAAGCAGCCGGTTTGCAGGTGCTTGCTGCGCCGCACGGATTCAAGAGCACGCCCCCGGGCTGGGGTGAATGGGCCGACTGGGTGCCCAGTGCCAGTGGCATGGAAACGGTCTGGCTGGCCTCGCGCGAGCTGATCGGCTTGCTGTGGTATCGCCTGCGCGGCTTAGGGTAAGGGCGGGTAAACCTGTAGTCCACCACAGGGTTGAGGGCGTGCGCAAACGCTTGAGAATGGTATCGTCGCGCCCGCTAATGCTGAGCGCCCGACCTGACCGATGCCGATTTTTGACCGCACTGCGCTAAATCCTGGCGTCCCGCCACGCGAGGCGTTCGCATGGGCGCTCTACGA
>DGIT01000102.1:0-11314 GCA_002386465.1 Burkholderiales bacterium UBA4615 | reverse complement strand
ACAAGGCAGACTGGGCCTCGCTTGCCTGGGCCCTGGCCTTGGCCATCTCCAATGCAGCAGTCATGATCACAATGCCGGTCATTGGCGCGTGGGCCGATCGCCATGCCGCCAAAAAGCGTCTGTTGGCCTGGACGACCGTGGGCTGCGTCGTTTTCACTGCTGCCCTCGCGTACTGTGGCCGAGGCGATGTGGCGCTTGCAATGGCGCTGGTTGCGGTATCCAACTATTTCTTTTCGACTGGCGAGGCTCTGGCCGCTGCATTTCTGCCTGAGTTGGCGCGCCATGAAGCCTTGGGCAAGGTCTCCGGCTGGGCATGGAGTTTCGGGTTCTTCGGCGGCATGCTCGCGCTGGGCTTGTCGCTGGCCTGGGTTCTGTCGGCACAGGCTGCGGGGCAGGGTGCGGAACAGTATGTGCCCGGCACGATGTGGATCGTGGCGGTCGTTTTTGCGCTGGCTGCAGCGCCGGTGTTCATGGTGCTGCGCGAACGCGCCTCACCGCGCTTGGGTGAGACGTCCGCCGGGTCGGGTGCGCTCGCTGCGTTGCGCGCCACCCTGGCGCAGGCACGTCAGCTCCCTGATTTCTGGCGCTTCATGTGGTGCGGCACCGCATATTTCGCGGGCATTTCTGTGGTGATCACGCTCGCTGCGGTCTACGCCGAGCAGGCGATGGGATTTTCACAGCAGCAGACCATGATCCTCATTTTTCTGGTCAATATTGCCGCTGCTGTAGGCGCCTTTGGTTTTGGATACGCGCAGGACCGCATCGGTCACAAGCGCGCATTGGCTGTGACCCTGATCGGTTGGATCGTGATGGTGCTGATCGCGGCGCTCACCGCAAGCGTTGCGATGTTCTGGTTGGCTGCAGTCATCGCGGGCCTGTGCATGGGCTCCAGTCAATCCTGCGGGCGGGCGCTGGTCGGCTACCTCGCCCCCGCAGGGCAACTGGCCGAATTCTTCGGGCTCTGGGCGCTCGCGACGCGCCTGGCTGCGATCATCGGGCCACTGGTCTACGGCGTCGTTACCTGGCTTACGGCAGGAAACCATCGCCTCGCCATTCTGGTGACGGGCGTTTTTTTCGTTGTCGGGTTATGGCTGCTGCGATCGATCGATGTGCAGCGCGGTCATCTGCAGGCGCTCCGCTCAGGCGCAGCGTAACCCTGATCTCAACCCCCTCGATCTGATTCTTCATCCCGGTTGATACAGTCAGTTCAGCCCGATTGTCTTGTCCATCACCCATTAGGAGCGTACTTATGAAAACCCGTCAGATGCTTGAAGCCCGCGACGTTGCCAAAATGCTTGATGCAGCCCAGGCCGAGGCTGAACGCAATCAATGGGCCGTGACCATCGCCGTATGCGACGACGGAGGCCATTTGCTGGGCCTGCGTCGGCTGGACGGCGTGGCGCCGATCTCCGCCCACATTGCGCCCGAAAAAGCGCGCTGCGCGGCTCTCGGTCAGCGCGACAGCGGCGTGTACGAGAAGATGATCAACGAGGGGCGCGTGTCATTCCTGTCTGCGCCGGTGCTGCAGGGGATGCTCGAGGGGGGCGTGCCGGTTGTAGTGGGCGGAACCGTGATTGGTGCAGTAGGTGTGTCAGGCGTGAAGTCCACCGAAGACGCGCAAATTGCGAAGGCCGGTATTGCCGCCCTCGGCGCGTAAAGAGCCTGAAGACTGAGGGGCGGCAAGGTCCAACATGTCCGAGGCATCCTTGCCAGGATCGACGCTGCGGATGACCATCAGTCCGCAGCGCACTGATCCGGCCTAGTCGCTCGCGCCCGCCCTTAGACCACCTTCACCGGTACACCACCGATCTTGGCCTGCCATTCGCGCGGTCCGGTGTCGTGCACTGAGGTCCCCTGCGCATCCACGGCCACGGTGACCGGCATGTCCTGCACCGTGAATTCATAAATGGCCTCCATGCCCAGGTCCTCGAAGGCCAGCACCTTGGCCTGCTTGATCGCCTTGGAGACCAGGTAGGCGGCACCGCCCACAGCCATCAGATAGGCCCGCTTGTGTTTGCGGATCGCTTCGATGGCAACCGGCCCGCGCTCTGACTTGCCGATCATGGCAATCAGCCCGGTCTGCGACAGCATGGTCTCGGTGAATTTATCCATACGGGTGGCTGTCGTGGGGCCTGCCGGGCCCACGACTTCGTCGCGCACCGGATCAACCGGGCCCACGTAGTAGATCGTGCGATTACGGAAATCGACGGGCAGTTTTTCGCCAGCGGCCAGCATCTGAGCGATGCGCTGGTGGGCGGCATCGCGCCCGGTGAGCATGCGTCCCGACAGCAGCAAGGTCTGGCCAGGCGTCCAGGAGGCCACCTCTTCGGGGGTGAGGGCATCCAGATTCACCCGCTTGCTGCGCTGAGTGTCCGGCACCCACTCCACATTCGGCCACTCGCTCAATGCGGGCGGTTCGCAAAAGGCCGGGCCGCTGCCGTCCAGCACGAAATGCGCATGGCGTGTGGCGGCACAGTTAGGGATCATGGCGACCGGTTTGGACGCTGCGTGGGTCGGTGCCATGGCGATTTTCACATCGAGTACGGTGGTGAGGCCCCCCAGGCCCTGCGCGCCGATGCCCAGAGCATTGACCTTTTCGTAGAGCTCGATGCGCATGGCTTCGGTTTTGTTTTGCGGCCCGCGCTCAAGCAATTCGTACATGTCGATCGAGTCCATGAGCGATTCCTTGGCCATCAGCATGGCTTTTTCTGCAGTGCCGCCGATCCCAATGCCCAGCATGCCAGGCGGGCACCACCCCGCGCCCATGGTGGGTACGGTCTTGAGCACCCAATCGATCACCGAGTCGGACGGATTGAGCATGACGAACTTGCTCTTGTTTTCCGATCCGCCGCCCTTGGCGGCCACCGTGATGTCGACCGTATTGCCGGGTACGACGCTCACGTGAATGACCGCAGGCGTGTTGTCTTTCGTATTTTTGCGCTCGAATTCCGGGTCGGCCACGATCGAGGCGCGCAGCACATTGTCGGGGTGGTTGTACCCCTGACGCACGCCCTCATTCACGGCATCTTCAATCGACCCGGTGAATCCTTCCCAGCGCACATCCATACCGATCTTCATGAACACGTTCACGATGCCGGTGTCCTGGCAGATTGGCCGATGACCCTCAGCGCACATGCGCGAGTTGGTCAGAATTTGCGCAATGGCGTCTTTCGCAGCCGGGCTTTGCTCACGCTCATACGCCCGGGCGAGGTGCCGGATGAAATCCACCGGATGGTAGTAGCTGATGAACTGCAGCGAAGCGGCAACCGATTCAATCAGGTCGGCCTGGCGAATGGTGGTGGGCATATCGGACTCCGGTAAAACGTGAAAGGTCGTTGAATCGCTTGCGCGCGACGGTACGTATCAATGGGGGGTATCGTGCCCGCGGGGCTTGGGTGTTCCAGTCATGATGCGATCGATCAGGGCGATGGCCAGCGCAGAAATGAGAAAGACCACGTGAATGACGGTCTGCCACAGCAGGGTTTTCTCGGGCAATGAGCCGGCTGAAATAAATATTTTCAGCAGATGGATCGATGAGATGCCGATGATCGCCGTACCCAGTTTGACCTTCAGCACGTTCGCGTTCACATGAGAGAGCCATTCAGGCTGGTCCGGGTGGTTTTCCAGGCGCAGCCGCGACACGAAGGTTTCATAGCCGCCCACGATCACCATCACCAACAGGTTGGAGATCATCACCACGTCGATGAGTGACAACACGATGATCATGATCACCGTTTCTTTGTTGCGCTCCGCAATGCCCAGGCGTTCCACGGATTGGGTCAGCACATTGGGATCCCAGAGCATGCTGACCAGGTGCCAGAGCTCTTCCACGAACAGCACCACATAGACGCACTGCGCCACGATGAGTCCGAGGTACAGGGGAACCTGAAGCCATCGACTGGCGAAGATCAGATTGCCCAGAAGCGAGGTTTGGCGAGTTTCAGGTGTCATGGTGAGAGATGCCTTGCGCAGTCGGATGTCTGATCGGGCGCAGTGCGCGCCGGATGCTCAGTGCGGGCTGGTAGGCTGCTCGCTGGCGCGATTCTAGCGATAATGCGTGTCTTGCCGAAGACGCCCTTGCGTCAGGCGACAGTCAGGCGCCAGGGCTACTATCCAGCCAGCGTTTCGAAGCAGCATTGCACGCACCCATACTGATACAGATTTACGCCGGGAGATTCGTCATGTCAGGAAACAGTCAATTTCCAAAGAACTGGACCCCGCAGGAAGGTCTGATCTCACATCTGGAAGAGCAAGATAAGACGGTTGCCTTTTCGATGTCTGAAAAGAGAATCTTCCCGCCGCCCGAGGCCTTTGCGCGTCAGGCGACCATCGCCGGCATGGACCAGTACCTCGCCTTGTGCGCCGAGGCCGAGTCCGATCATGAGGCCTTCTGGGCGCGTCGTGCCCGCGAGCAGGTGCTCTGGCACAAGCCCTTCACTCGCACGCTCGATGCAAGCCGGGCGCCGTTTTACCGGTGGTTCGACGACGGCGAGCTGAATGTCTCGTACAACTGCCTGGACCGCCATCTGGGCACGCCGGTCGAGCACAAGACCGCACTCATCTTCGAGGCCGACGACGGCACGTCCACCCGCATCACGTATGGCGAGCTGCATCGACGCGTTTGCCGCTTCGCCAATGGCCTGAAATCGCTGGGCCACGTCAAAGGCGAGCGGGTCATCATCTACATGCCGATGTCCATCGAGGCGATCGTTGCGATGCAAGCCTGCGCGCGCCTGGGACTCACGCATTCGGTCGTTTTTGGCGGGTTCTCGGCCAAGTCGCTGCAGGAGCGCATCGTCGATGCGGGCGCCACGCTGGTGATTGCGGCCGATGGTCAGTATCGCGGGGGCAAGCCCCTGCCGCTGCTGCCGGCCGTCCATGAAGCCTTTGAGCTGGGCGGCTGCGAGGCGATTCGCCATGTCGTGGTCTACAAGCGCACGGGCGCAGAGGTGGGCTGGGATGCCCGCCACCACTGGATGCACGACCTTGAGAAAGGTCAGCCCGATGTCTGCGAGCCCGAGTGGGTCGATGCCGAGCATCCGCTGTTCATCCTCTATACCTCCGGATCAACCGGAAAACCCAAGGGCGTGCAGCATGCTTCGGGTGGCTATCTGCTGCACGCCATGCTGACCATGAAGTGGACCTTCGACATCAAGCCGTCGGATATCTTCTGGTGCACCGCCGATGTGGGCTGGGTCACCGGTCATACGTATGTGGCGTATGGCCCCTTGGCGGCCGGCGCAACCGAGATCGTCTTCGAGGGCGTGCCCACCTTTCCCAATGCCGGGCGCTTCTGGGACATGATCGCCCGCCATCAGGTCAGCATCTTCTACACGGCGCCCACCGCGATCCGTTCGCTCATCAAGGCCAGCGGCACCGACCCGGCGACCCATCCCGGCCGCTACGATCTCTCCAGCCTGCGTTTGCTAGGGTCAGTGGGTGAGCCGATCAATCCTGAGGCCTGGGTCTGGTATCACACCAATGTCGGTGGCGGGCGCTGCCCGATCGTCGACACCTTCTGGCAGACCGAAACCGGCGGACACATGATCACGCCCCTGCCGGGCGTCACGCCCCTGGTGCCCGGGTCGTGCACGCTGCCCTTGCCGGGCATCGCCACGGCCATCGTGGATGAGGCCGGTCACGATCTGCCCAACGGTACCGGCGGCATCCTGGTTGTGAAAAAGCCGTGGCCCTCCATGATCCGTACGATCTGGGGTGACCCGGAGCGCTTTCAGAAAAGTTATTTTCCCACCGAGCTGGGCGGCTATTACCTCGCTGGTGACGGTGCGGTGCGCAACAAGGACACCGGCTACTTCACGATCACCGGCCGCATCGACGATGTGCTCAATGTATCGGGCCATCGCATGGGCACGATGGAAATCGAGTCCGCCCTCGTGGCTAACCCGCTGGTCGCGGAATCGGCGGTGGTGGGGCGGCCTGACGATCTGACCGGCGAAGCCATCGTGGCCTTCGTGGTGCTCAAGGGCGCGCGCCCCACCGATGCCGCAAGCGCAGCCAAAGTGGCCCAGCAGCTGCGCGACTGGGTCGGCAAGGAGATCGGGCCAATCGCCAAGCCCAAGGACATTCGCTTCGGTGACAATCTGCCCAAGACCCGCTCCGGCAAGATCATGCGCCGCCTTCTGCGTGCTATTGCCAAAGGTGAGGCCATCACGCAAGACACCTCCACTCTGGAAAATCCTGCCATTCTCGATCAGCTCAAGCAGCCGCTCTGAGCACCCGGCCGGAACTGATTCACCGGCCGCGCCGTCGCATCCCCACCCCGAGCGAAGCCCGCCAAGGCCTGCGGTACAATCGCAGCGCTCGGAGGGATGGATGAGCGGTTTAAGTCGCACGCCTGGAAAGCGTGTAAGGGTTAATAGCCCTTCCGGGGTTCGAATCCCCGTCCCTCCGCCAGACTTCCCTTTTTGATCGCGCGCAGCGTACCTGCGCCGGCTCGCGTGAGTCTGTTGCGCACCTGGGATTCTTTTACCGGTACGCGCTGCTCGCGCACTCCTTGTACGTGGGAAGAAACGCGTCCCAGCCTTGAAACCGGACGATTTTCCCGTAGTACTCGCCCTGCTGCCTGACCATGTTGTCGATGGCGCCCTCAGCGGCCGGATTATTCATTGATCGGATCAGGTGTTTCCGCGCTTCGCCGTAGAAGGTCAGCAGGCCGTTATTGTTGCGAATCTCCGGCCCGTCTGCCTTGATCGTGGGGTCCTGGGCTAAGCCTGCGCTCATCACAACGACTACAGAAATGCACCGGCTCACACCGGCCATCTGAAGCGTGTCGGCCACCTGTGCAGGGTTCTTGTAACGAGAGGCTGATTGGGCGGCAGGCGCTGGAGGCGCAGCGGTACCTGTACTACCTGGCCGTACCGAGAGTTCTGCGATTCTGCGGTCATAGGCCCGTATCAGGCACCGCTCGTCCGTGCAGCGATTGCGTTCCTTCAGCCATGCGATTTGATCTGCCTTGATGGTTGGGTCCTGCTTCAGAGCGGCCTGATAGGCGCGTGCCAAGACCTCGTCCTGACGGCTGAGTTCAGGATTGGTGCAGATCGCGTTTTCGATGAGGGTGCTGGCCTTGCCGCAGTCGAACGATGCGGCATGCACCGACCCGGCCATCAACGCGAACCACGCGACCAGGGCAATGCGCGACGCGTGCATGAATGCAAAGGTATGCATGCTTGATGTCAGTCCTTGAAGCCCCGGAACACCGCGGCTTCGTCCACCGACTTGCGTTGCGAGACCACGGCATTAGCCGGAAAACGGTCGTCTGGCCAACCCATGGCCACGCAGGTCTGAATCACCTGATCATCTGGAATGCCTGCTTCGGCGCGCACGACGGGCGATTGCATGATGCCCTGACTGTTGATGACGCAGCCCAGCCCACGTGACCAGGCCGCATTCACGATGCAATTCACCACGCCACCGCAGTCGAAGGGGGCGATATCGCTGCCATGCACAGAGCGGTCGTAGGTGACCACGATGGAAACCGGCGCACCAAACTGACGAAAACCGCGCAAGATCCAATCCTGGCGTTTTTCCTTGTCGTCTCGCTCAATGCCCATGGCTGCGAAGAGTTGCTTGGCGATCCCGATTTGCCGTTCGCGGTGCACACCTTCGTAGCCAGGCCCCATGCGAAATTCACGCGAATGCGGCACGCCCGCCAGGTTGCGCTCTACATTCCCCGCCCTGATCCGGTCCAGCACATCGCCGGCCACCACATAAAAGTTCCAGGGCTGCGTATTGAGCGAGGTCGGCGCGCGCATGGCGAGCTCAAGAATTTCCTTGATGAGCGCCTTTGGTACCGGCTTGTCCAGATAGCCGCGAATGCTGCGCCGGCCCCGAACGACTTGATCGAATTCCATGCTGTCTGCCCCCATGCAGCCATCCGCTGCGTATGTCGTGACTGTTCATCGCGCAGCATAAAGGATTCGATTCGGGCAGCAAGCCGGCTCAGGCGCAGCGAACCCGCCCCCCGGAGATCCACTCGAGTGAGATCGACCGACGATGCGTATCAGGCTGAAGGCAATCGTTTTGCGCGATCCAGAGCGGAGCGGGCGGCTCGCTCGGCATTGAGCGATGCATCCAGCGGAGAGCGGCACAGGCCTGCGCGTTCGTACTGCAGGTTTTCGTAGAGCTGAGAGGTTGCAGGGAACACATCCAGGAGTTTCCTGAAGGTGTCGTCGTGCTCCACCGATTCGAGTTCGCAAGCGAGGTGGCTCACGACCGAACGGTACTGCTCAGGGTGGATGGCGCCTGGCGTGCGCTCAAGTTGCTCGAGCAGGCGGGCGAGCGTCACCAGAACGGTCAACCGTGCGGGCACCTCAATGCGTGTACTGGACTGCATGGCAGTGGACCTCCATTCGAGTGGATGAAGAACAGGGCACAACATCGTTCTTGGGGCGGTTTGCGTGCCTTCAAGTCCCTGGCGCATGAGCTCCTGCCGATCGGCGATGCCCCCGATGCTTCGAAGGCTATAATCCGCCCTTCGCCGGATGCCCTTGCCTGCGGCACACTGCCTACCTGCCATGTCCTCTGCCCAGTCGCAACGCCTGCCCGCCCTGGTTCTGGGCGCCCTGGGGGTTGTATTCGGTGACATCGGCACCAGCCCTCTGTATGCCTTCAAGGAAGCCTTTGCGCAGCCTCACGGACTGCCGCTGACGCCTGACAAGGTCTTCCCGGTCCTGTCCATGATGTTCTGGGCCGTGACCATCATCGTGTCGATCAAGTACGTGCTGGTCATGCTGCGCTTTGATTACCGGGGCGAAGGCGGTGTACTGGCGCTGTTGTCCAATACGCTGAGCATGGTGCGCGAGCGGCCACGCCTGACCTGGGCGGTCAGTGTGCTGGGTATTTTTGCGGCCTCGCTCTTTTATGGGGATGCGGTCATCACGCCCGCCATCTCGGTGCTGTCTGCGGTCGAAGGGATCACCGTGGCCGCCCCCGGTCTGACCCGTTTCGTCGTCCCGATCGCGCTGGTCATTCTGGTGGGCTTGTTCATGATTCAGCGCAACGGTACGGCTAAGGTGGGTGCGCTGTTTGGTCCAGTGATGCTGCTGTGGTTTTTCACGCTGGCGGCGCTCGGTGTGGCCAGTATCGTGCAAACGCCTGGCATTTTGGCCGCCGTGGATCCACGCTATGCCATTCGATTTGCCATTGATCAGCCCCACTGGACCTTCGTTGCCCTGAGCGCTGTGTTTCTGACCCTTACGGGTGCCGAGGCCTTGTATGCCGATCTGGGGCATTTCGGCGCCAAGCCTATCCGGTATGGCTGGTTTATCCTGGTCTTTCCCTGCCTGATGCTGAACTATTTCGGGCAGGCGGCGCTGGTGCTGCGAGATCCCGAGGCAGTACGCAATCCCTTCTATCTGCTTGCACCCGATGCACTACTGGTGCCCCTGATTGTGCTGTCGACGCTGGCCACGGTCATCGCGTCGCAGGCCACCATTTCTGGCGCGTTTTCGGTGACCCAGCAGGCCTCGCGGCTCAACTACCTGCCGCGTCTGCGCGTGCTGTACACCTCGGACACCTCGGCAGGGCAGATTTACATCCCAGTCATCAACTGGATGTTGCTGGTGGCCGTGCTCATTCTGGTGATGAGCTTTCGCAGTTCCACCAATCTGGCGGCCGCGTACGGTGTGGCGGTGTCAGGCGATCTGATGATCGGAAGCGTGCTGCTGTTTTTCGCGGTGCTCTTTGGTGCGTCTTCGAAGTTGCGGCTCATCCTTCCGTTGCTGGCGCTCTTTCTGTTCCTCGAGGTGTGCTTTTTCGTGGCCAACATCAGCAAGGTGTTTGAGGGGGGTTGGTTCCCGCTGATGGTGGCCACCTTCATGTTCACGCTCCTGACCACCTGGCGACGTGGCACCGAGATCATGCGGGCCCGCAAGGACTCCATGACCTGGGATCCCACCGATGATGTCGATCTTGACTTGTCTGATGTGGCTCGGGTGCCGGGGTCAGCCGTCTTTTTCAGCTCGTCATCGGTGGGTTACCCGAGCAGCTTCTTGCACAACCTCAAGCACAACAAGGTGCTCCACAAGCGGGTCGTCTTCTTCACCATCTGCGTGGACGAAGACCCTGTGGTGGACAAGGCCCACCGGCTGGAGGTAGAGCGGATGGAGTCTGGCTTCTGGCGGGTCCAGGCCCACTACGGGTTCATGGAGACCCCTAACATCCAGGCCATCCTTCGGCAGTGTGCGGAACACGATCTCGAGTTCCACGAGATGGACACGACCTTCTTCCTCAGTCGCGAAACGGTGATCCCGAAGGCCGACAATGGCGGCATGAACATCTGGCAGGAGCACATGTTCGCCATCATGGTCCGCAACGCCCTCAGCGCCACGGCCTATTTCCGCCTGCCTGCCAACCGAGTCGTCGAGTTGGGCATGCAAGTGGAGATCTGATCGAGCTCTCCCCGGTTTCCGTGGCTTCCCTGGCACGGGCGACCTCTGCCCGAAGTCCAGGGGGCAACCTGAGTTGCCCCCGATCCAGAATCAGGAACTGGGCCCCGCCGATGGCCGCTCGAACGCGCTGAAGATTGGCCTCCAAACCGGAGGCCTCGTTTCAGTTCAGCAGGCCGATGGACAGGCTCCCAGAAGAGGGGCGCCAATCTGCCGCCTCTTGGCCCATCAGAACTTGCTCAAGCGCTCGAGCTCCTTGACCCGCTCCAAGATCTTAGCCTTGGTCGTGCGGGTGGTGACATTCAGACCAAAACCCTCGCAACAGAAGGACGCCACGACACTGCCGTGCAACATGGCGCGTCGGAGATTGGACTCAACCGTTCCTTTTTTCTGGGCCGCCAGATAACCAATCAAACCGCCCACGAACGAGTCCCCGGCACCGGTCGGATCGACCACCTTGCGGAGCGGGTAGGCCGGTGCGATGAAGAGCCCCTTCGGACCTGAGAGAATGGATCCGTGCTCGCCTTTCTTAATGATCACGTACTTCGGGCCCATCCGGTGAATCTTGGTCAGGGCACTCACCACGTTATCGTCAGAGACCAATTGACGGGCCTCGCTGTCATTGAGCACCAGACAGTCGATGCGCTTCAACAGGGTTAGGACTTCGGGCAATGCGATGTTCAGCCACAAGTCCATCGTATCGGCGATGACGAACTTGGCCTTGGAGATTTGATCCAGCACCCGGTGCTGCACCCCCGGAGAAATATTGGCCAAGAGGACGAACGGTGTGGACTCGTAGGCCGCCGGAAGCGCCGGTTGCCAGTGCTCGATGACACCGAGCACGGTCTCCACCGTCCGCCGGTTGTTCATATTGACCTCGTACTCGCCCGACCAATGGAAGGTCTTCC
>DGIT01000034.1 GCA_002386465.1 Burkholderiales bacterium UBA4615 | reverse complement strand
GAAGATGGCGGGAAGGTGGTGCAGGAAACCCGCCTCTACGACCCCGACCGCGACGAAACGCGTTCCATGCGCAGCAAGGAAGATGCGCATGACTACCGCTATTTCCCTGATCCCGATTTACCCACTCTGGTGGTCGAGCCCGGTCTGCTGGAGCGGGTGCGTGCGAGCCTGCCCGAATTGCCCGGCGCCATGCGGGCGAGGTTTGAACGCGAGCTCGGTCTGCCCGCCTACGATGCGGCCACGCTCACGGCGCAGCGCGCCACGGCCACGTATTTCGAAGCGGTTCTGGATGCCCTGCCCGATCGTGCGGGACAGGCCAAGCTGGCAGCCAACTGGGTCATGGGCGATGTGGCGGCTCAACTCAACCGTGACAGCATCGGTATTGAGGCCAGTCCAGTCAAAGCGGGCCAGTTGGCCTTGCTGATCACCCGCATCGCAGACGGTACGGTCTCAGGCAAGCTCGCACGCGACGTGTTTCAGGTGATCTGGGACGAGCGTCGTACCGAACCTGACGCGGCTGATCGCATCATTGCCGAGCGCGGTCTGAAGCAGATCAGCGACAGCGGTGAACTGGAGAAAATTGTCGATACCGTGCTCGCGGCCAATGCCAAATCGGTTGAGGAATTTCGAGCCGGAAAAGAGAAGGCCTTCAACGCGCTGGTGGGACAGGCCATGAAGGCCACCCGTGGCAAGGCCAACCCGCAGCAGGTCAATGACCTGCTCAAGCGCAAGCTGGCTGGCTAATGTGCTTGGAATCGAGTAACTGACGGTATACCGACCAGGCGAACGCAGCCAGCAAGATGGGCGAAAGAATCAGCCCAAAGCCACCCGCAGCTGCGGAGATGCCTGGCCACACCCAAGTGATTGCGACGATTGGCTTGAACATCCAGCCATTGCGTTGCAGCAGGATGGCACTCGCCACTGACAGTGCCGCCATGTCGTAGTGATACCCATAGGGCGTTGCGAGCAGCACCAGGGCAATCGTCAATGCCAGGCGCAGGTGAGAATCTGCGCTCCTCATTTTCCAGGCTTTCCAGGTCATCCAGCCGGCCGCAACCGAGACGATCGCCTGAAGCGAGTACGCGATACCAACGGAGGTGTTCAATGCCCTTACGGCCACGAAAGTGCTGATACTGTTGACGTGGTAACCCAGCGTGTCTGCCCAGGGCGCCTCAAGAATAGCGACCATCAGCGGGCGCGTCCGCGTCCAAAACAACATCCAGGTCTCATTTCCAAACGCGAGGGCCACCACAAGAGCCAGGCAGATGGCTGTCAAGGTTGCCGTCACGATAGCTCGCCATGCCCCGCTTGCCGCGTATGCGATCGGAAGCAGTAAGCCAAGCTGCGGTTTGACGGTGAGGAGCCCTGCTGCAAGACCGGACGCCTTGTCCGACCGCCCTGCCAGCGACAGCGCTGCGATCAGAAGCAGGGCCGTCAACGCACCGTTCTGACCAAATGCAATCGATTGCCAGACGCCTGGACTGACGCAGGACAGCATGGCTACGCCCCAGGGAAACCCCAAAAGTCGTAAACCCCATCCCAACGCGAGTGCAGTTCCTATGGACCACGTCCAATAGGCAACCGGCAAGCTCAACCAGGAAAGCGGGGCTCCTAGCAGCAGCATGGTTGGGGGATAGCTCCATTCGCTGTCTTCGTATCTGCTTGTGAATTGCGATTGAAGCCAGAGTCGATAAGCTGACTCGTTAAATAGTGTGTTCAATTCGTCGGATCGGGCCAATAGCCCGCCCGCCCACAAATTGGTGAAATCAACAAAGACCAGTTTGCGAAAAACCGGTGTGTATCCGTCAGGTTCGACAGTGGACCAGATAAAGTTGAGCTTCCAAAGGCCTGCAGCGATAGAAGTTGCAATAATGGCTGCACTCAGGACCTGCAGAAGTCTGAGTTGACCGTTCTTTAGGGGCCGGCTATCAGACGGTGTGCACACCATAACGTGCACGGTACGCCGTGATCGCATCCTTGTGGCGCGCCATGTCGGCTGCCTCCTGACCGCTGGCAGTATTTGGCGCAGACAGGTAGCCCATCAGGTCTTCGAGTGTGCCGATGGCATACACCGGAATGCCATAGAGCGCGCTGACCTCCTGCGTGGCCGAGCGCCCCGCAGGCTGGTCGGCCGTGCCGCCGCGCTCCTGGCGGTCCAGTGCGATGAGCACTGCTGCCGGTGTCGCGCCGTGTGCGCGAATGAGTTCCACCGATTCGCGCACCGAGGTGCCCGCCGAGATCACATCATCAATGATGACCACGCGTCCTTTCATGGGCGCGCCGACCAGCGTGCCGCCTTCCCCGTGATCCTTGGCTTCTTTGCGATTGAAGGCGAACGGGATATTGCGACCTGCGCGTGCCATGGCCACCGCAGTGGCGCTGGCCAGGGTGATGCCCTTGTAAGCGGGCCCGAAGAGCAGATCGAAGCGTTCGCCCGAAGCCGCCTCGGCCTGCATCAGACGCTGCGCATAAAACTGCGCCAAACGCCCCAGCCGCTCGCCGTCGTCGAACAGACCCGCATTGAAAAAGTACGGGGAATCCCGCCCCGCCTTGGTACGGAACTGGCCAAATTTCAATACCCCGGCACTCAGCGCGAAGCGGATAAACTCGTGTCGATCATTCATGGCTGACGACTATACCAAGATGCTTCGAATCGTTTCGCTCAACCTCAACGGTATTCGATCAGCCTTTCGCAAAGGCGCCTGCGAATGGCTGGCTGCGCAAAAGGCCGATGTGATTTGCGTGCAGGAAGTCAAAGCGCAGGCAGACGACCTGGACGACACCATGAGGGTGATCGACGGGGCAGTCGGCCACTTTCATTTTGCACAACAGAAGGGCTACAGCGGCGTGGGCGTGTATTGCCGCAGACAGCCTGATGCTGTGCGCATTGGCTTTGGCAGCGAGGAGTTCGACGCCGAGGGCCGCTATGTGCAGGCTGACTTTGGAACGCTCTCGGTGGTGTCGGTCTATGTGCCGTCGGGGTCTTCATCTCAGGAGCGACAGGAGGCCAAGTTTCGCTTCATGGGTCAGTTCGACGCCCATCTGAAGACCTTGCGCGCCAGTGGTCGCGAAGTGGTGCTATGCGGTGACTGGAATATCGCCCACAAGGAAATCGACCTTAAAAACTGGCGCTCCAATCGCAAGAATTCAGGTTTTCTGCCCGAAGAGCGCGACTGGCTCACGCAGCTGTTCGATGGCCACGGATTCGTTGATGTGTTTCGCACACTCGACCCGAACCCTGATCGCTACACCTGGTGGAGTAACCGCGGTCAGGCCTGGGCGAAGAACGTGGGTTGGCGCCTGGACTATCAGATTGCAACGCCGGGCATTGCCCAGGCCGCACGACGCAGCGACATCTACATGGATCAGCGCTTCAGCGATCATGCGCCGCTGACACTCGATTACGACTACACGCCTTAAGTTTTTCAACACGGCAGGCCTCTGTCTTAGACGCGCCTGACCTGATCACCGTTCACCGTATGGAGAATCTGATGACGACACGCTTCTTTTCTGATCGCCGCACGCTGCTCTGCGCCGCCTTAGCCACGAGCACCATGGCGTCGATGCCTGCGATGGCTCAGGATGCATGGCCCAGTCGCCCGGTCAAGCTGATCGTTCCGGGAGGCGCCGGCAGCGGCACTGACATTGTCGCGCGTGTCTTTGCCGAGTCATTCAGCACCACATTCAAGCAGCCATTCATCGTCGACAACAAGGCGGGGGCCAATGGCATGCTGGGCTCCCAGATCGCCGCCAAGGCGCCTGCCGACGGGTATTCCCTGCTGTTCACGTATGCAGCGGCGCATGTCGTGAATCAGAGCCTGTACGAGAAGGCCGGATACGATGGTGCCAGGGACTTTGCCGCCATTGCCCAGATCGGTTCAGGCGGCAACTATCTGGTCGTGCCGGCCGCATTCCCGGCCAACGATCTGAAGAGTTTTATTGCCTACGTCAAATCCCGGCCGGCTGATGAACTCGCCTACGGGTCATGGGGCATCGGTTCCGGCGGGCACCTCAGCATGGAGGCACTCAACCAGCAGGCAGGCATCCGCATGCGTCATGTGCCATACAAGTCCACTGCCGCGGCCAATCAGGACTTGCTCGCCGGGCACATCCAGGTGGCTTTTTCTGCGACCGCCTCGGCCCTGCCGCTGATTCAGGCGGGCAGGCTCAAGGCGCTGGCCGTCAGTGGCCCTCATCGCGTGCCGCTGACTCCGGAGATCGCCACCATGTCTGAGCAGGGGGTGAAGTTTGATGTCGCCGCGTGGTACGGCGTCTTTGCGCCCGCAGGCACACCGCGACCCATCGTGGATCGGATGAACCGGGAAATCAATCGCATCATCGCCGACCCGGCCAACGCCGAGCGATGGAAGACCATGGGCTTTTCGCAGATGCCGCTGCGCAGCCCGGACGAATTTGCGAAACAGGTGCGTGAAGACATCCGCGACTGGGGCGATGTGGTGCGCAAGGGTGACATCAAGGCCGAGTAAGGACGACTAATGCCGAGTAAGGACGAGCGAGCCCCTGATGCCGCGAGGGGCCCTCATCGCAAGGATCGGCCCCTTATTTCGTCGCCGGATTGCCTGTCGCACCCCAGTCGGTGCGGGGGGCATCCGCCGAGGCACGCCGGGCCCGCTCGTAGAGCGGCATCACCTTGGGTTGCGCTTCGCGCAGGGTGTCGATGCGTGTTGAATGCGACGGGTGTGTCGACAGGAACTGAGGGGGTTCGCCCTTGGAGGCTGCGCCCATCTTCTGCCACAGACTCACCGCTGCCCGAGGGTCGTAGCCCGCTCGCGCAGCGATATCCATGCCGATCAGATCCGCTTCAGTTTCATCGCCTCGGTTGAATTTCAGCAGCGTGAGCTTGGAGCCCTGGGAGGCAATCACCCCGCCCAGATCGCCGTAGCCGAGGATCTGCGAGAACACCGATGCGCCGATGGTGATGCCCTGAGCCAACTTCTGCTGCCCGGCCCGCTGACGCGAATGCTCGAGCAAGGCATGCGCCATTTCGTGACCCATGATCATGGCCACTTCGTCATCGGTGAGCTTGAGCTTGTCCAGAATGCCCGTGAAGAACACGATCTTGCCGCCAGGCATCACGAAGGCATTCACCTGCTGTGACCCGATCAGATTGACTTCCCAGCGCCACGCGTCCGACCGGTCACTGAAGCGGTGCGTGTAGGGAATCAGTCGCGAGGCAATCTCTTGCAGGCGCTGGCGCTGCGGGTAGTCTTCGGGTGCCAGCGCGCGCTGCGATTGCGCTTGTTGCAGCAGCTTGCGGTATTGCAGAACAGCGTCTTTCTCAAGTTGTTCAGACGAGGCCAGCGAGGCGAGTTTGCTGCGTCTGGGCACTGCTATGCCCTCAGGCTCCGACATTGCCTGCTTGCGCCGCTGTTCAGCTTCATCGGCGCGTTCCTTGGCCAACTGCTGTTGTGCCTGGACGGCAGGTGAATACAGCGCGAGTGTGGGCACCGCTGCAC
>DGIT01000093.1 GCA_002386465.1 Burkholderiales bacterium UBA4615 | reverse complement strand
GGCACATCGCCCATGGGCATCGATTGGGCACCGGGCAGGGCGCCGATCTCGAACTCCCAGGGTTCACGAACGTCGAGCAGCAGGGGTTGCGGCTGACTGCCGCTTCGCAGCCACTCAGCCAGTTCCTGGGCGCTCATCTGCTTCATGGTTCAGCCTGTCCGTTTAGAACGCGAACGCAGGCGCCGCGACGAATCCGTGCAGTCGCTGGGTCACTGTTTCAAAAAGGGTCTGAGTGGTGAGACCGCCCGCGGTGCTGAGGGTGTGAAGCCGAGCCTGCATGACCGGCAAATCGCCCTCGATGGCGATCAGACGCCCACCCGGGTTGAGCTTGCTCAGCAGCGACTCGGGCGCGCGAGCCACCGACCCGGACAGCATAATCACATCGTAGGTTGGCAGCGCGGCATGGTCGCGTGAGCCGTCCGCGTCAGTCACGGTGACATTGCCCACGGCGGAGCGCGCCAGATTGCTGCGTGCGAACGCAGCCAGTCCGGGATGAACTTCGAAGGTGTCCACATGTCGAGCCTGTCGTGCCAGCAAGGCCGCCATATGGCCGGACCCGGCACCGATTTCCAACACGGTCTCGTGGTGTTTGACCCGTAATTCCTGCAGTAGCCGCGCTTCGAGCTTGGGCGCCAGCATGACCTCTCCGGTCGATTTTCCATCGACCAGGAGCGGCAGTTCCAGGTCGGCAAAGGCCATCGCGCGCATGGATGACGGCACAAAATCCTCGCGTCTTACAGCCGACAGCAGGGCCAGCACATCCGGATCCAGGACATTCCAGGGTCGGATCTGCTGCTCGATCATGTTGAAGCGTGCGCGTTCGAAGTCCATGGCGACAAGGTCAGGCTGGGGGGGCAACAGCAGATTCTAGCCGGTCGGCGCCGCTTCGGCCGCGCAGTCGGGCGACGGCATCGTCCAGGAGTGCGTAGAGCACCGGCACCACCAGCAGGGTCAGCAGGGTCGATGCAATCACCCCCCCGATCACCGCATGGGCCATGCCCGCCCGTTGCTCCGAACCCTCGCCGGTCGAGATTGCCAGTGGCAGCATGCCGAAGACCATCGCCAGCGTGGTCATGAGGATCGGCCGCAGGCGCACCTGGGCCGCCTTGAGCAACGCAGATGCACGCGCCTCGCCCTCGCGGCGCAACTGGTTGGCGTAGTCGATCAGCAAGATGGCGTTTTTGGTAACCAGGCCCATCAGCATGATGAAGCCGATGATCGAGAACATGTTGAGGGTGGAGCGCCAGGCGATCAGGGCCAGCATCACACCGATCAGCGACAGCGGCAACGAGGCCATGATCGACACCGGCTGGATGAAGCTGCGGAATTGCGAAGCCAGAATCATGTAGATGAACACAATCGCCAGCAGCAGGGCCTGCAGCGCAAATCCGAAGCTCTCCTGCATGTCCTTGGTGGCGCCTCCGGTGACTACGGCGTAGCCCGGCGGCAGGTTCATGGCGCGCAATCGCTGTTGCACCTCCAGACCCACCGTGCCGGGCGCAGCGCCGCTCACGTTGGCCGACAGGGTCACTTCGCGCGTGAGGCTCTTGCGATTGATCTGCGTGGGCCCCTCGGTGCTTTCAAGGCGCGCCACTTGCCGCAGCGGCACCATCTTCGGGGCACCGTTGGCATCGGTCTGCGCCGACGCAATCGTGAGGCGGGCCAAGTCCTCGATGCCGCGCCGTTCTTCACGCGGCAGCCGGATGCGCACGTCGTAGTTCTCGTCATCGGGCGCCTTCCAGGTGGTGGCGACTTCACCAGCCAGCAGCGGCCTCAAGGCGGCCCCGACTTGCGCCACGCCCACCCCCAGGTCGGAGGCCAGATTGCGCTCGATCGTGACGGCGACGATGGGCTTGGCGGGTTTGGAGCTGGTGTCGAGGTCGACAATGCCAGGAATGCTCTGCATCTGGGCCATCGCCTGCGCAGCTAGCGCCTCAAGCTGCTTCTGATCCGGCCCTTGAATGCTGATCTCGACCTGCTTGCTGCCGAAAGTGCTTTGTACGCCGACGTTGATTGGCGTGACACCCGCGATGGCCGCCAGTCGGGCACGCACCGGTGTGACCAGGTCCTTGACGGCGCGCGTGCGTTGCGCACGGTCTTTCAGCCGCACAAAGACCGAGGCGTAATTCTTGCCCTGCAGGGTGCCGGTATTGATCGTGGCGTAGGTGAACATCGTTTCAGGGAATTCGCGCAGCGCGGCTTCCACCTGCCGCGTCTTTTCCAACGTGAGGTCGAGCGATGAACCCACCGGGGTGTAGAACTGCACGAAGAGTTCGTTGTTGTCGGCTTGTGGCACAAACTCCGACCCGATCTGTCGGCCCAGGGCGAGGGCGGCCACCAACGACAGTAGAGCCAGTCCCAGCGTTTTCCAGCGGTTAGCCAGACCCCAGCGCAGCACGGCCACGTAACCGTTCTCAAGCTTGCGCATCAGCCGATCGAAGCCGCGCAAAAAGCGTGCAAGCGGCCCATTGCCTCGCGCGCCATGTGCATCCGGATCATTCCAGACCGAGGACAGCATCGGGTCGAGTGTGAAGCTGATGAACATCGACAGCAGCACCGCAAACGCCACCGTAACCCCGAACTGCTTGAAAAAGCGTCCGATGATCCCGCCCATGAAACCCACGGGCAGAAACACCGCCACGATGGTCAGGGTTGTGGCGGTCACCGCCAGCCCGATTTCGGCCGTGCCATCAAGCGAGGCCTGCCGATGATGCTTACCCATGGCCTGATGGCGCACGATGTTTTCGCGCACCACGATCGCGTCGTCGATCAGCAGGCCCACGCAAATCGACAGCGCAAGCAAGGTCACCAGGTTGATGGTGAAGCCCATCGCGTACATCACCAGGAACGTGCCGATCAGTGAGATGGGTAGCGTCAGGCCGGTGATGACCGTCGAGCGCCACGAGGCCAGAAAGAGGAACACGATCAGTACCGTAAGCAGCGCACCCTCGATGATGTTGCGCTTGACCCCGGCTACCGAATTGCGAATCGAGGTGGACTGGTCACGCACCACCGTGACCTTGACATCGTCAGGCAGTTGCCTGGTGAGCCCCTCGACAATGCGCTTGACGTCATCGACCACGGCGATGGTGTTTTCGCCCTGCGATTTCACGATGTCAAGCGAGATGGCGCGCTCGCCATCCACCAGGGCCATGGACTCGCGTTCTTCCTGGCCATCGATGAGTGTGGCCACTTGCGAGAGATAGACCGGCTGGCCACCGCGACGGGCCACCACAATGCGCTCGAAGTCAGCCACCGAGCCAATACGACCGCGCAACTGCACAGCCTGCTCGCGATCGCGGGTGACCACGCTGCCCGCAGGCAGTTCCTGATTTTCGTTGCGCAGCGCCCCCAGAATCTGGTCGACGCCGATTTTGAGCGACTCCATTTCTGCAGGCCTGACCACCACCTGCACTTCGCGCTTCACCCCACCCACTACGCTCACACGTCCCACGCCGCGCGCATTTTCAATGCGCCGCTTCACCACCTGATCGGCCAGGGTCGTGAGTTCGCGTGCGTCGCGCGTGGCCGAGCGAATGGCCAGTGAGATGACCGGCGCTTCGTCCGGGTTGACACGCGAGATGATGGGTTCTTTGACTTCCTTCTTGAACCCGACTTTCACCAGCGCCACTTTTTCACGCACATCCTGTGCGGCGCGTGCGGCATCGGTGACCAGATCGAATTCGATGATGACGACCGAGGCGCCTTCATACGAACGCGACGACAGCCGATTGATGCCGCTGATCGTGTTGACCTGCTCTTCGATCTTGCGGCTGACATCGCTCTCGACGATCTCGGGCGAGGCGCCCGGATATTCGGTGGAGACCACCACGACCGGAAAGTTGATGTCGGGGAACTGGTCGACCGGCAGGCGGTTGTAGGAAAACAGGCCCAGGACCACGAAGGCCAGCATCATCATGGTGGCCAGAACCGGGTTGGCAATCGAGACGCGCGTGAACCACATGGCAGGCGGGTCTCAGCGATTCGCGTTTGAAGGCGGGCTGCCGGCCGGCGCGGTGCCGGCCTCAGCGCGCGAAGCCAGGATGCGCACCGGGCTGTCAACGCGCAGTCGCCCGAGGTTGGTGGCGACGATTCGGTCGCCTGCGCTTACACCGGAGACAATCTCCACGCGATCGCCGCCACGGCGTGAGTCGTCGCGCAGGCCGGTTTGCACATCGCGCTCAACGAGCTTGTCGGCCACGATGGCGTACACAAACGTGCGCGCACCGGCATCACGGATCGCTGCTGCGGGCACAGTCATCACGCCTTCGCGCTGATCGATTGCCAGGCGGCCCTGAGCGAACAAGCCTGCGCGCACGCTGGGGTCGCGGTTTTCCATGGCGATATAGACCGGGACCGAACGGGTGCCCGCCTGCGTGGCTGGCGCAATGCGCACAATCTTTCCGATCTGCGCCTGCGAGACGCCTTCCACCTTCAGAGTGATCGACTGGCCGATGCGCACGGACCCAATTTCCGCGGCTGGCACTGGGGCTTCAATTTCCATGCGCGAGAGATCGACGATCGACAGGACACGGCCGTCGACGGGCAGCTTTTCACCGGGTTGGGCAAAGCGTTCGGCCACCACACCGCTGATCGGCGCGATCAGCATCGCGTCCCCCATGGCCTTGCGTGCGAGCGTGAGCTGGGCCGCGACCGCATCGCGGTTGCCCACTGACACCTCCCAGCCCGAGCGCGCCGCATCCAGTGCGCTTTGCGAGACGAAATTGCGGTCTTTCAACGCTGTGGTGTTGTCCAGTGTGCGACGTGCCTGGCTGACTTGCGATTCAGCGGCCACAAGCTGAGCCTGGCGCTCGGCCAGTCGTGCCTGGTATTCGGTGAGATCGATACGCCCAAGCACTTGCCCCTGCTTCACAGGATCCCCTTCACGGACCTGCAGCTCGCGCAATTCGCCGGCGACCTTCGCCTTGACGATGGTCTGATTGACCGGTCGCAAGGTCCCGGTGATGGGTACGTTGCGGGCGAGCGGCCCGGGCGTGACCGTCACGATGTCGGCAGCGGAGAATTCAAGTGGTGCGGGCGCGACGGCCTGCGGGGCCGTTTGGGCCGCTGCGGGGGCGGCTGCGGTACGGGTACGCCCCCACCCCCACCATCCGGCGGCCAGAGCGAGCACGACGGCTGCTGCTGCGAATCGTTTCATGTGCGATCGAAAGAAAGATAGGACAGCGTCATGTCCAGGTGGGTCGCCAGCAGGCGCTGGGGTTCGATGTCTGAGTCAACTTTGCAGTGCTGCACGAACGATTGCTGCCAAAGCGTTTTCATCAGCAGCGGCGCGAGCAGCAGGCGGGCCATGACCGCAGCGTCCGTGCGGCGCAGTTCGCCGCGAGCCATGCCACTTTCCAGAATGTGTTCGATCAGCCGCTGACTTGGACCGAAGACTTCGTCATGAAAAAACTGCGCGAGCGCCGGAAAGTTTCCCGCCTCAGCAATGATCAGCTTGGCAATGCCCCCTAGCTGAGTGCTGCCAAAGACATCCCACCAGCGAAACAGGGCGGCGCGGATCTGCTCGGCCGCCGGAACGGTTGAGTCGGCCATTTCGCGCCCGAAGCGGTCGATTTCGACCACGATCGTTTCGCGCACCAGAGCCTTGAACAGCTCTTCCTTGTTGGAGAAGTACAGGTACACCGTGCCCTTCGACACCCCTGCCCGGCTGGCGACATCCTCGAGCCGCGTCGCCGCATAGCCGCGTCGCACAAAGACATCGAGCGCGGCCGCCAGCACTTCAGAAGGCCGCTGGTCTTTGCGTCGGGCCCAGCGCGGCGCGCCCGGGCCTGGGTGCGCGGCCGATGTGTCGTGGTGATGAGGAGAAGCCGGAGGCGTCATGCGGGGCGAACAAAGCGCAAAAGCGGTCGGGGCAGCATCGGAGGGAAAATGAAGCGGGAGACGACAAAAGGACAGGATCGCGGTCCGTCTTATTGACTCATCGGTCAGCAAGAGTACAGCCTTACTGACCGATGAGTCAATAATGAATGCTCAAGGTGGAACGTCTGACTGGGTGAGCTGGTCGATGGCAGGCATCATCGGGGGCTGACACGACCTTTCCCATGCGCCCACCAGACATTGCCCGACTGTTGTTGCTCGCCCTGCTCTGGGGCGGTGCCTACCTGTTGATGCGCTCTTCCGCACCGGCGTTTGGCGCTGGACCGATGATTTTTTTGCGCATGGCACTCGGCAGCCTGCTGGTTCTGCTCCCGCTGACCTTGTGGCGCGGCGGTCTGGCGCCCATGCGCCAGCACTGGAAGCCGATCGCGGTAATGGGCATTGCCTTCACCGCGCTGCCCTTCATCGGTCTGGGTTATGCGGCGCTTTCGATTACGGCCGGCATGATGGCAGTGATCCAGTCAGCCGCGCCGATCTTCTCAGCCATTGTGGGATGGATCTGGTTGCGTGAGCCGATCCCGCCCTTGCGGGCCGCCGGGTTGGTGATTGGACTGGCGGGCGTGGCGGTGCTGGTCTGGGACAAGGTGGGTGTGCGTGACGATGCGTCGGTGGCCATTCTGATCACGATTGCCATGACCGTGCTCTGGGGCGTGTCGTCCAACTTTGCGCGGGTCAAGCTGGCCGGGGTCGACCCGCTGGCCACGGCCACCGGTGCCATTTCCGCAGCAGCGCTGGTGCTGGCGCCCGTTGCCGCGATGACCTGGCCTGCCGAGCCGCCTTCTCTCAAAGCCTGGGCCGAAGTGGCGTTTTTGGGCGTGGCGTCCTCAGGGCTGGGTTTTATTCTGTATTACGGTCTGATCAGTGCCATTGGGGCGGTGCGCGCCACCTCGGTCACCTTCCTGATCCCGGCCGTCACCATGGTGTTGGGTGCGCTGTATCTGAGCGAACCCATCACCTTGCGTATGGTGCTGGGGTGTGCCGTGGTGCTGATCGGCACTGCGCTCACCCTGGGCCTGGTCACCCCTTCGTTCGCAAGGTCTCGCTCATGAATACTTCTGCTTCCTCTGTGCCTTCGCTCGACTTCGGCCCGGTCACCGTGTTTTTTGGGGAAAAGAACGGCAAGTACCCCGATGGCAACCAGGTGATCGTGCGCGGCACCGACACCCGAGCGGTCTTCGATTCGCCGCCGGTGGCCAACCGGATCGGTGCGGCATTTGACGATGCGGACCTGTGCATTCTCGGGCATGTCCATGAAGACCATGTGTGTGGACTGCATCGCATTAAGCGGGCGGCCGTGCATGTGCACGAGGCTGATGTGCAGGCGGCCCGCAGCTGGGAAGGGCTGGCGCGCCACTACGGCTATCCGCAGAAGGTCCTTGATGACATGAAAATCAAGGTGCAGCGCGACTTCAGCTGGACCGCCCGGCCTGATGCCCAGGCCTACAGCGACGGGGCTACCTGGGACGTGGGTGGTGCGCGCATTCGCGCCTTCCACATGCCCGGTCATACCTCGG